>NZ_JBITGV010000010.1:0-379836 GCF_044457385.1 Streptomyces sp. NPDC050548
GGTGCTTGTCCACCCACGGGTGGTCCGGCGAGCACTGCAGCGCGAAGTCGAGCGCGATCTCCAGGCCCAGCTCACCGGCGCGCGCGACGAACGCGTCGAAGTCCTCCAGCGTCCCGAGCCGGGGGTGGATCGCGTCGTGGCCACCCTCGGGCGAGCCGATCGCCCACGGCACACCGACGTCCTCGGGCCCTGCGGACAGCGTGTTGTTCGGCCCCTTGCGGAAGGCCGTTCCGATGGGATGGATCGGCGGGAGGTACACCACGTCGAAGCCCATCGCCGCGATCGCGTCGAGTCGACGTACGGCCGTACGGAACGTGCCGTGGGGCTCGGCCGCCGTGCCCTCGGAGCGGGGGAAGAACTCGTACCAGGAGCCGTAGAGCGCCCGCTCCCGCTCCACCAGCAACGCGCGCGGCTCGGAAGCCGTCACCAACTCCCGCAGCGGACAACGCTCCAGCGCCCCCTCCACCTCTGGCATCGACGCGGCCACGAACCGCGTCCCCACCGGCAGTGAGTCGTCGCGGAGCGTCTCCGCGGCGGCCAGCACCGCGGCCCGTGCCGGTCCCTCGGGCACCCCGGTGGCGGCGCGTGCGTGCAGTTCCGCGCCCTCCTCCAGCATCAGGCCGACGTCGATGCCGGCCGGGATCTTGATGCGGGCGGCCCGGCGCCAGGTGGCGACGGGATCGCCCCAGGCCTCCACGACGTAGGACCAACGGCCCGTCGTGTCCGGGGTGACCTCGGCACCCCAGTGGTCGCTGCCGGGGGCGAGTTCGCGCATCGGGGTCCACGGGCCGGGGCGGCCGTCGGGGTCGTAGAGAACGACGTTCGCGCCGATCGTGTCGTGGCCCTCGCGGAACACGGTGGCGGTGACCTGGAACCTCTCACCGACCACCGCCTTCGCCGGGCGCGCGCCGCTGTCCACGGCCGGGCGTACGTCGCGTACCGGAATGCGGCCGATCGGTACCGGGGTCGCGTTCATGGGTCTCACCTCCGCCGTGCTCGTGGCCGGGCTGTTCACCCGGTGGGGGGGCCAAGCTGCGCCGGAAGGGGGACTACCTTCCCGCCGGGGAACGCCGGTCGACGGCGATGGCGACCGGTGGCCCGCGGTGTACGACGGCCGTCGTACGGGGGCGTCCGTTCTGCTCCTGGAGGTACGAGCCCACGCTGCTGCTGTTCAGATAGCGTTCGGCGGCTTCCGAGGCCTCGCGCGCACAGCGCTTCCCCATCAGCACGCACAGGGTGTAGCCCGAGTCCTCGAAGGTGGCCCGCGCTGTCCGGTCGCCCGGCGACGCGAGCATCACGCGTTCCCACACCCGGTAGCGCCGCAGTTGGCGGGCCACTTCGGCTTTGGCGGGTAGCAGCATGGCGCTGTTCACCTTTCGCCTCGGCGGACCGCGTTTCCCGACCATCGGGTGGCGGCCGTGCGCGGAGCGGCATGGCTCCGGCACGGCAGTCGAGGCTTTCACTCATGGTGCACAGGTGATGACCAAGCGTCTTGTTGGATCTTCAACTACCCCGCCCGTCGCTCGTGTTGCACGAATGGCCTAGCGCTCGCACTCTGGAGCTGACTCAGAAGCGATCAGTGCTCACGCTTCGTGTTCGGGGCTTCGGCCCCGCAGGGCGAGGGGAAGCGCGAGCTTCGCCGGTAGGGAGCCAACGAAGATGAAAACCGCAGTGCCCTGCTACTACCACCTCGACGTGGAAGTCAGTCCGGAACGGATCGGGCAGGTCGGCCGCATCCTGGCCGCCCATCTCCGCCTCTGGGACCTGGACGTTCTCGTGAACCCCGTCTGCCGCGGCGCCGAACTGCTGCTGCGGGCCATCGACGAGCACGCCACGGACAAGGACACGTCGATCGAGCTCTGGTGGAACGGACAGCACCTGATCACCGCCATCGGCGACAACGACCGCGATCTGCGCCCGGACCAGGATCTGCGCGTCTGCCTCGCCCGGATCGCCGCGATGAGCGACGGCTGGGGCTGCTGCGCCACCGACACCGGGAGCAAGGTCATCTGGTTCTCGCAGCGCGCCCCCAGCGGCGAACGCGTCCCGCGCGTCCCGAGGACACCCGCGCCGCGCCTGCGGGAGATGCTCCAGCTTCCCCGCGCGCTTCCGCCCGCGCTGCCGGCCCGGCCGGCACACGGTGTCCTGGAGGACGCCCGGTGACCGCGAGCCCGCGCCGGAAAGGGGTGTCCGTGTGGAGCGGGCACCCCTATCCATTGGGTGCCTCCTACGACGGGAAGGGCACCAACTTCGCACTGTTCAGCGAGGTCGCCGAACGCGTCGACCTCGTCCTCATCGTGGACGACGGCAGCCACCGCAACATTCGGCTGACCGAGGCGGACGGCTTCGTGTGGCACTGCTATCTGCCGGGCATCGGTCCCGGGCAGCGCTACGGCTACCGGGTGCACGGCCCGTGGCAGCCGACCCTCGGACACCGCTGCAACCCGGCGAAGCTGCTCCTCGACCCGTACGCGCGGGCCGTGGACGGTCAGATCGACAACGACCCCTCGCTGTACGAGCGTTCGGCCGGACCCGCCTCCGGCGACAGTGCCGGGCACGGCATGCTCGGTGTGGTCACCGACCCCGCCTTCGACTGGGGCGACGACCGCCCGCCCCGCCGCTCCTACGCCGACACCGTGATCTACGAGGCCCATGTGAAGGGGCTGACCCGCACCCACCCGGAGGTCCCGGAAGAACTCCGGGGCACCTACGCGGGACTCGCGCACCCGGCCGTCGTCGACCATCTCGTGTCGCTCGGGGTGACCGCCGTCGAGCTGATGCCGGTGCACCAGTTCGTGCAGGACGGGGTGCTCCAGGACCGCGGACTCTCCAACTACTGGGGCTACAACACCATCGGCTTCTTCGCGCCCCACAACGCCTACGCCGCGCACCGCGAACGCGGGCAGCAGGTCAGCGAGTTCAAGTCCATGGTGAAGGCGTTGCACGCCGCCGGACTCGAAGTGATCCTCGACGTCGTCTACAACCACACCGCCGAGGGCAACGAGAAGGGCCCCACGCTCTCCTTCCGGGGCATCGACAACGCCTCCTACTACCGTCTGGTGGACGGTGATTGGGGCCACTACTACGACACGACGGGCACCGGGAACAGCCTGCTGATGCGGCACCCGTACGTCCTTCAGCTCGTCATGGACTCGCTGCGTTACTGGGTCACAGAGATGCACGTCGACGGCTTCCGCTTCGACCT
This sequence comes from Streptomyces sp. NPDC050548, assembly GCF_044457385.1. Taxonomy (NCBI): domain Bacteria; kingdom Bacillati; phylum Actinomycetota; class Actinomycetes; order Kitasatosporales; family Streptomycetaceae; genus Streptomyces; species Streptomyces sp. NPDC050548. The sequence continues at coordinate 3,206 of NZ_JBITGV010000010.1, forward strand.
CGCGGCCACGCTGGCCCGGCAGTTCCACGAGGTGGACCGGCTGTCGGCGTTCTTCGACCTGATCCAGCAGGACCCGGTGATCAGCCGCGTCAAGCTCATCGCCGAGCCGTGGGACGTGGGGGAGGGCGGCTACCAGGTCGGCAACTTTCCGCCGCTGTGGTCGGAGTGGAACGGCAAGTACCGGGACGCCGTACGGGACTTCTGGCGGGGCGGCGAGCATACGCTCGGCGAGTTCGCGTCCCGGCTCACCGGTTCCTCCGACCTGTACCAGCACAGCCGGCGACGGCCGCGCGCCAGCGTCAACTTCGTCACCGCGCACGACGGGTTCACCCTGCGCGACCTGGTCTCGTACAACGACAAGCACAACGAGGCCAACGGGGAAGGGAATCGGGACGGTGAGAGCGGCAACCGGTCCTGGAACTGCGGCGCGGAGGGGGAGACGGACAACCCCGCCGTGCTGGAACTGCGCGCCCGTCAGCAGCGCAACTTCCTTGCCACGCTGCTCCTTTCGCAGGGCATCCCGATGCTCGGCCACGGCGACGAACTGGGCCGCAGCCAGCGCGGGAACAACAACGCCTACTGCCAGGACAACGAAGTCTCCTGGATCGACTGGGAGTTGACCGACGAGCAGCGTGAACTCGCCGCCTTCACGCGGTACGTCATCGGGCTGCGCGCCGCCCATCCCGTGCTGCGCCGGCGCCGGTTCTTCCGCGGCGAGACCGCCGTGCACCCCGGACAGCCGCTGCCCGACCTGGTGTGGCTGCTGCCCGACGCCCGCGAGATGACCGACCGCGACTGGCAGCGCTCCGACGCGCACTCGGTGGGCGTCTTCCTCAACGGCGACGCCATCGCCGAACGCGACCCGCACGGCGGGCCCGTCGTCGACGACTCCTTCCTGCTCCTGCTCAACAGCTACTGGGAGCCCGTCGACTTCCGTCTCCCGGACCTCACCTACGGCGAGCGCTGGACGACCCTGATCGACACCGCCGAGCCGCAGGGCACCCCGGACGAGACGGAACACAAGGCCGACACGGAGATGGTGGTCGAGGCCCGGAGCCTCGTGCTGCTGTCACGGCCCGCCCGGCGCTGAGTGTCAGGGGGCAAGGCCGTGTCCGCAGAGTCCCTCCCCCAGAGGGGGCACCCCCAGCTCCGCGACGCCCGGGCGCGGCACGCGCCCCAACTGCCTTGAGGGCGTGGGAGGTGCCCACACTGGCCGCACGGGCAAAAGCCCACATGCGCGGCCCGCCCGGCGCCGAGCGTCAAGGAGTCTCGCGCGAGGTCACCGTGAACTGGGCGCCGTCCGGGTCGCGCAGCACGGCCTCGTGGTCGTTCTCGCGCAGGATGCTCCCGCCGTGCGACGCCGCGACCCGGGCGCAGGACCGGATGTCCGAGACCGCGAAGTGGACCTGCCAGTGCGGGCGGACGGTCGGGTCGGGCGCCGCCTCCAGCGCGCCCGACTCGATCCGCGCCACGACATTGCCGCCGCTGCGCAGGACGACCTCGCCGCCCTCGTACCGGACCTCGCAGCTCGCCGGGTCCGCCGACGCCCAGTCGAGGACCTCGCCGTAGAAGATCGCCGCGTCGAAGGCGTCGCGGGTGTGCAGCCGGACGAAGGCCGGGGCCGAGCGGCGCCAGGTCTCCCAGCCGCCCATGAGGTCGCCCTCCCAGACGCCGAAGGTCGCGCCGTCCCGGTCACCGAGCAGGGCCGCGCGGCCGGGCGGGAAGGAGAGCGGGCCCACGGCGACCGTGGCGCCGCGCTCGCGGACCCGGGCCGCGGCCACATCCGCGTCCGGCACGGCGAAGTACGGCGTCCAGGCCACCGCGATCTGCCACATGGAGGCCACCGCGCCCAGCCCGGCCACCGGAATGTCGTTCGCCGTGGCGATCCGGAACTGGTCGCCGAGCCGGGCCGAGCGCCATTTCCAGCCGAACACGGCCTCGTAGAACGCCTCGGTGGTCTCCACGTCGCGGCTCGTGAGACTCACCCAGCAGGGGGCGCCGAACATCGAACGGGTGGAGACGGCGTCCGGCTCACCGAGGGACGGATTCCTGTTGTGGTTCATGGCAGTCGCGTTCCGATCTCCTGGACCGGCGGCCACCGGTCTCCCCTTCAGTGTCCAACCGGAATCGGTTCCGCTGCCTCCCGAGCGGGGGTCTTGACCATCCTTTTGGGTTAGTTACCTCTGCTAAAGAGGTAATCTCGGGGTGTGGAGACGGAGAACTTCCCGGAGGAGCTGGCCGACGCGCTCGTCGGTGTCCAGCGGCTGATCCGCAGGCGGCTGCGCAGCGAGATGACCCTGCCGCGGCTGCGCGGTGCCGAGGTGGAGCTGCTGCGCCTGGTCGAGGTCCGGCCCGGCATCGGCATCTCGGAGGCGGCCAAGGAGCTGTTCCTCGCGAGCAACTCGGTGTCGACCCTCGTCAACCAGCTCGTCCGGGACGGCTTCATGATCCGCGAGACGGACCCCGCCGACCGGCGCGCCGCCCGCCTCCAGCTCACCGAGACGGCCAAGACCCGCCTCGGCGACTGGCACGCACGGCGCGCCGCTCTCGTCCGCAGTCAGGTCGACCGTCTCGACCAGGCGGACCGGGACGCGCTGCGCGCGGCGATCCCGGCCCTGCACCAACTGGCCGTCAATCTGCACAAGGAGGCCGAGGACTCATGACGCAGTCCATCGACACTGCCACCGAGCGGTCCGCAGCCGTCAGCTGCACCCGGCTCGCCTACTCCTTCGGCGAGACCACCGCGGTGGACGGGCTCGACCTGTCCGTGGGGGAGGGCGAGGTCTTCGGACTGCTCGGCCCCAACGGAGCCGGGAAAACCACGGCCATCCGCTGTATCACCACCCTGCTCCCGGTCCCGGCGGGCATGGTCCACGTCTTCGGCCACGACACGGCCAAGGAACAGATGTCGGTGCGCCGCATGCTCGGCTACGTCCCGCAGCAGCTGTCCGCCGACAGCGGGCTCACCGGCCGCGAGAACGTCGCACTCTTCGCCCGCGTCTTCGACGTCCCCCGCAGAGAACGCGCCGCCCGCGTCGCCCAGGCGCTGCGGGCCGTCGACCTCACCGACGCTGCCGACCGGCTGGCCAACACCTACTCCGGCGGCATGGTCCGCCGCCTGGAACTCGCGCAGGCGCTGGTCAGCGCGCCCCGCCTGCTCATCCTCGACGAGCCCACCATCGGCCTCGACCCGATCGCCCGCACCAGCGTGTGGGAGCACATCAACGCCGTGCGCGAGGCCACCGGCATGACCGTCCTGGTCACCACCCACTACATGGACGAGGCCGACCAGTACTGCGACCGCGTCGGCCTGATGCACCGCGGCCGCATCCGCGCCCTGGGCACCCCGGTCCAGCTCCGCGAGGGCCTCGGCGAACGCCGCCGCGCCGACGGCGCCCCCGCCACCGATCCGCTGCCCACCCTTGAGGACGTCTTCCGGGACATCGCCGGCAGCGGTCTCGAAGACCAGTCAGGAGGTTTCCGCGATGTCCGAAGCACCCGCCGCACCGCGAACCGCGTCGGCTGACCCCGCCCCCGAGTACGACCTGAACCTGCTGCTCACCCCGCCCCAACCCCGGTCCGGCTGGCGCCTGTTGCCCGCCCGCGTCATCGCGATGTGCGCGGTCGAACTCCAGAAACTCCGCCACGACCGCACCGAGTTGTACACCCGAGCCGTCCAACCGGCGCTCTGGCTCCTGATCTTCGGCCAGACCTTCACCCGCATCAAGGCGATCCCCACCGGCGGCATCCCCTACATCGACTACCTCGCCCCGGGCATCATCGCCCAGTCCGCGATGTTCATCGCCATCTTCTACGGCATCCAGATCATCTGGGAACGCGACGCGGGCATCCTCAACAAGCTCCTCGTCACCCCCACCCCGCGCTCGGCACTGATCACCGGCAAGGCGTTCGCGGCCGGGGTGAAGTCGCTGATCCAGGCCGTCGTCGTGGTCGTGATCGCCGCGATCCTCGGAGTCGCGCTGACCTGGAACCCGCTGAAGCTGATCGGTGTCGGGGCGATCGTGATCCTCGGGTCGGCCTTCTTCTCCTGTCTGTCGATGACCATCGCCGGCATCGTGCTCAGCAGGGACCGGCTGATGGGTTTCGGACAGGCCATCACCATGCCGCTGTTCTTCGGCTCCAACGCCCTCTACCCGGTGGCGATCATGCCCGGCTGGCTGCAGGCGGTGAGCAAGGCGAACCCGCTCAGCTACGAAGTGGACGCCCTGCGCGGGCTGCTGCTCGGCACCCCGTCGCATGTGGGCACCGACTTCGCCGTCCTGCTGGTGGCCGCCGCGCTCGGCATCGCCGCCGCCTCCTCGCTCCTCGGACGGCTGGCCCGCTGATCTTGTCGGGGACGTGATGTGCGGCACGCCCCCGACCGCGGTTCGATGGCCGAAAAGCGGATTGTTCCTGCGCACGGCTTGATCAGTGATCAAGCGGGCGAAAACGCTGGCCACAGCGCATTCTGCTCATTTGACAGTGCGCTGAACACACAGATAGGAAGCAGCTCTCTGAGGTCGAGAGGGTGCATTGTGTACGAGCCGAACGTGGTCGGGGACTGGCACGAGTACGACGAACATGCCGGTCTGCGTGTCCGCGTCCACAGCCTGGCGGCTGCCGAGCCGCCGCGCGGACGCGACGACGCCGCCGAAGGGCTGACGTATTTCACTCTCCGTGTCACCGTCGAGAACCGCGGCTCCCGGCACCTCGGCATCCACCTGGAGGACGGGCAGATCGACATCAGGGTCGGCCCGGACGGCGAGAGCGCCTTCATCGACTGGCGCAGCTCGCAGTTCATCGAGGGCTTCGACGTCTATCCGCTGCGCCGCGCCACCGCCGTCCTGTACGCGGCCGGCCCGGAGGCCTCCCTGACCCAGGTCGACGTACAGGTGCAGCTGCGGGTCGAGGAGGAGTGGACCGAGCGGCGCCTGTGGGCGGGCGGGATCGGTCTGTGCGAGGAGGCCGTCGCGGCCGGTGCCGGGCGGGACGGTCTGGCGCACCAGGTGAGCAAGTTCCTCCGCGACCAGGCGGAGCCCGGTACCCCCTGAACCGTTCAGGCGTCAGTGCGGGATGCCGTCGATGATCTCGCGGGCGCCCTGCCGCAGCAGCGCCACCGCCACCGACGTGCCGAGCGTCGCCGGGTCCAGCCGTCCCGCCCACTCGTGGGCGTTGAGCCGGGTCTTGCCGTCCGGGGTGAACACACAGGCGCGCAGCGACAGTTCACCGCTCCGGTCGACCTGGGCGTACCCGGCGATCGGGCTGTTGCAGTGCCCCTGGAGGACATGCAGGAACATGCGCTCCGCCGTCGCCTCGCGATGTGTCTCGGGGTGACCGAGACCGCTGATCGTGTCGATGACGTCGGTGTCGCCCTCACGGCACTGCAGGGCGAGGATGCCCGCGCCGATCGGCGGCATCATCGCCTCGGCGGACAGCACCTCGGTGGCCACGTCCGTCCGGTCGATGCGCTCCAGGCCCGACATCGCGACCAGCAGCGCGTCCGCCTCGCCCGCCGCGAGCTTCTCCAGCCGCCGGTTCACGTTGCCGCGGAACGGCACGCACTCCAACTCCGGGTGAGTGGCGGCCAGTTGCGCGACCCGGCGGACCGACGAGGTGCCGACCCGGGTACCGGCCGGCAGCTCGTCGAGGGTCAGCCCGCCCGGGTGGACCAGGGCGTCACGGATGTCGTCCCGCTTCAGGAACGCGGCGAACGTCGTACCGGCGGGCAGCGGCCGGTCGGCGGGCACGTCCTTCATGCAGTGCACCGCGAGATCCGCCTCACCCGCGAGCAGCGCGGCGTCCACCTCCTTGGTGAACGCCCCCTTGCCCTCGACGGCGGACAGGTCGCCCATCCACTTGTCGCCGGTCGTCTTCACCGGCACGACCTCGGTGCGCACCTGTGGATGAAGGACGGCCAACTCGGCGCGGACACGCTCCACTTGGGCCAGCGCCATGGGCGAGTCGCGGGAGACGATTCGGATCAGTTCGGGCACGGACATGCGGCCACGATAGACCGTCCGGCACGCACCCCGATGCCGCACCCGTCAATTCAAACCCCTCGTACCCCCCGAATCAGACCAGGGGCTCGCTGATCTCCACGGCCCGCACCGCGGCGACCAGCGCCGTTTCGTCCCCCACGTCCAGGGCGGTGTCCGTGAACTTGATGACATGTTCGTCGCCATGGGCGACAGCCAGTTCGAGCACCTCCTCGGCGGTGAGGCGCCGTGACGTCGTGTACCCGATCGGCTCACTCGGGGTGTACATCGCGGTGACCGCCGCCGACGCCGTCCACGCTGCCCGCAGGCTCGGCGCCCACAGCTCCCGGGGCAGCGCGTCGAGAGTGCGCAGCACCGCGTTGGGCGCCGTCGCCGCGTGCACCAGCATGGTCGGCTCGCCGTGCCCGTGCGTGGCGTAGCGATGCGTGGCCGCACGCACCAACTCCGTGAGCCGCTCCCGCGCCGCGTCCGGATCGCTCACCTCGTCCGCCCAGACGGGCAGTCGGCGTACGGCGTCCAGCCTGGCCCGGAAGCCGGCCGGACCCTGGACGATCGGCGGCACGGCGTCGAGGGAGTCCGCGGCGCTGCGGCCACCGGGCGACGGCGCGATGCCCGACACGGGTTGGTACCGCGCGGCCCAGTAGCCCAGACCGTGCGCCAGCTCCGTGAGCCGGGGCTCGTTCTCGTCCGCACCGAGGGCCCGTACGGCATGACCGACCCGGATGACGGGATGGGTGGCGCCCGCGGAGATGCCGGGCAGCAGACGCGGCCACCACACGGCGAGGACGCTCCGCCAGGGGTGTTCGGCGAGGGAGCGGGAGAAGTGGTCGATCCAGTCGGCGGCTCGGCGCGGATCACCCAGCGCCGAGAGCCAGTTGTCGTCAGTGACGGGGTCCACCGGATCGGGGAAGTCCTCCAGTTTGTCCCGGTAGAGATCCAGCCAGTGGTGGACGGCCCCGGCCCGCCCGTGCGCGGCGAGCGCCTCGGCGACCATCGGGGCGTGGTTGCTGAGCCAGCCGTTGCGCTCAGGTCCGGTGGAATGCAGTCGCTCTAAAGCCTCTTCCAGCGTTCCGCTCATGTCCATGCCCAGCACGCTAGGTGTCACGGCCCGACGGCAGATCCGACCGGAGACGGAAGAAGCACCCACCTGTGGTCCTACACCTGAGAACCCATCACGGCCCCACCGGCGGAGCGCCCACGCTCACTCCGTCAGCACGACCGAGATCGCGCGGTGCCCCCGCCCGTCGGCGGCCACGACGGGTTCCCCCGGCCGCCCGTCCACCGTGCACGACCCCACCCGGCTCCCGCCGCCGCTCAGCGTGACGTCCAGCGTCATGCCCCGGTACCGCAGCCCGCGCAGACTCACCGCGCCCCAGGCCGGGGGCAGACACGGGCGCAGCCGTAGCGACCCGTCCGTGAACGTCAGACCGAACAGGCCGTCGTGGATCAGCCGCAGATACGCCGTCGCCGACCAGGTCTGGTCGGGCTGGGACACGAAGTGGTTCGCGTGGCCACTGGCACCGCCCTGCCAGCCGCCGTCCACGGCACCGGTCACCGAGTTGTACAGCTCGTAGAAGCCGCCGCTCGTGGCGGTCAGACCGGCGAGGATGTCCACGGCGAGGGCGAACGGTTCGGTGCGGCCGGCGTCGGCCGCGGCCTGGCCGTACAGCCCGTGCACCATCGGCCACACCATCACGTTGTGCCGCCCCGGACGCCGGTCGTCGAAGCGCGGGAAGTGCGGCCAGACGTTGACGATGCCGTACGGCTGCCAGTGCGTGGCGTCGAGGATCCGGCCGGCCCGTTCGGTGTCGGCGACGCCGAGGAGGACGGCGAGGGCCAGTCCCGCGCCCTCCTGCGAGGTGTCGAGGTGTCCGGCGAGGGGGCCCTCGCCGTGGACGAGGTAGCCGTAGGTGCCGGCGTCCGCGCGCCACAGGTGGCGGTCGATCGCCGTGCGCAGCTGCTCGGCGTCCGAGCGCAGGGAGGCGGCCTGTACGGGGCGGCCGAGGGCCTCGGACATGGCGGCGAGGGCGAGATGGGCGCCGTAGTAGAGGCAGTTGGTCGACAGGCACATCAGTTTGTCGGTGTGCGGGTGGTCCAGGACGAAGGACGAGTGGACCGAGGTCGATGCGGGCGGGCTGGGGTAGCCGGAGATGCCGTCGTTCATGAAGCCCGGGCCCTCGAAGAGGCCGAGCGAGGGGTTGAGGTGCTGGGCGCGGCGGGCCGCGAGGGTGCGCGCGGACGTGTCGTGGGCCTGGGCGAGGAAGTCGCGGTCGCCGGTGACCAGGTAGTGGTGGTGGGCGGCCAGGACCCACACGATCTGGTCCCACCACTGGTTGTCCTGCTGGACGACGAGCCCGTCCCGCGTCCGGTCGACCACGGACCACAGGGTGTTGCGGGCGACCTCCGGCGCCAGCAGGCTGACCCCGCTCCACGCGTTGACGGCCGCGTCCCGCGTCCAGCGCTGGGGTGCGGGATAGCCGCCGCCGGCCCGGACGACCGTTCCGGGCGGATAGCTGAGCAGTCCGGCCCTGTCGTACACCGAGCGGTCCGCGCCGATGGTGTTGGCGCCGGACACGGACCTGAGCGCGGACGAGTAGAGGTCACCGAGCCGGTGCTGGGTGGCCGGGTCGTCGAAGGTGAGGGTGGGCATGGTGTATCCGTTCCCGGGGGCCGGGCCCTGTGCACCCGCGGGGATGGCCGTCGCTCCGGCGATGCCCAGCGCGATCAGGAGAGCCCGCCGCGAGACCCTGCGTTCAGCTGCCACGTTCCGTCCTCTCGGGCTCCCGGGGTCGAGATGGTCCCGGGAGCCCTGAGAACGATGGTGCCCTGTGGACGGTACCGTCAGGCGGCGGGGTCGAACGTGATTCCGGAAGGCTTCGCCGAGGTGAGGTGGGCCACGAAGTTGGCGTCCTTGAGTCCGAAGTTCGCGCTGCCGAAGTCGTAGGCGCTCAACTTGTCGCGCAGGCCCGCCGGGTAGCCGTTCCAGCCGACGAGCGGCGGGTACTGCCAGGTGTGCTTGTCGTTCTCCGGCGGCTCGTCGTTCGAGTTCGCGAGGCGGAAGTCGTGCGTGCCGATGCCGTCCTTGTGGTAGACGATCTTGGCGTGCGTGCCGTCGAAGCGGACCTCGGAGGCCGCGTGCACGGTGAACGAGCCGTGGTTGGACGTCGACACGTACTGGATCGTGCCGTTCTGCACCCACACCACGACGTGTTCCCAGTCGTTGCGGTGCCCGCCGATGCTGGAGTTGGCGATGGCCTGGTCCTTCTCGAAGTACAGGCCGTACATGTACGCGCACCAGCCGTTGTTGCACTTGTAGCGCGAGTAGCTGTTGGTGTTGTCGAGGTCCGAGGCGTCGTGGCACTCGCCGCTGAGCGAACCCGTGGGGTTCAGGCCGCCGTTGATGGTGCCGTCGGGGCCGATCGCGGGCGTCGGATAGCAGCCGTCCGTGTCGTAGTCGAAGGCGGGCAGATACGTCTTCTCGGCCGTCTCGGCGTTCGCGGGCAGTGCCGCGGGCGGGGCGGCGAAGGCGGCGGAGGGGAAGGCGACGACGAGCACGGCGGCACCGCCGAGACCGGCGAGCCACCTTCCGCGGCGGGTTCGGGACTTCTGGGACGACAACGCGTCCTCCTCTCGGGCGCAGCCCGGCGGCTGTGGGATGGAAAGGGCTTTCAGAGTCCCTACTTTTCATGTACGCGCCAAGGGGTTGAGGTGTCACGATGGTGACACGGCGCCCAATACTTGATCTACGCAAGTTCATCGGCTGTCGGGCAGGTCGGCGGCCGACTCCTCCGGTGCCAGGTCGGGCCGCAGCCGCAGCCAGGACGGCTGCCGCAGCAACCCGGCCCGGGTACGGGTGCTGTAGCGGACCTCGCCGACCAGCCGGGGCACCACCCAGCGCGCCCCGGCCACCGCAGGCACCGGATCGAAGGGGCAGCTGTCGGTCGCGGCGGCCCCCAACAGCGCGGCGAGTTCAGCGCGTTCGGCCTCGCTCCAGCCCGTGCCCACATTGCCGACGTACCGCAGCCGCCCGCCCGCGCGCTGCCCCACCAGCACCGCGCCAGGCAGACCGGACAACCGCCCCTTGCCCGGCACCCACCCGCCGACCAGCACGTCCTCGCTGCGCAGATTACGGATCTTGATCCAGGCCCGGGAACGCACCCCCGGCTCGTACACCGAGTCCAGCCGCTTGCAGACCAGGCCCTCCAGCCCGTGCTCACGCGTGGCCCGCAGCGCCTCGGCGCCATGTCCGGTGAGCGCGGCGGGAGTTGACCAGTTCGGGCCGTGCAGGTCCAGTCGCTCCAGCTCGGTGCGGCGGTCGGAGTAAGCGAGGGCCAGGAGCGGCCTGTTGAGGTGCGGGACGTCGAACAGCACCAGATGGACAGGGGTGTTCACGGCTCGGTGTGCCGCGAGTGCGGGCGATGCGGCCAGGCCCATCCGGTTCTGCAGCAACTGGAAGTCGGCGCGCCCCTGTTCGTCCAGGGCCAGCACCTCACCGTCCAGGATCGCCCGCGCGCCGCCCAACTCGCGCCCCAGGGACAGAAGTTCGGGATAGGCGCCGGTGATGTCCGCACCGGAGCGGGCGCGCAGCAGGACGCTGCCGTCGCCGGGGAGATACACCAGGACGCGCTGGCCGTCCTGCTTGGTCTCGTAGGCCCAGCGAGCGTCCTGCCCGGCGGGCGGGAGGGCGCCGGGGGTGGCGAGCATGGGTGCGATGCGGGGGAGGGGCACGCCACAGGTGTCGACGGAGAGCGGGGGCGGCACGCCTTTTCGGCGGGGGGTTCGCCTGAACGGGCGCCAGGTCCTGTCCGCGAAGTTCCGTCGTCTGCCTGAGGGCGGGCCTCGCCGCTTCCGGTGTGGGCTCCGGGGCGAGAGGGGCACGTCCCACGCCCTCAGGGCAGTGGGTGAGCGTGCCGGGCGTCGTCGGCAGGCAGGCGACTCTGCGAACGCGGCCTGCGTCAGAGCGCGGGACCGGACGGTGGCGGTGCCTGCGCCAGCCCCGACTGGTAGGCCATCACGACGAGTTGGGCCCGGTCGCGGGCGTCCAGCTTGGTCATCGCGCGGTGCACATGGGTGCGGACGGTCAGCGGGCTGACGTACAGCTGCTCGGCGATCTCGTCGTTCGAGTGCCCCTCGGCGGCCATGGCCATGATCTCCCGTTCCCGGGCGGTGAGGACGCCCAGCCGGTCGGGCGTCGCCAGCCGGGCGCTCGGCGCGGGCGTGGCCAGGAAACGGCTGATCAGGGTGCGGGTGGCGAGCGGAGAGAGCAGGGACTCGCCGGACGCGACCGTACGGATGCCGGCGAGCAGTGCCTCGGCGGTGACGTCCTTGCCGAGGAAACCGCTTGCGCCCGCCCGCAGCGCCTGTGCCACGTACTCGTCGACCTCGAAGGTGGTGAGGATCAGGACACGCGTGCCGGACAGCGCCGGGTCGGCGCAGATGGCGGTGGTGGCGGTCAGGCCGTCGGTGCCGGGCATCCGGATGTCCATCAGGACGAGGTCGGGGCGGTGTTCAGCGGCCAGCGCGATCGCCTCGGCGCCGTCGGCCGCCTCGCCGACCACCTCCATGCCCTCGCAGGTGTCGATCAGGATCCGGAAGGTGGCCCGCAGCAGGGCCTGGTCGTCGGCGAGCAGCACACGGATGGTCATCGGGTTCTTTCTTCCGGTTCGGGGGCGCTGGGGTACAGCGGCAGTTCGGTGGTGACCTCGAAGCCGCCCTCGACCCGGTGCCCGGCCCGCAGGGCACCGCCGACCGACCGGGCGCGCTCCCGCATCCCGATCAGTCCGAAGCCCTGGCCCGGGGGCGGCGCCGGGACGGTCGTCGTCCCCGGGCCGTCGTCGGACACGGTGACGGTCAGCCGGTCGTGGGAGTAGCGCAGCCGCACCTGGGCCGACCCGGTCGTGGCGTGCTTGCTGACGTTGGTGAGCGCCTCCTGCACGATCCGGTACGCCGTCAGGTCCACCCCGGGTGACAGCGGGCGCCGTTCGCCCTCCGTGGTGACGGTGACCGTGAGTCCGGCGGCGGTGAACGCGCCGGTCAGCTCGGCGAGTTGGGCCAGCCCCGGACTCGGGGCCAGCGGCGCGCATGGATCGTCGGCCCGGCGCAGCAGACCCACCGTGCCCTTCATCTCGCGCAGCGCGGAGGACGTCGTACCGGCCAGCTCGCTCAGGATCTTCTGCGCATGGTCGGGGTGGGTGCGCGCCAGGTGGGCGGCGGTGCCGGCCTGGGCGTGGGCCAGGGCGAGATGGTGGGCGACGACGTCGTGCAACTCCCGCGCGATGCGCATCCGTTCCTCGGCCACCCGGTGCCGGGCCTCCTCCTCGCGGCTGCGCTCGGCGTACTCGGCGCGCGCCTGTACGGCCTCCAGGTAGGCGTCCCGCAGCCGGAGCGCGTTCCCGGCGACGACCGGCAGCAACAGCCAGGCGGCCGGGCCGACCGTCTTGAACGGCCAGGGGTGATGCACCGGGTCCATCAGCGTCGCCGTGGTCACCACCAGCACGACCGACGCGAGGAAGTAGCGGCGGGCCGTCCGGCGGCGGGTGAGGACGGCCAGCCGGTACAGGGCCAGCATCAGCGGCCCCAGCATCAGCGGGGTGAGGAGGCAGCCCAGCGCGGCGGCCCCGGCGGCGGCGACCGCCGTGACGGCGACGACCGCGCGGGGGCGGGTCCGCTGCCAGAACAGGGCCGCGCAGGAGACCGTGGCGAGCGCGATCGTGGGGGCCACCGCGTCGGGCCCGGGACCGCGCGGCACGTTCAGCTCGCTGCCGAAGAGGAACATGGCGAACAGCAGCACCGCCGACATGGTGTCGACGGTGCGGATGTGCTCGTCCGCGTAGCGCTGCCAGCTGTGCTGCATCGGTGTCTCCGGTGGGTCTCCTGTGGCCATGGTCGGCGATGCCCGGTCCTGACCTGGGGCCGGGTCCCGCCGGTGGGGTCCGGGGACAGGCGGCGGGGCCGCCCGCGTCATGCTCTGCGGACGGCCCGTCGGGGGAGTGGCGGAGTCAGGCACGGGTGACCGGTACCGGTTCGGGGACGGCGGGGGCCGCGGGTGTGTTGCGGGTGAGTGCCTCGCCCTCGACGTCGATGTTCGGCAGCAGCCGGTCCAGCGGGCGCGGCAGCCACCAGGCGGCCCGGCCCAGCAGCGCCAGTACGGCGGGCACGATCGCCATCCGGACGACGAAGGCGTCGAGCAGCACGGCCGCCGCGAGCCCGAAGCCGGTCCCGGAACAGGGTGACCGACCAAGGCGGCCGGAAGTCGCCTGGCCCAGTCGATGGAGAAAAATGGCCACGGGACGGAGTGCTCCACATCTGCTCTCGGGGACCGACCCAGACTCGCGGCCGGACCCCCGTCCCGTCGTCGTGCGGCTGCCGACACTCGCGGCTACTGAGAACGCAGTACGCGCCGTCGGCCGTGTCATCCCCTGGCACGACCGGCGGCGCGCATGTCACACGTTCTGCAGATACGCCAGCACGGCCAGCACCCGGCGGTGCCCGCTGTCGCTCGGCGGCAGGCTCAGCTTCAGGAACACATTGCCGATGTGCTTGCTGACCGCGCGCTCGGTGACGACCAGGGTCTTGGCGATCGTCGTGTTGTCGTGGCCCTCCGCCATCAGCTTCAGCACCTCGCGCTCGCGCGGGGTCAGCGAGTCCAGCGGTGAATTACGGCGCCGGGTGAGCAGCTCGGTCACCACCTCGGGGTCGAGCGCCGTACCGCCGGCCGCGACCCGGTCCAGCGCGTCGAGGAACTCGTCCACGCGGCCGATCCGGTCCTTGAGCAGATAGCCGACCCCGCTCGCCCCGACGCCCAACAGCTCGGCGGCGTACGACTCTTCCACGTACTGCGACAGCACCAGCACCGGCAGCCCCGGAATCTTCTCCCGTGCCTCCAGCGCGGCCCGCAGCCCCTCGTCGCGGAAACCGGGTGGCATCCGCACGTCCAACACGGCCACGTCCGGCCGGTGTTGGAGCAACGCGGGCAGCACCTCGGGCCCGCTGCCCGCGACGGCCACGACCTCGTGCCCGGCCGACGTCAGCAGGAGGACCAGACCCTCCCTCAGCAGGGCGTTGTCCTCGGCGATCACGACCCTCATGTCAGCTCCGCCTCAACTACGCTCACCAGACGCACGGCAGCTCCACTTCGATCACGGTAGGTCCCCCCACGGGGCTGGTCACAGTCACACTGCCGTCGAGCGCGGCGACCCGGCGCTGCATGCCCAACAGCCCCGATCCGCCCGCTTCGTCGGCGCCGCCCCGGCCCTCGTCGCGCACCTGGACGCGCAGTCCGGTGCGGGCGCGGGCGAGATGGACCTCGGCGCGGTCGGCGCCGCTGTACTTGGCCGCGTTGGTCAGGGACTCGGCGATCACGAAGTACGCCGCCGCCTCCACCGCCGCCGGGGCGCGCGGCCCGTCGTGGCCGTCGGTCAGCCCGTCCACGGTCACGCTGACACCGAGCGCGCTGCTGGCGGCCAGCGCGCGCACCGCGCCGACCAGGCCGCGGTCGGTGAGGATCGGCGGATGGATCGCGCGGACGACGTGCCGCAGATCCGTCAGCGCCTCCTCGGCCAGCGTCTGCGCCTCGTCGAGCATCCTGCGGGCCGCCGCCGGGTCCTGGTCGTAGGCCCGCTTGGCGAGCCCGATGCGCATCGACAGTGACACCAGCCGGGCCTGCGTCCCGTCGTGCAGGTCCCGCTCGATCCGGCGCAGTTCGGCCCCGTGCGCGGCGATCGCGCCCGCCCGGGTCTGCACCAACTCCTCGACCCTGACAGCCAGTTGGGCCTTCGGCGAGGGCTTCAGCAGGGCGGTCGACCACTCGGCGTCCAGGTCCGCGAGCCGGCTGATCAACGGCAGGACGACGGCCTCGCGGCGCAGCAGCCCGCACCACACCCCGTCGACGACCAGACCCAGCGGCCACAACGGCAGCATCAGCACGGGCAGCACGCCGTAGGCGTAGTACGCGACCATCCAGCGGAAGTCGGTCAGCGTGCTCGGGTCGCGGACCGCCGTGCGCAGCCGCTCCCGGACGGTGCCGTTCAGGGGCTGGTACGCCTCGGGGATCTTCCGCCCGGTCCAGGCGCCCGCCTGCTGCCGTTTGGCCCCGGCGATCCGCCGTATCAGCAGCACGGTCTCGGGCAGCATGAACGCGCCGACCACCGTGACCGTGAGGATCGCGGTGATCAGGAGCACGGTGATGAAGATGTACGACCCGAAGGCCATCGCGGCGGAGACGACCAGCTGGAGTGTCGCCCGGCCCGCCTGCCGCAGGGTTGCGCGCATGGAGATCAGGTTAGGCGCAACGGCCCGGGCGCGCGGGCCGCGCGGCACGGGTGCAGCCCACTCCACCACGGGCCCGGGAGACCGTTCCACCACGGGTCCGGGAGAGCACTCCCTCGTGTCGTCGGACGGACGACGGAATCGTTGAAGCACCACGTCAACCAAGATCCAAGTCTGTTCGATCCGGAGGAAACCATTCATGAAGCCGCTGCTCGCGTCGAGACCCGTGCTGTGGTCCCTGTTCCTGTTCAACCTGGTCGTCGCCGTTGCCGCGCCCTTCGTGGCCGACGGCCCGCAGGCCGTACTGACCGGCGTCGGCATGGGCGCGGTCTCGCTCGGGGCGGGCATCAGCCTGTTCCGGACCCGCCGGAAAACCGTCTGACACCCCTACGCGAGGCAATGTGTCCACGGACCCGGCGCCGATCTGGGGGAGTGGCCGACGACCGGGTCCGGGACAGCGCCGACCCCCGTCCCCACGGGTTCGGCGCGGGGCCGCCTTCCGCTCAAGGCGGCCCCGGCTCTGGTGGAGCGAGGGCTCAGTTGGGTGCTCCTGCTTTCCGTTGCCCGTCCGCACAGTCGGGCTTCCTTGAGTTAGGCAAGCATATGTGACTTACTTGAGTCAAGCAATCGAATGGATATTGCTTGAGTCAGGCAAGCAGGACGGTAGGCTGAGCGCATGTCCACGTACGGCAGCATCAGTGAGACACGATCACTCGCCCGCGGTGGCGGGCAACACCTGCTCGTCGCCGTGGACGAGCCGGACAACGCCGAACTCCTCTCCACCACGCTGGAGTTGGCCGGCTACCGGATCGGGACGGCCGGCAGTGGCACCGAAGTGGTGTCGCGGCTGGCGGAGCAACGATTCGAACTCGTCGTCATCGACGCGGAGTTGCCGGAGATGGACGCCCTTGAGCAGGGCGGCCGACTCGTCGCGCACCGCCCGCCCGTCCTGCTGCTCACCGCCTGGGACGCCCTGGACAAGCTGCTGCCCGAACTGGGCGCGGGGGAGCGGGACTACGTCACCAAGCCGTTCCGGATCGCCGAAGTGCTCGCCCGTATCCAGGTGTTACTGCGTACCAGGGGTGGCGGCCGGGACGGTGCGCTGCACTACGCCGACCTGGTCCTGGACGACACCACCTGCCAGGCGCGGCGCGGCCGGCGCACGCTCGATCTCACGCCGGCGGAGTACCGGCTGCTGCGCCACCTCCTCGTCAACGCGCACAAGGTGCTGTCCAAGGAACAGATCAGCCGGTACGTCTGGGGCGACTTCCGCGGCGACAACGCGATGGAGCAGCTGATCTCCCGCCTCCGGCGCAAGGTCGACCAGGAGGGAGCCGCGCTGATCCACACGCGCCGGGGCTTCGGGTACTGGCTCGGGAGGGCGGCCGGGTAGGGGCGGTGGAGGTTGTGCCGGTGGGCGATGTCGAGCACGTCGGCCCCAAGTAGGCTGCCCCAGGCTCGGCTTGATCACCGGTGCAGGCTCTTCTGGGGGGATTGACCTGATGGTTCGTCATGGGTCCACGGCCGCGGGGGTGGCGCGTCGAGTGGGCGGCATCCTGGGGCTGGTCGCCGCGGCGGCGCTCGCGCTGGCCGTGGTGCTGCTGTCGCCCTTCGCGCTGGAGGAGTTCTCCGACTCCCAGGGCGTGGACTGGAACAGGCTCAGCCAGGTCGGCGCGGCGTACGGCTTCACCTCGGCGATCGTCTCGGCGCTCGCGTTGGCCGGAGTCGCCGTCTCCCTGGGCGTGCAGAACCGGCAGGCCAGGGCGGACCAGGTCCAGGGGATCCGCAGCTACTACCTCGAACTCGTCCGCCTGGAACTCGACGACATGGCGCTGTTCCAGCCCGTCTGGGGCGACACGGACATCGCCGATCCGCATGAGCGCAAGCGGCACGTCTATGCCGACCTCATGATGAACTACGCCTGGATGGGCTTCGAGATCGGAACCATTCGCGAGAGCCTGCTGCGGGACATGCTCGCCGGGATGTTCACCGGCGAGGCCGGGCGGCGCTACTGGATCCGGGCCCACACCTCGTGGATCGCCGGTTCGTCGGGAAGCCGCACCGGTCGCCGCTTCCTGGCCATCGTCGGCGAGGAGCACGCACGGGCGGCGGCTTCCGGACCTCCGGCCCGCTCACCCATTCCCTCCCGTCCACCTGCCGTGCCGGTTGTGAGGACGTCGCCCGCGTGGCGGGCATCGGTCGGCGCCCTGGCCGGTCCGGGCGCGGGACTGGCGCTCGGGTCGCTGCTGCGGAGTCGCCGGTAGGAGTTTTTGCGCAGCAAATATGGACAGTCTGTGCAGTGGGCTGCGGGGTGGGGTCACGGCGACGTGACCCCACCCTTTTCGCGTTGCTGCCGCGAGTCGCCGTCGTCGCGCATCCATCCGTCAACTCACAGGTAATTCAACCTGGTTCGCCCTCCCTGACATCTCTGTCCGGTTCATGGCAACACTGCCGACGGGTGATCTGGATCACGTCAGGTCGATGTCAGGCAACTGACCGGAAGTCGTCAGTCCGCTCTGTTTGCATGTGCTCATCGAGGCCTCGTTCCCCGCCCTCCGGCGTCCCGCCCCACGCGGAGCCCCCCCACCACCGAGGAGAGACATGGCCGACACCCTGACCGGCACCGCGCCCGACACGGCAGCCGCGGTCCCCGGATATCCGATGCAGCGGGACGTGCGCTGCCCCCTCGCCCCGCCGCCGGCCGTGCACGGGCTGCGGGACGGGAAACCGATCAGCAGGGTCCGGATCTGGAACGGCGCCACGCCCTGGCTGATCACCCGCCACGCCGACCAGCGCGCCCTGCTCACCGACCCGCGCGTGAGCGACGACGACCTGGAACCCGGCTTCCCCTACGTCAACGCGCACCGCGCCGAGATCGCCCCGCACACCCCGCGACTGATCACCAACACCGACGCCCCCGAGCACACCCGGCTGCGCCGGACGGTCAACGCGCCCTTCCTCGTCAAGCGCATCGAGGCCATGCGGGCGCCGATCCAGAAGATCGTCGACGAGCTGATCGACGACATGCTGGCCGGTCCCAACCCGGCCGACCTGCTCACCGCGCTCGCCCTGCCCGTCCCGTCACTGGTCATCGCCGAACTGCTCGGAGTGCCGTACGAGGACCACGACTTCTTCCAGCGGAGCAGCAGCATCGCGCTCGACAGCGCCGCCTCGCCCCAGGAGGCGCGGGAGGCGAGCGGGGCGTTGGCCGCCTACCTCGACAAGCTCATCGGGCTGAAACTGGAGACCCCGGGCGAGGGTGTGCTCTCCGAGATGGCGGAGCGGGTGAGGAACGGTGAGATGACCCGTGCCGAGGCCGTCCACATGGGCGTCGCCATGCTCATCGCCGGGCACGAGACCACCGCCACGATGATCAGCCTCGGCACCCTCGCCCTGCTCCAGCACCCCGACCAACTCGCCATGGTGCGCGACACGGACGACCCCAAGGTCATCGCCGGAGCCGTCGACGAACTCCTGCGCTACCTCACCATCGTGCAGACCGGCGTCCGCCGGGTCGCCAAGGCCGACATCGAGATCGGCGGCGTCACCATCAAGGCCGGCGAGGGCATGATCTTCGACCTGCACGCGGCGAACTGGGACCCCGAGGCCTTCCCCGAGGCCGACCGCCTCGACATCACCCGCTCCGCCCGCCGGCACCAGGCCTTCGGCTACGGCCCCCACCAGTGCCTCGGCCAGAATCTCGCCCGCCTCGAACTCCAGGTCGTCTACGGCACCCTCTACCGCCGCGTCCCGACCCTCCGACTGGCCGCTCCCGTCGAGCAGTTGGCGTTCGACCGTACCGGCACGACGTACGGCGTGGCCTGCCTGCCCGTCGCCTGGTGACCACCACCTCCACGTCAACTCACAAGAGAGCAAAGGACACAGCCATGAAGGTCGAACTCGACGAACCGAAATGCGTCGCCTCCGGGCAGTGCGTAGTGGCCGCCCCCGACGTCTTCGACCAGCGTGACGACGACGGTGTGGCCATCCTCCTGGAGGAGCACCCCGGCGCCGAACTCGTCGACGACGTACGGGAAGCCGTGGCGGTCTGCCCGGCCGCGGCCATCCGACTGGTGGAGCGGTGAAGCGGATCGTCGTCGTCGGAGCCTCGGCCGCCGGACTCGCCGCGGCCGAGACTCTCCGCCGCGAGGGCTACGACGGCACCCTCACCCTCGTCGGCGAGGAGCCCCATCTGCCGTACGACAGGCCGCCGTTGTCCAAGCAGGTCCTCGCCGCCGAGTGGGAGCCGGACCGGGTCGCCCTGCGCACCCCTGCCGACCTGGCCGGGCACGACCTCGACCTGCGCCTCGGTGTCGCCGCGACCGCGCTCGACCTCACCGCGCAGGAGGTGACGCTCTCGGACGGTGCGCAGGTGCCGTACGACGGGCTGATCATCGCCACCGGGGTGCGCCCCCGGCGGCTGCCCGGCGAGGGCGCGCATGTCCTGCGCACGCTCGACGACGCGCTCACACTGCGCGAACGGCTCGGCCCGGGGCGGCGGTTGGTGGTGGTCGGCGCCGGGTTCCTCGGTGCGGAGGCCGCCGCCGTGGCCTGGCGGCTGGGTGCTCAAGTGACCTTGCTGGAACCGGCGTCCGTCCCCCTGGCGCACGCGGTCGGCGAGCAGGTCGGCCAGGTGCTGGCCCAGGCCCACGTGGACCATGGCGTGAACCTGCGCACCGGGGTCTCCGTCACCGAGGTGACCGACGAGGGCGTACGGCTCGGGGACGGCGAGGAGGTCGAGGCCGACGAAGTGCTCGTCGCCGTCGGCTCGTTGCCGAACACCGGGTGGCTCGCCAGCAGTGGCCTCTCGGTGGGCGACGGCGTGGTGTGCGACGAGTACTGCGAAGCCGCCAGGAACGTCTACGCGGCCGGTGATGTCGCCCGCTGGTACAACCCGCTGTTCGGGACGTCGATGCGGATCGAGCACCGCACCAACGCGGCCGAGCAGGGCATGGCCGCCGCCCGCAACCTGCTCAACTCCCAGGCGCGCAAGGCGTTCGCGCCCGTCCCGTACTTCTGGTCCGACCAGTACGACATGAAGATCCAGGCCCACGGCTATCTGCGCGGCCACGACGAAGTCGCCGTGGTGGAAGGGGACTTGGGCGAGCGGCGGTTCGTGGCCGCCTATCGCACCGGCGACCGGCTCACCGGCGCCCTCGCGGTCGGCATGCCCCCGAAAGCGACCCGCGGCTGGCGGCTGGCCATCGCCGCCGGAGTGAACTGGGAGGAGGCCGTCCATGGCGCGACGACCGTCTGAGGAACCTCGCGACGTCGTCGTGGTCACCGGCGCCGGCGGCATGGGAACGGCGATCGCCCGCCGCCTCGGCAGCGGACGCACCCTGTTCCTCGCCGACGCCTCGCGCGGCCAACTCGACCGCACCGTCGCCGCGTTGCGCGCCGAGGGCTACGCGGCACACGGAGTCCTGACCGACATCTCCGACGGTACGGCCGTCGAGAAGCTCGCGCAGACGGCGGCCGGTGAGGGCAGGGTCGTCGCCGTGGCGCACACGGCCGGGGTCTCCGCCTCGATCGCGTCGGCGCGCACGATCCTGGAGGTGGACCTGCTGGGCACGGTCCATGTGATCGACGCCTTCGAGGCGGTGGCGGGGCGCGGCACCGCGCTGGTCGCCGTGTCCAGCATGGCCGGGCACTACGCCTCGCTCAGCCCCGAGGAAGAGGCCGCCCTGGCCACCGCCCCGGCGGCGGAGCTGCTCTCCCTGCCCGTCGTCACGGCAGTCGGCGACGACTCGCTGCGCGCCTACATGGTCGCCAAACGCGCCAACCATGTGCGCGTGGAGGCCGCCGCGCTCGCCTGGAACCTGCGCGGCGCCCGCATCAACACCGTCAGCCCCGGCGTGATCTCCACCGCGATGTCGAAGGCGGAGGCCGAATCGCCGCACGGCGGGCACATGTTGAAGATGCTGGGCGACTGCGGAGCCGGACGCACCGGTACGCCCGGCGAGATCGCCGACGCGGTCGCCTTCCTCACCGGCCCGCAGGCCCACTTCATCACCGGCACCGATCTGCTCGTCGACGGCGGGCAGGCCGCGTGGGTGCGCAGGCACATGCGGCGCTGACGGGGGAACGGCGGGCCTCGGTCGGTTCAGTCCCGTGACGTGAGAATGCTCAGCGCGTTCGCGGCCACGACGGCTCCGATGCCCGCCCACTCCGCCCAGCCCAGCCGCTGACCGAGGCCGATCCACCCGACCACGGCGGCGAGCACCGGGTTGACGCTCATGAACAACCCGAAGGCCGGAGCCGGCACCCGGCGCAGCGTGAACAGATCGGTCAGATACGGCACCGCCGACGACATCACCCCGGCCGCCACCGCACACCCGGCCGCGGTGAGTGTCGGCGGATGCCGGACCGCGACGACGATCCCGACCGGCAGGAACATCAGCGCGGACACCCCGGCCGAGGCCGCCGAACCCTGCGCCCCGGGGATGCGGCCGCCGACGGTCCGGTTGAGCAGGATGTACGACGCCCAGCACGCGGCGGCGAGCAGCCCGAGGCCCATGCCCAGGTAGTCGGCCGAGGGGCGAGGGCGCATCAGTGTCACCACGCCCGCCGTCGCGATCAGCGCGTAGCAGGCGTCCGCGCGCCGCCGGGTCGCCGCCAGCGCTATGGACAGCGGACCCAGGAACTCCAGCGTGACCGCCAGACCGAGGCCGATCCGGTCGATCGCGGTGTACAGGGACAGGTTCATCGTCCCGAACACCACGGCCAGCAGCAGGACCGGCCACCACTGCCGCCAGGTGAACTCCCGCAGTCGCGGCCTGCCCACGGCAAACAGGACGGCCGCGGCGACGTACTGGCGCACCGCGACGACTCCCACCGGCCCGATGACGGGGAAGGCGAGGGAGCCGAGCGCGGCACCGGTCTGGTTGGACAGCCCGCTGCCGGCCATGGTGGCCACCCCGGCGAGGCCGACCCGGGAAGACGGCCGCGGGGTGCCATGTGTCGTGCCGGTCAACGGAGTTGTCGCTGCGGAGGCTCCAGGCATGCTCCGATCGTGCGCCTCACTCGTACTTGCGCAAAATGCAAGAGCCGGACGATCTATACGCTGTAGTCATGGATCTGGAGCTGAGGCAGTTGCGGTGTCTCGTCGCGATCGTCGACGAAGGGACCTTCACGGACGCCGCCCACGCACTCGGCGTATCGCAGGCGGCCGTCTCCCGCACCCTCGCTTCTCTCGAACAGGTCCTGGGCGTAAGGCTGTTGAGGCGTACCTCCCGATCGGTGACACCGACGAGCACCGGGCTGCGGGTGCTCGCGCACGCCCGGCGGGTCCTCGCCGAGGTCGACGACCTGGTCCTGGACGCCACCTCGGGCCACGCCCATCTGCGCATCGGCTACGCGTGGTCGGCGCTCGGCCGGCACACGCTCCCCTTCCAGCGCCGCTGGAGCCGGGCGCACCCGGAGACCGACCTGCACCTGGTCCGCGTCAACTCCGCCACCTCGGGGCTCGGGGAGGGCGCCTGCGACCTGGCCGTCGTCCGCCGGCCCCTCGACTTCCGGCGGTTCGAGTCGGCCATCGTCGGGCTGGAGCGACGGCTGTGCGCCATGGCCTCCGACGACCCCCTCGTGCGTCGCCGCTCGGTCCGGCTGGCCGACCTCGCCGGGCGCACCCTCCTCGTCGACCGCCGTACCGGCACCACCACCGCCGACCTGTGGCCGCCCGACTCCCGCCCGGTCACCGAGGACGTCCACGACGTCGACGACTGGCTCACGGTGATCGCCACCGGCCGCAGCGTCGGCATGACCGCCGAGTCGACCGCCAACCAGTACCCGAGGCCCGGAGTCGTCTACCGCCCGGTGCGCGACGGCGAGCCCATCGCCGTCCGGCTCGCCTGGTGGAAGGACGACCCGCATCCCGCCACCCAGGCCGTGCTGGAACTGCTCACCGCGCTCTACCGCGAGCCGTAGCGGAAGACTGTTCACCGCCCGTCCACGGCCGGTCCATGGGCGGGCCGCGGCATGTCTGGGGTAAGTATGGGCGGAAGCATGCGTGCAATACGGCGGACAAAATTGTTGACAATCTTGTTTGGCTAGATTTAGGTTCGACAGGCACTCACTCAGGGAGGGCAACGATGCCGAAAGAAGCCCGTCCGAGCACCGGGGAGCAGGCCAAGCAGCATGCGCTCACGCAGCTGCGGCAGGCGATCCTGCACGGCGACATGGCACCGGCACAGCGGCTGGTGGAGAACGAGCTCGCCGAGCAACTCGATGTGACGCGGGCCAGCATCCGCGCGGCGTTGATCGATCTGGCGGCCGAAGGACTGGTCGAGCGGATCCGCAACCGGGGCTCCCGGGTGCGGGTGGTGACCGTGGACGAAGCGGTCGCCATCACGGAGTGCCGCATGGTCCTGGAGGGACTGTGCGCGGCCAAGGCGGCCGTCGCGGCCGGCGACGACCAGCTGACCGAACTGGCGGACCTGGGCCGGGCCATGACCAAGGCCGTGGCCGACGGCGAGCCGGTGACGTACTCCGAGCTGAACCACGAACTGCACGACAAGGTCCGGGAGTTCTCCGGCCAGCAGACGGCCTTGGCCCTGCTGGAGCGGCTCAATGCCCAACTGGTGCGTCACCGCTTCCAGTTGGCGCTGCGGCCGGGGCGTCCGCAGCAGTCCCTGAACGAGCATCTGGCCATGATCGAGGCGATCACGGCCAGGGACCCGCAGGCGGCCGAGGCGGCCGTCCGCGCCCATCTCACCAGTGTGATCGAGGCGTTGCGCGACTGAGGCGCGGCGGCTCGGCACGCCTGGGGCGGGCGCACACCTGTCCACCAAGGAGATTGACGCAATGACGCACGGCACCGCGCCCGCCTCCCCCACGCTCGACGACGCTCGCGCGGGGGGATCCCCATCACGATCGACACTCGTCGTCACGGCGCACGCCGGGGACTTCGTGTGGCGGGCGGGCGGAGCCATCGCCCTGGCCGCCGCCCGTGGCGAGAAGGTCACCATCGCCTGTCTGACCTTCGGCGAGCGCGGCGAGTCCGCCAAGGCCTGGCGCGAGGGCAAGCAGCTGGACGAGATCAAGGCGATACGGAGGGACGAGGCCGAGCGCGCCGCGGCCACTCTCGGCGCCGAGGTCCGTTTCCACGACGCCGGCGACTACCCCCTCGTCGCCACCGCCGAGTTGACCGACCAGCTCGTCGCCGTCTACCGCGAGACGCAGCCGGACGTCGTGCTCACCCACCCCACCGAGGACCCGTACAACGGCGACCACCCGGCCGCCAACCGGATGGCGCTGGAGGCCCGCGTCCTGGCGCAGGCCATCGGCTACCCCGGCGAGGGCGAGATCATCGGCGCCCCGCCGGTCTTCTACTTCGAACCGCACCAGCCCGAGATGAGCGGCTTCAAGCCCGAGGTCCTCCTCGACATCACCGAGGTCTGGGACACCAAGCGCAAGGCGATGGAGTGCCTCGGTGCCCAGCAGCACCTGTGGGACTACTACACCGACCTGGCCGTCCGCCGGGGCGTCCAGCTCAAGCGCAACGCCGGCCCGAACCTGGGCCTGGCCCACAAGACGATGGCCGAGGCGTACATGCGCCCGTACCCGCAGATCGCGAAGGAGCTGGCATAGCCATGGGCGGTGTGATCGTCACCAACCCGCCGAAGGCGGACGCGAAGGACGTCGAGGCGCTGGCCGCCTTCGGTGTGGCCACCGTCAGCGAGGCCATGGGCCGCACCGGTCTGCTCGGTCCCTCAATTCGCCCTGTTCAGCAGGGAGTTCGGGTCGCCGGCACCGCCGTCACCGTGATCGGCTGGCCCGGCGACAACCTCATGATCCACGCGGCCGTGGAGCAGTGCGGCGAGGGCGACATCCTTGTCGTCACCACCACCTCCCCTTGCACGGACGGCCTGTTCGGCGAGCTGTTCGCCACCGCGCTGCAGAAGCGCGGGGTGCGCGGAGTCGTCCTCAACACCGGCATCCGCGACACCCAGGAACTGCGCGACATGGGCTTCGACGCCTGGTCCCGCGCCGTCTCCTCCCAGGGCACGGTCAAGGCCACCGGCGGCTCGGTCAACGTGCCCATAGCCATCGACGGCCAGGTCGTCCGCCCCGGTGACGTGATCGTGGCCGACGACGACGGCGTGGTGGTCGTACCGCGCGAGAAGGCCCGCGAGACGGCCGAGAAGTCAGCGGCCCGCGAGGCGAAGGAAGCGGCCACCCGCGCCGCCTTCCTCGAAGGCCAACTCGGCCTGGACCGCTACGGGTTGCGCGACACCCTCAAGCAACTCGGCGTCGAGTACCGGTCCTACGAGGACTACACCGGAGCCGGGTCGTGACCGGGCCCGAGGAGGTGCGCTGCATGCTGATGCGCGGCGGCACCTCCAAGGGCGCCTACTTCCTGGCCGAGGACCTCCCCGCCGACCCCGCCGTACGCGACGACCTGCTGCTGCGCGTCATGGGCAGCCCCGACCCGCGCCAGATCGACGGCCTGGGCGGCGCCCACCCGCTGACCAGCAAGGTCGGCGTGGTCTCCGTCTCGGCCGATCCCGAGGCCGACGTCGACTACCTGTTCCTCCAGGTCGCCGTCGACCGCCCCGAGGTCACCGACCGGCAGAACTGCGGCAACATCCTCGCCGGAATAGGGCCGTTCGCCGTGGAGCGGGGGCTCGTGGCCCCCGGTGACGACGAGACGTCCGTCCGCATCCGCATGCTCAACACCGGGGAACTGGCCATTGCCACCTTCCCCACTCCCGGCGGGCGGGTCGACTACACCGGCACCGCCGAGATCTCCGGCGTGCCCGGCACCGCGGCCCCCGTGGTCATCGAATTCCCGCAGGGCACAAGCCCGTTGCTGCCGACGGGCCGGATCCGGGACGTCATCGCCGGCACCGAGGTGACATGCGTCGACAACGGCATGCCGGTCGTCCTGATCCCGGCCGCCGCGCTGGACGTCACCGGCTACGAGAGCCCCAAGGACCTGGAGGAGAACCTCACTCTCGCCGACCGCCTCCGGGAGATCCGCCTGGAGGCAGGCAAGCTGATGGGCCTCGGCGATGTCGAGGGGACCACCGTCCCCAAGCTCAGCCTGCTGGCACCGCCCCGGGACGGCGGAGCGGTGACGACCCGCACCTTCATCCCCGTGCGCTGCCACACCTCGATCGGCGTCCTCGGCGCCGCGAGCGTGGCGGCCGGGCTGCTCCTGCCCGGCGCGGTGGGGGAGGGCATCGCGGACGTCGCGCGACAAAGTGACCGAATTCGCATCGAGCATCCCAGCGGATTCCTAGACATCGAAACTAGCGTGGCCCCCGCATCCGGCGAGACCGCTCCCGTGGTCCGCAGAACCGCCGTGGTGCGC
The DNA here is from genome assembly GCF_044457385.1 of Streptomyces sp. NPDC050548. Lineage (NCBI taxonomy): Bacteria > Bacillati > Actinomycetota > Actinomycetes > Kitasatosporales > Streptomycetaceae > Streptomyces > Streptomyces sp. NPDC050548. The sequence goes on from NZ_JBITGV010000010.1 coordinate 29,783, forward strand.
ACCGCCCGCAAGATCTTCGACGGCACCGTCTTCCCCCGGCCTGCCGAAACCCCCACACCCGCACCCGTACGACCCCTTGGAGGCAACGATGGCTCCGCCGCTCGGTGACATCGCCCATATCGGCCACGCCCAGCTCTTCACCCCGGACCTGGACGCCAGTGTCGCCTTCTTCACCGACTACCTGGGCCTCACTGTCAACGGGCAGGACGGCGACACAGTCCACCTCCGGACCTACGACGACTACGAGCACCACAGCCTGGTCCTCACCGCCCGCGGACAGCCCGGCCTCGGCCGCCTCGCCCTGCGCACCTCCAGCGAGGAGGCCCTCCAGCGCCGTATCAAGGCGATCGAGGAGGCGGGCGGCACCGGCAGGTGGGTCGAGGACGAGCCAGGACTCGGCAAGCTCTACGTCACCACCGACCCGGACGGCCACGAGCACGCCCTCTACTGGGAGAGCGAGCACTACCAGGCCCCCGACGAGCTGAAACCGGCCCTGAAGAACCAGCCGCAGGCCAAGCCCAACCGGGGCGTGGGAGTTCGGCGTCTGGACCACATCAACTTCCTTGCCGCGGACGTGCTTTCCAGTGCCGAGTTCCAGCAACACGTGCTGGGTGCGAGGCCGACGGAGCAGATCCAGCTCAACAGCGGGCGGATCGCGGCGCGTTGGCTGACGTACACGAACAAGTCGTACGACGTCGTCTACACCGAGGACTGGACCGGTTCGACCGGGCGGCTGCACCACGTCGCCTTCGCGACCGACACCCGTGAGGACATCCTGCGGGCGGCCGATCTCGCCATCGACACAGGCGTGTTCATCGAGACGGGGCCGCACAAGCACGCCATCCAGCAGACGTTCTTCCTCTACGTCTACGAACCCGGCGGCAACCGCATCGAGTTGTGCAACCCGCTCACCCGACTCGTCCTCGCGCCCGACTGGCCGCTGATCACCTGGACCGAGGAGGAGCGGAAGAAGGGGCAGGCCTGGGGCCTGAAGACCATCCAGTCCTTCCACACGCACGGGACTCCGCCGGTGGGCTGAGCAGCGTGCAGGAGCCATCGGAGTCACCCCCACACGATTGTCGATGAGATTGTTGACAAAAACGTTGACTATCCAGGGGGTGGCTCCTTAGCGTCTGGCGCACCAAGCACGAGAGGTAACCAACGATGTCTTCCTCCCCCTCCCCGTCCCCCGCTCTGTCCGCCCGCGGCAGCCGACTGGCCCTCCTGGTCATCGGCCTGTGCTGGCTGGCCGTCCTCTTCGACGGCCTCGACATGTTCATCTACGGCTCGGTGCTCCCGCACCTGCTGGAGACGAAGACCTTCGGTCTCACCGCGGACCAGGCCGGCGACCTCGGCAGCTACGCCACCTTCGGCATGCTGGTGGGCGCCCTCACCGCGGGCACGGTCGCGGACCGGATCGGCCGCAAGCAGCTGATGATCGCCTGCGTGACGCTCTTCTCGCTGGCCTCCGGCATCTGCGCGATCTCCGGCAGCGTCGAGGTCTTCGGCCTCGGCCGCACCCTCGCCGGCGTCGGCCTCGGCGGGCTGCTGCCCACCGCGATCAGCATGGTCTCCGACTACGCCCCGCGCGGCCGGACCGCCCTCACCATCGGCATGCTGATGACCGCCCACCACGCCGGCGGCATCCTCTCCGCCTACGTGGCCAAGTGGCTGGTGGATCCCGTGGGTTGGCGCGCCGCCTTCTGGGTCTGCGTCCTTCCGCTGCTCTTCGTCCCGGTGCTGCTGAAGTTCCTGCCCGAGTCGCTGAGCTTCCTGGTCGCCAAGGGCCGCACCGACGAGGCCACCGCGCTCGCCGAACGCTTCGAGGTCGAACTCCCCGCCGCCACCGGCAAGAAGACCGCGGCCGACCGCTGGGACGCCCTGCGCAACCTCTTCAGCGGCGGCCAGTGGATCCAGACCCTGCTGTACTGGTTCGCCTCCTTCGGCGGCCTGCTCCTCGTCTACGGCGTCGCCACCTGGCTGCCCACCCTGATGCGCGCCGAGGGCTACGCGCTCGCCGACGCCCTCACCTTCGTCGTCGTCTTCAACCTCGGCGGCATCGTGGGCATGCTCGCGGCGGGCCGCGCCGCCGACCGCTTCGGCGCCCCGCGCATCTCGTCCATCTGGTTCGCGCTGACCGCTGTGGGTGTCTTCCTGCTCGGTGTCCACATGAACCAGGCCGTGACGATGCTGGTCGTCTTCCTCACCGGCGTCTTCCTCAACAGCGCCCAGACGATGATCTACGCGACGGTCTCCATCCGCTCCACCCCCGACAACCGCGCCACCGCTGTCGGCTGGACCTCCGGCATGGGCCGCTTCGGCGCCGTCTTCGGCCCGTGGCTCGGCGGCCAGCTGCTCGCCTCCGGCAACGGCGACTGGGGCTTCACGTCCTTCGCCATCGCCGGTCTGTCGTCGATGGTGTTCATCGGGATCGCCGCCCTGCGCAGCTCGAAGCAGACCGAACGGACCGGCGTGGACCAGGAGTTGGTCTCCGCCCACTGACGTGACACACGAAAGCGCCCGCGTCTTTCGACGCGGGCGCTTTCGTGTCCGGCGGGTCAGTCCTTGCCCATCTGGTCCTCCGCCGACAGGTGTTCCACCGTCCTGCCCGTCTCCGTGAACGTCCGGGTGACGTACCCCGACGAGTACACCCACAGGATGCGCAGCGGGGTGTCACCCACGTTCCGGAACAGATGCGGGATCGGTGAGGGGACGTACGTGGTGTCGTACTGCTCCAGCTTCGTCACCTCGCCGTCGACCACCACCTCCGCCTCGCCCTCCAGGATCGTCACGTGCTCGTCGCAGTTGTGCGAGTGCAACGGCGCCCCGGAGCCGACCGGGTACACGCTCATCCCACTGGTGATCAGGTTCTCCCCGCCCGCCGACGGCGTCGTGATGAGGGGTGTCGAGGCGACGGCACCGCCCCGGTCGAGCACGGGCACGGACGCGACCTTGATGATCGTGGTCATCCGGAGTTCCTTTCCACTTACACACGTCTGCGTCGAACGACGTTAGGCCTCGCGCGGGGGAATGGGTGCCCTCTGGCGTGCAGCTTTACCTTGCATTTCCGGAGGGGTGAGCTTTCCGGACCCGGCTGTAGCGTCGGCTCGCATCGCACGGCTGCACGAACCGTGCACGTAACGCGCCGGAAAGAAAAGGCAGGTATCGGCCCATGAGGCTCCCCGTTCTCACCGAAGAGGAAATGGACCCGCGCCAGCAGGAACTGGCCGCCCGCATCGCCGGCCGGCGCGGTGCCGTCCGCGGCCCCTTCCGGGTCTGGCTGCACAGCCCGGAGATGTGCGAACGGGCGGAATCCCTCGGCGCGTTCGCCCGCTTCGACAGCAGCCTCCCCAAGCACCTCAGCGAACTCACGCTGCTGATGGCCGCCCGCAACTGGGACGCGCAGTACTCCTGGAACGCCCATGTGCACCAGGCGATCGAGGCCGGTGTTCCGGAGGCCGCCGTCAAGGCGATCGCGGAGAAGCGCGAGGCGGTCTTCGACAACGAAGTGGACCAGGCCTTCTACCAGTTCTGCCGCGAGATCCTCGACGACCACTTCGTCACCGACGCGACCTTCGCCGCCGCGCTGGAGCACTTCGGCTCCAAGGGCCTCGTCGACACCATCGGCGCGCTCGGCAACTTCACCATGCTCGGCATGTGCCTCAACACCTTCCAGGTGGACCTCCAGGCCGACAAGGAACCCCCGTTCCCGGACATCCGCGGCTACGGCCGTGTCGCCCAGGACGGCCCCGACGGCACCGAGCCACGCCCGTGACAACGCCGGGGGGAGGCGCGGTACTTCGTGTCCGGGGGGTCACGAAGAGCTTCGGCGGAGCAGCCGCGCTGAAGGGAGTGGACCTCGATCTGTACCCCGGCGAGGTCCACGCGCTGATGGGCATGAACGGCGCCGGCAAGTCGACGCTGGTACAGGTCCTTTCGGGGATCCACCAGCCCGACGGCGGCACCGTCGAGGTCAACGGGCAGGCTCAGCACGGACTTACGGTCCGCAGGGCCCGCCGGCTCGGCATCGCCTCGGTGCCCCAGCGCCGCGAACTGGCGATGGGGCTCACCGTCGCCGAGAACGTCATGCTGGGCGACCTGCCCACCCGGGCCGGTGCCGTGCGCTGGAAGGCCGTCAACTCCGAGGCCCGCACGGCACTTGAGGCCCTGGGCATCGACATCGACGTGACCCGCACTGCGGGTTCCCTCACCGTCGCCGAACAGACCATGGTCGAGGTGGCCCGCGAGGTCCGCCGCGGCGGACGCATCCTGATCCTCGACGAACCGACCGCCTGTCTGAGCGCCGAAGCGGCGCACCAGATAAGGGAGTTGGTGCGCACCCTGCGCGACGAGGGCGTGGCCGTCGTCTACATCTCCCACTACATCGACGAGGTGCTGGCCGTCGCCGACCGCGTGACGGTGCTGCGGGACGGAGCGGTCGTACGCAGCGCGCCCGCCGCCGAGTTCGACGCCGCCGCACTCGTACGGAGCATGGTGGGAAGGGACGTTGTCTCCCAGCGATCCGGGCGGCCCGCTCCCAAGGACGAGATCGGGCTGACCGTACGCGGTCTCACCGACGGCCGGGCCGTACGGGACTTCACCGTCGAGGTGCACAAGGGCGAGATCGTCGCGGTGCTCGGCCCGGCCGGGGACGCGCAGTCGCGCCTCTTCGACCTGCTCTCCGGGCGCCGCCGGCCCGACACCGGCGACCTCGCCGTGGACGGAACTCCCGTGCCGTTCGGCCGAGTTCACGCCTCGCTCGCCAGCGGCCTGCGCTGTGTCACCGGCGACCGCCGCGCCCTGGGCCTCGTCCCCGAACTCTCCCTGGACGAGAACCTGATGCTGGCCGGCGACCGCTTCGCCCGCCGCCGCACCCACCGGCGTACCCAACTCGCCCGCCGCGCAGCCCCGTTGCGCCGCAGCTACGGCGTGGTCTCCCTCGCCGGCAACCCGCCGGTGGGCGCGCTGTCCGGGGGAAACCAGCAGAAGGTGCTGCTCGCCAAGTGGCTGCAGACCGAGCCCGTCGCCTGCTTCCTTGAGGACCCCACGAACGGGGTCGACATCGCGGCCATGGCCGACATCCACGCCCTCCTCGACGACCTCGCCTCACGCGGAGTCGCCGTGCTGCTCGCCTCCTCCTCCGCCGAGGAGGTCATGCGCCTCGCCGACCGGGTCGTCGTCGTCAGCGCCGGCCGGACGGTCGCCGAGCACGACATCGACGCCATCACCCACGACGAACTCGTCGCCACCGCTCTCGGAGGTCAACCGCAGTGAGCGTCAAGACACTTGCCGACGCCCCCGGCGTCTCCGAATCGTCCGGGAAGCCACGCCCCAGGCTCTCGCTCGCCGCGGTGCGCGGCGCTCCGCACACCGGTCTGATCGCCGTCCTGATCGTCGTGATCGTGGCCACCTCGCTGCGGACCGACTCGTTCGCCACCGACACGAACGTCATCAACATCCTGCGGCAGGTCAGCGTCGTCGCCGTGATCGCGGCCGGACTCACCCTGCTGATGACGGCGGGCGGCATGGACTTCTCCATGGGCAGCAATGTCGCCGTGACGACCGCGGTCGGGGCGCAGCTGCTGGCGCACGGCCACTCCACGGCGTTCGCCGTCGTCGCCTGTCTGGTGCTGGCCACGCTGATCGGGTTGGTCAACGGGGCGGTCGTGACGTTCACCAACGTCGCTCCGTTCGTCGCGACCCTGGCGACGGCGACTCTCCTGGACGGCGTCGCCCTCCTCGTGCTCGACAGCGTCAGCGTCTCCATCGGCACCAAGATGTTCGCCCTCGGCAACAACAAGATCCTCGGGGTGCCGTACCTGCTGGTCGTGGCGATCCTCGTACTGGTGGCGACCGCGCTGGTCATGCGGTTCACCGTGTTCGGCCGCGACGCCTTCGCGATCGGCGGCAACGAGCATGTCGCCCGGCTCAGCGGCATCAACGTCACCGCCCGCAAACTCTCCCTCTACGCCCTCACCGGCGCCCTGTCCGGACTGGCCGGCCTGATGCTGCTCTCGCGGCTCAGCGGCAGCAGCCCCGGCACCGGGGGACTCTCCCTCCAGCTCCAGGCCGTCGCCGCGGTCGTCATCGGCGGCACCGCCCTGGCCGGCGGCTACGGCACCGTCGTAGGCACCGCGCTCGGAGTGATCCTCCTGGGCGTGGTCGCCAACGCGCTGAACCTGCTCCAGGTCTCCAGCAACTACCAGTCGGTCTCCGTCGGCGGAGTGCTGCTCATCGCGGCCATCGCCAACGAGATGCACAAGGCACGTTCCGCACGTCATTGACCGGCCCCACTCACTGCATCCATATACACAAGGCGGTTCATCATGAGAATTTCGGTCCGTTCCCGCAGAACCGTGCTCGCCGCGTTCGCCGGCGGCACCCTCGTACTGAGCGGCTGCGGCAGCAGCGACGACAGCGGGAGTTCCGGCGATGTCACCCTCGGGTTCGTCAACGGCGGTGACACCGAGTTCCACAGCTGTCTCCAGAAAGCGGTCGAGCAGACGGCGAAGACGGAGAACGCCAAGGTCTACACCGCCAACTCGCACCAGAATTCCACCACCGAGCTGTCCAACATCGAGGACATGACCTCGCGCAGTGTGAGCGCGCTGATCGTGCAGACGGTGAATGTCGACGCGCTCAAGGGCGACATCGCCAAGGCGAAGGCCGCGAACATACCGATCTATCTGACGTCCGTGGCCACCAGCGACGTGAACGACATCCTCGGCGCGGCCGTCGTCGACCTGGGGAAGCTCGGCGCCCTGGACGCGGGCTGGATCGCGCAGGACGCGGGCGGCAAGAGCGTCCAGGTCGGCGTCATCGCGGGGGCGCCCGGCGCGGCCTCCGACCTGATGGTGGGCGGCTTCACGAAGGCGCTGCCGAGCACCGCGAAGGTGGTCGCGAACCAGCCAGGTATGTTCAATCCGGTGAAGGCGCAGGACGTGGCCGAGAACATGATCCAGGCACACCCCGACCTGCAGTACGCGTTCGTCGCCTCGGAGGACATGGCGCTGGCCGCCCGCAAGGCGTTCGACGCGGCCGGCAAGAAGGACGTGAAGATCGTGACCGCCAACGGCACCGACGAGGGCCTGGCCGCCGTCAAGGACGGACGGCTCTCCGCCACCGTCGCGAACTCGGCCATGTCGATCGGCCAGACCGCGGTCAAGAACGCCGTCGGTCTCCTGGCCAAGAAGAAGGTTGACAAGATTGCCAACATTCCTCTTTTGTTGGTCACCAAGGACAACCTGAACAAGGCACCCCAGTACTGCCCCAAGTAACACAGCCGCGTGGGCAGCGATGCCTGTCCCCGCACTGTCCCGAGCCGCCCGTCCGGCACACCGCTGGAATGTCCTGATAGAGCCGCTATAAGGATATTCCGGATCCTGTCGGACCCCTACGCACGACCGGCACCGCCGCCGGGGCCCACCCCTGGCACACGTGGGCCTCCGGAGGAATCATGGACCGACTGCTCCTCATGCACAGCTTCGTCACCGTCGCCCAGGCAGGCAGCTTCAGCGGCGCCGCCAAGAAGCTGGGCTCGTCGGGCTCACTCGTGTCGCGCCACGTCGCCGAGCTGGAACGACAGGTGGGCGTCCGCCTCGTCAACCGCACCGCCCGCTCGGTGAGCCTCACCGAACCCGGGCTCCGGTACGCCGAGTTCGCGGCCCGCATCCTCGACGAGATCGAGGCCGAGGACGCCGTCATCTCGCACCTCCACGACCGCGCCGAGGGCACCCTGAGCATCATCTGTCCGAAGTGGATAGGCAGCCTGGACCTCGGAGACGCGATCGCCGCCTTCTCCGCCGCCCACCCCAAGATCCACGTCCGCTTCGAACTGGGCGGCATGTCGGACCGCACGTACGACTTCCTGGACAGCGGCTTCGACGTGGCCTTCCACACCCGCGACCTCCGGGACTCCAGCGTCCGCCTGAAGAAGATCGCCTCCCTGCCCTTCGTGCTCTGCGCCTCGGAGAAGTACCTGGAGCGCGGCGGCCCGCTCACCGAGCCCAACGGCCTCGCCCATCACGAGTGTCTCGTCCACGTCAACGACCCGGTCTGGCGCATCGGCCACGGACACACCAGCACCCTGCACAAGATCCGCAACGTGGCGTTCTCCTCCAACTCCTACCTCGCCCTCCAGAAGGCCGCCGTCCACGGCCGCGGCATCGCCCTGCTCCCGCAGCGCCCCGCCTACGACGACCTCCTCTCCGGCGCCCTCAAGGTCCTGCTGCCCGAACTCGCCGTACCCGACCGCCCGCTCTTCGCCATCTACGGCCCAGGCCAGGCCACCCCGCGCAAGGTCAGCGTGTTCCTGGACTTCCTCGCCGAATGGTTCTCGCAGAACCCCATTCCGGCCATCCGCGCGTAGCTGCAAGAAACGATTGCGAATTCGGGCGAGCTCGGACCATTGAGGCCTTCACGCCCTGAAATCTAGGCTCGCCGGGCGACCCGCGAAACGAGGCATCCATGGGAATCCAGAGAATCGAATCGGTCACCTACGGCATCGACGACGTAGACGAATGTGTCCGTTTCTTCGGCGACTTCGGGCTGTTCCTGCTGGAGCGCACCGAGGAGCACGCGGTGTTCGAGACCCTCGCCGGGCAGACCCTCCATCTGGACACCGTGCCCGGCCCGCTGCTGCCGCCGCCGGTAGAGGCCGGGCCGACGATCCGCGAGGTCGTCTGGGGCGTCGACACCCCCGGGGAACTGGCCCGGCTGGTCGCCGCCGCCGGCCGTGACCGCAAGGTCCACGAAAGCGCCGACGGGGTCTTCCACACCGTGGACGAGAGCGGCTTCGGCGTCGGACTCACCCTGGCCCGCCCCAAGAAGACGGACGTCACCCCCCGCCCCGCCAACGCGACGGGCAGCGTCGACCGCTGGAACACCCCGCTGGAACCCCTCACCCGGGCCTTCCCACTGCGCATGTGCCATGTCGCGCTGAACATCGTCAAGGAGGGACGCGAGGAGGCCGTCGCGTTCTACACCGAGCGGCTCGGCTTCCGGCCCACCGACATCGTCGAACCGATGGGCGTCTTCATGCAGGCCCCGGGCGACGACGACCAGCACACCATGCTGCTCTGCCACCGCCCCGACCGCGCCGGCGTCAACCACATCGCCTACGAGGTCCCCGGCTTCGACGACGTCATCGAGGGCGGCAACTACATGATCGAGCGCGGCTGGCGGGAGGCCCGCAGACTCGGCCGCCACACGGTCGGTTCGAACGTCTTCCGGTTCGTCCACGCCCCCTGCGGAGGCCGCGTCGAGTACGCGGCCGACATGGACCGTGTCGACGACACCCACGAGACCCGCGTCCACGAGACCACCCCGCCGCACCACATCTGGGCACTGCGCTCCAACCGCGACCAGGACGCCCCCGCCAACTGACTCTCCTCCCGCCTTTCCAGCCTGAGAGGGCACCCACTCATGACCTCCGACCACGGCTACCCCGCCGTCCGCATGTACATCGCGGGCGAATGGTGCCAGGGCGGCACCGGACGGACCGCCCCGATCGTGAACCCGGCCACCGAGAAGGTGATCGGCGACGTCCCCCTCGCCACCACCGCCGACCTCGACCGCGCCCTCGACGCGGCCACCGAGGGCTTCCGCACCTGGCGCAACACCCCGATAGCCAAGCGCTCCGCGATCCTGCACGCAGCCGCCGACCTGATCACCGAACGCGCCCCCGAGATCGGCCGGATCATGGCCCAGGAACAGGGCAAGCCGCTCCGCGAGGGCACCACCGAGGCGCTGCGCACCGCCGACACCCTGCGCTGGCACATCGAGGACGCCCGCCGCGCCTACGGCCGGATCGTCCCGTCCGCACCCGGCACCGTCCTCACCGTCCGCCGCGAACCCGTGGGCCCCGTGGCCGCGTTCGTGCCCTGGAACTTCCCGGTGGGCGGCCCGAACCGCAAGCTGTCTTCCGCCCTCTCCGCAGGCTGCTCGATCGTCATCAAGGCGTCCGAGGAGACCCCGGGCACGGCCGCCGCGCTCGTGGCCTGCTACGCCGACGCCGGGCTCCCGGCCGGTGTGCTCAACCTCGTCTTCGGTGAACCGGCCGAGGTTTCCGCCCACTTGATCCCCTCGCCGCAGATCCGTCTCGTCGCCTTCACCGGCTCGGTCCCGGTCGGCAAGCTCCTCGCCGCCCAGGCGGGCGAGGTCATGAAGCCCACCCTGATGGAACTCGGCGGCCACGCCCCGGTCATCGTCTGCGCCGACGCCGACCCGGTGAAGTCCGCCCGCAAGGCGGCACAGGCGAAGTTCTTCAACGCCGGCCAGGTGTGCACCTCGCCGAGCCGCTTCTACGTCCACGAGAGCATCGTCGACGCGTTCACCGCCGAGTTCGTGAAGGCCGCCCGATCGGTCACCGTAGGCGACGGCCTCGACGCCGACACCACCATGGGACCGCTCGCCAACGAGCGCCGGTTGCAGGCCATGGAGGGCTTGGTGGCCGATGCCGTCTCGCGCGGTGCCAAGGTGCTCACCGGAGGCCAACGCCTCGCGCGCGACGGCTACTTCTACGCCCCGACCGTCCTCACCGACGTACCGGCCGACGCGAAGCTGATGCACGAGGAGCCCTTCGGCCCACTCGCACCGATCGTCCCGTTCACCGACCTCGACGAGACCCTCGCCCTCGCCAACGCCCTCCCGTACGGCCTCGCCGCCTACGGGTTCACCGAGTCCGCCGCCACCGCCGAGAAGTTCTCGGACGCGCTGGAGGCCGGCATCCTCTCCATCAACCACTGCGGCGGCTCCGTCGCCGAGGCCCCCTCCGGCGGCGTCAAGGAGAGCGGCTACGGCAGGGAGGGCGGCCCCGAGGCCCTCGACGCCTACCTGATCACCAAGCGCGTCTCCCACCTGCTGGCGGGCTGAACCGCCATGAGGTACACGCGTGTTGCGGTCGGCGGTCGGGCGGTCTGGGGCCGGGTGGTGGAGGAGGACATCGAGCTGCTGTCCGAGTCCCCGCTGGAAGGCGATCCGTCTGTCATCGGCACGGTGCCGGTCGCCGACGCCCAGTGGCTGCCGGTCGTCGTCCCGCCCGTGTTCTACGCGGTCGGCATGAACTACCCGCGGCACATCGCACACGCCGGCGCCGAGACCCCGGACCGACCCGAGGTCGGCTACCGCGCCAACAACGCGCTCACCGGCCACCGTTCACCCATCGTCAAGCCGGCCGGGGTCGAGGGCCGCTTCGAGGCCGAGCCCGAACTCGTCGCCGTCATCGGCCGCACCCTGCGGCACGCCACGCATGAAGAGGCCCGCAAGTCGGTCTTCGGGTGGACCATCGGCAACGACGTCAGTGCCCGCACCTGGCAGCACCAGGACCGCTCCTTCTGGCGCAGCAAGAACAGCGACACGTTCAAGCCGATGGGTCCCTGGATAGAGACCGACGTCGATGCCCTCGCGCAGACCACAACTCTCCGTGTGAACGGGGAAGTTCGAGGCTCGTTCGCCACCGGCGACATGGTCTTCGACCCGTTCGACCACATCGTCGAACTCACCAAGCACATCACCATGCACGCGGGGGACGTGCTGTGGATGGGCGCCGAGTCCACCTGCCAACTCGAACCCGGGGACACCGTGGACATCGAGATCAGCGGCATCGGCGTCCTGTCCAACCCCGTACACAGTGAAGGGAATCCGTCATGAGCAGCGCACCCCGCTACATCCACCACGTCAACTTCCCCACCACCGACCCCGACCGGACCGCCGAGTGGTACACGAAGGTCTTCGGGATGAAGCGGATCATGCCCAAGTCCAACACCCGTGTGGTGCTGATGACCCGGGGCAACTTCGACCTCCACTTCACCCCGGTCGAGGAGATGGAGCGCATGGCGCCCTACCACTTCGCCGTCGAGGTCGACGACTGGGACGACTTCCTCGCCCACCTCAAGGACCTGGGCATCCGGCACACCCGGCCCATCGAACGGCCCGAGAACCAGTCGAAGTTCTGCTACATCCACGACCCCGACCACACCATGATCGAGCTGGTCTTCCACGGCCGCCGCCCCAACTAACGACGCGCGTACAGGAGTTCACCCCCATGCCCATCGCCGACTCCGACGGCACCTCCATCTACTACGAGCGCCACGGCAGCGGTCCGGCGATCCTGTTCGTGCACGGGAGCGGCGGCCACCACGCCGCCTGGTGGCAGCAAGTGGCCGCGCTGCGCGAGGAGTTCACGGTCGTCACCGTGGACCTGCGCGGCTTCGGCAAGTCCGACGCACCCACCCCTCCGAACTCGTCCAAGCCCGAGTTCGACGGCCAGGACTTCCCCGGTGACGTCGTCGCCGTCCTCGACCAGGAGGACCTGACCGACGCCATGTTGGTCGGCCAGTCCATCGGCTCCGTCGCCGCACTGCGCGCCGGACTGCTGCGGCCCGAGCGGGTCGGCTCCGTCGTGCTCGGCCACTCCCTCGGCGGCATCAGCCACCCCGAGTTGAAGGAACTCGCCGCCGCCGACCGTGCCGAGGCCGTCAAACTCCCGGTGATCGACCGCCTGTTGACGAAGCGGTTCCAGGAGGAGCGGGCCGACCTCACCTTCCTGTTCCAGCAGATGGGCACGTTCAACGTCGCCAGGATGCAGGACCTGCGCAACCTCGACACCAACGGCCCCTCCCTGGACGACATTCAGGCCTCGGGCGTCAAGGTCGCCTTCCTCGCGGGCGAGAAGGACGCGGTGCTCAGCGTGAAGACCGTGACCTGTGCCCACGAACTGCTGGCCGGCTCACACCTGGAGATCGTCCCGGACGCCCCGCACTCCATGTACTGGGAGACGCCCGCCGAGTACAACGCCGCCGTCGCCCACCTGCGCCGCACCCTCACCGCACCGAAGGAAGCAGCATGAGCAGCCTCACCCTGGACGCCGCCGAGGAGATCATCGACGCCGCCCACAAGCGCGCCCAGTCGATAGGGAAGGCGGTGAGCGTGGCCGTCGTGGACGCGGGCGGCTTCCCCATCGCCATCCGCCGCCCCGACGGCGCCCGCCCGCTCACCCCGGACATCGCCCGCGCCAAGGCGTACACGGCGGCCATCATGCAGCGGCCCGGCAAGATGCTGAAGAAGTGGCAGGAGAGCCAGCCGGTCTTCTTCTCCCAGCTCTCCCAACTCCCGGGCGCCGCCATGCCGATCATGGCCACCGAAGGCAGCCTCACCATCAAGAAGGACGGCGAGATCATCGGCGGCCTCGGCATCGCGGGCGGCACCGCGGACGAGGACCAGCAGATCGCCGAGGAGGTCCTCGCCTCGCTCGGCTACGAACTGGAGTTCGCCGCTTGGGGAGTTGCGGGCAAGCCTGCACCGTCCTCGCCCTCGTCCGGAAAGGACGCATAACCCATGGCGGATACGTTCAACTACCGCATCGATCACCACGGCAGCCTGGTCCGCCCGGCTGAACTGACCGCCGCGCGAGCGGCCGGTGACCCGGAAGCCCTGCGCGCGGCCGAGACCGCCGCGGTCAAGGAGGCCGTGGTCTTCCAGCGCAGGATCCGCTCCACGGTCGTCACCGACGGCGACTACCCCCGCGAGGACTTCCGCAGCGCGGTCCTCGACAACGTCTCGGGATTCCGCCGCACCGACGAGACGGACGCCGACGGCCTCACCCGCTGGGTCGCGGAGTCCCTTCCCAAGGCCAACGGCCCGCTGCTCGCGGACTGGGCGGCACAGCTGGCCGACCTGACGGTCATCGCGCCCAAGGCCTCGTTGCCGTCCCCGGCCTACCTCGCCGCCACCACCTTCCAGCCCGGTCACGGACCCTCCTCCGCAAGGGAGTTGGGTGAGGTGCTCGCGGAGATCATCCACGCGGAGATCGAACTGCTGGTCTCGCGCGGGGTCCGGCTGATCCAGCTCAACAACCCGCTCCTCGCAGGCCACTTGGCCGTCGACCCGGCCGCTCCCGGCGCGCTGTCCTTCGAGGACGTCCTTGCCGTGGAGGCCTTGGCGGTACGGCTCGACGAGCGCCCCGAGGGCGTACGCATCGGTGTCTCGATCGGCCATGCGGCGCCTGCCGCGGTGGACCGGGCGGCGGCCGAGCACCTCTACGGCGAGGTTCCCGCGGACCGCTGGATCCTGCCGTACGACCAGGGCACCGGCGCCGAACTCGACCTGGTCAGGGCGCTGCCGGAGGACCGGGACGCGTGCCTGGGTGTCGTGGACGCGAGCGTGGCCGCGCTGGAGGACATCGACGCGGTGATGGCACGCATCGACGCCGCCGCCGAGGTCAAGGACCTTGAGGACATGGCGATTTCACCGTCCCGTGGCTTCGCCGACGTGGCGACACGACCGCTGCTGACGGCCGAGGAGCAACGGCAGAAACTGGTCCTGGTGGAGACGCTGGCCCGGTACTGCTGGGGCAACGAGTTCTGACGCGGACGAGCCGGGAAGCGCGGCGCCGCGCTTCCCGGCGGGATCCGTCAGAGAACCTCGGCGAATGTCACCTTGCGGTCGGTCAGCAGCGGCCAGATCGTCCGCACGATCAGCTCGTCGAAGTGGGCGGCCGCCTTGTGCGCCTCGAAACCGGCCGGGTCGGCGTACTGCTCGTACAGCACGAAACTCCCGGGCACCTCCGCCTCGGCGTGCACCTCGTACGCCAGGTTCGCCGGCTCGGCACGGGTCTGCTCGCGCACCTTCAGCAACGCGGCCCGCACCGTGGCCTCGTCGGCGGGCTCGCAGAAGTAGCGGGCGATGACTGCGTAGGCCATGTCGTGTCTCTCCTCAACGAATCCTTGGGCGAATCCTCAGTGGATCCCCGGCTCCCGGCGGCGCGGCACATGCCGTCCGGCCTGCCGATTCCAGCACGGATCAACCCTCCGCCGACCTGCGCGCGGCGCAAGCAATGCCTGCCTGTGCGGGGCTGGTGGCACCGCCCTCACATGGTGTGTTGTCGCATTCGGCCCGTTGTGGCCGCTGACTGTGCAGACCGCGGACCCGCACCGCGGCGGACGAAGGAAGTGATCTTCATGCGAAGCCTGGAAACCCTCTCCGGTGGAGAGTGGGTGGCGACCGGCGAGTGGATCGAGGTGCACAACCCCGCCGATGTCCGCACCCCCCTCGCGCGCATCCCCGCCCTCGCCGCCAAGGACGTCACCCGCGCCTACGACCACGCCGAGCGCGGCTTCGCCGTATGGAAGCGCACCAGCCCCTTCGAGCGGGCCCGGATATTCACCGACGCGGCCAGGCTGATCCGCGAGCGGGTCGACGAGATCGCCGCCGACGTCACCGCCGAGAACGGCAAGACCGGCGCCGAGGCCCGAGGCGAGACCCTCAAGGCCGCCGACTTCCTCGACTACTACGCGGGCCTGGCCCGCCAGGGCTACGGCACCCTCCTGCACGACGCCCGCCCCCACACCCGCGTGCACACGCAGCGCGAGCCGATCGGCGTGATCCTCGTGATCAGCCCCTGGAACGACCCGCTGATCACCCCGGCCCGCAAGCTCGCCCCGCTCCTCGCCACCGGCAACGCGGCCGTGTTCAAGCCGGCCACCGAGACACCGTTGTCGGGCCTGCACTTCGCCCGCGCCCTGCACGACGCCGGCCTGCCCGCAGGCGTGCTGAACGTGGTCACGGGCCGTACGGCCGAGATCGAGGAGGCGCTCCTCGACGACCCGCGCATCGTCGGCATCACCTTCACCGGCTCGAACGAGGTCGGCAACCGCATCCGCCGCCGCCTCGCCGACCGCAACGTCCGCTTCCAGGGCGAACTCGGCGGCAAGAACGCCTCGGTGGTGCTGGCGGACGCCGACCTGCCGTTCGCCGCGAGGACCGTCGTAGCGGCCTCCTTCGGCCAGGCCGGACAGCGGTGCACCGCCACCAGCCGTGTCATCGTCGAGCGGCCGGTGTACGACGAGTTCACCCGGCTGCTGGTCGCCGAGGTCGAGGCGCTGAAGGTCGGCCCGGGCAGTGACCCGGCGACCACGCTGTGCCCGCTGTCCAGCCCCAAGCAGCGCGACAGCGTCCTCGCCCACCTCAAGGGCGCCGTCGAGCAGGGCGCCACCGTCCTCACCGGCGGTGCGGCGGACACCGAGGGCGACCACGCGCACGGCTGCTTCGTGCAGCCGACCGTGCTCGCCGACGTCACCGCCGACACGGCGATCTGGCGCGAGGAGGTCTTCGGACCGGTCCTCGCCGTCCGCGCCGTGGACGACTTCGCACAGGCCGTGGACGCGGTGAACGACTCCCAATTCGGCCTGGCCGCAGCGGTGTTCACCCGTGATCTCGCCTCCGCGTACCGCTTCGCGGACGACGCCGAGTGCGGGCAGATCGCGGTCAACGCGACCACCCCCGGCTGGGACGTGCACCTGCCCTTCGGCGGCTTCCACGACTCCGGCACGGGCTACAAGGAGCAGGGCGACGAGGTCCTGCGCTTCTCCACCCGGGTCAAGACCGTCGCCGTCCACATCGGCGTATGAGCGGGCGAGCAGCACAGAGAGAGGAGGATGCCGATGGCTGACGAGACGATCGGCATCGTCGGCGCGGGCATCGTGGGCCTGGCCACCGCCCGCGAGATCGCCCTGCGCCGCCCCGGCACCCGGGTCGTGGTCCTGGAGAAGGAACCCGAGGTCGCCGTCCATCAGACCGGCCACAACTCCGGTGTCGTGCACGCCGGCATCTACTACGCGCCGGGCAGCCTCAAGGCCGACCTGTGCGTCCGGGGCGTGTCGATCCTGCGCGAGTACTGCCAGGACCGAGGGCTGCCGTACGAGGAGATCGGCAAGCTCGTCGTGGCCGTACGGCCGGACGAACTGGGCCGGATGGAGAACCTGTACGAGCGGGCCCGCAACAACCACGTGCCCGAACTCCGCAAGATCTCCCGGGAGGAGATCAAGGAACTGGAGCCGCATGTCGGCGGTGTCGCCGCCCTGCATTCGCCGCGCACCGCGATCACCGACTACCCGGCGATCGCCCGCGAGTTCGCCAAGGACATCGAGGCCTCCGGCGGCGAGGTGCGGCTCGGCTTCCCGGTCACGTCCATCGCCGCTGTGCCGGGCGGTATCGAGGTCGCGTCGGGGGAGGAGCGGGTCCGGGTCGACCGGCTGATCCTCTGCGCGGGGCTGCACTCCGACGCCGTGGCGAAGCTCGCGCAGGACAAGAAGGAACCGAAGATCGTCCCGTTCCGGGGCGAGTACATGCTCCTCAAGCCGGAGCGCACCTATCTGGTGCGCGGGCTCATCTACCCGGTGCCTGACCCCCGTTACCCCTTCCTCGGCGTGCACTTCACGCCGCGGGTCGACGGCAGCGTCGAGGTCGGTCCGAACGCCGTCCTGGCCCTCGCCAGGGAGGGTTACAAGCTCGGCCGCTTCTCGCTGAAGGACCTCGCCGGGCTCGCCGCGTACCCGGGCACCTGGCGGATGGCCGCCCAGCACTGGCGGACCGGCATCAAGGAGTACCGCGGCTCGCTGTCCGCGTCGGCCTTCATGAAGGACGCGAAGCTGTACGTCCCTGGTGTCGGCGTCTCCGATGTCGTACGCGGCGGGGCGGGTGTCCGGGCCCAGGCGCTGGATCCCGACGGCACGCTCGTGGACGACTTCCGCATCCATCGGGTCGGCCGGATCACCGCCGTCCGCAACGCGCCCTCGCCGGCCGCGACGGCGTCCATGGCGATCGCGGAGCACATCGTCGGCGCCGTGTTCGACACCTCGTCCGCAAACTGAGAATGCCCTGCGTACAGCGGTGTTTCGCGCAACTACTGCTTGCACTCCCAGCGCTCGGCAAGGCCCGCTCGCCCGCCTAGCGTTCCTTCCGTAAAGACCTTCGAGAGAAAGAGTTCCGGACATGTTCGTTGTCGACACGCAGATCCACATCTGGAAGGAAGAGAGCCCGGACCGCCCCTGGGTCCCGGGAGCGCGGGAGCGCATCCGCCTCAACGGACACCGGGAGGACCCCTTCTCGTACGAGGAGGCCCTGGAGCTGATGGACGAGGCCGGCGTCAACCGGGCCCTGATCCTGCCGCCGTCCTGGGAGGGCGACCGTATCGACTACGCCCTGGAGGCCTGCGAGGCCCACCCGGACCGCTTCGGGATCATGGCGCGCATTCCGCAGAACAAGCCCGAAGAGGGCAAGGCGATGCTGAAGGACTTCGCGCAGAACCCGCATGTGAAGGGCACCCGCCTCACCTTCCACCGGCCGCAGGACCGCAACTGGATGATCGACGGCACCAACGACTGGTACTGGCCGATCGCCGAGGAGCTGCGCATCCCGACGATGGTCCACGCGCCCATCTGGAAGCGGGAGTTGGGCGAGATCGCCGCCAAGCATCCCGAGTTGAAGATCATCATCGACCACATGGGCATCATGGCCCGCTGCGTCGACGACGCGATCGGCTACTGGGTCTCGGAGACCGCCGACCTGGCCGCCCACCCCAACATCTACGTGAAGGTCTCGGCGCTCCCCGGCTACTCCACGCAGCCCTTCCCGAACAACAACATCCAGAAGTACGTGCGCGAGATGGTCGACAAGATGGGCCCGCAGCGCTGCTTCTACGGCACCGACATCACGCGGCTGCTCGGGCACGGCATCACCTACACCGACACGATCGAGCAGTTCACCAAGCACTGGGACTTCACGCCCGAGGAGCTTGAATGGATCATGGGCCGCGGAATCTCCGAGGTCCTGAACTGGCCGATCGAGGGCTGAGGAAGCACGAGAGATGACCGACACCACCAACTCCCCGGGCGCCGACGGCGGCGATGCTCTCGTTACCGCCTTCAACGCCGTCGGCGCCGACTACATCTTCTGTTCGTCGGGCTCCGAGTGGGCTCCCGTCTGGGAGTCCCTGGCCCGCCGTCACCGCGACGGACTGCCCTGTCCGCAGTACCTGGACCTGACCCACGAGACCGTCGCCGTCGGCATGGCCACCGGCTACGGCCTGATCAAGCGCCGGCCGCAGGGCGTGCTCCTGCACGCGGCCCCCGGCCTCCTCCAGGGCTCGATGGCCGTCCACGGGGCGCTGCTCGCGGGCGTCCCGATGGTGGTCAGCTCCTCGGAGTCCACCACGTACGGCGACAGCCCCGGCCAGGACCCGGGCGGCCAGTGGTACCGCAACCTGTCCATCGTGGGCGGCCCGCACCAGATCGCCCAGCCCTTCACCAAGTGGTCCAACGAGGCCGCGAGCGTCCACACCCTTCCTACGATGGTGACGCGGGCGGCGGAACTGGCCTGGCGTGCCCCGGCGGGACCGGCGTACCTCAACGTCCCGCTGGAGATCCTCCTGGAGGAGTGGGACGGCCGCGAGGCCAAGCCGATCGTGGCGCCGGGTTCCACGCACAGCTCGCCCGAAGAGGTCGACCCGGTCGCCCAGTTGATCCGTGAGGCTTCGAATCCCGTGATCGTCACGGAGACGGCGGGGCGTGAGGCGGGCGGCTTCGAGGCGCTCGTCGCCTTCGCCGAGGCGTGGAACATCCCCGTCGTCGAGCCCGACTCGGCGGTGTGCGGCAACTTCCCGCGCACCCACCCGCTGCACGCCGGCAGCGACATCGGCCCGTGGATGGACGAGGCGGACCTGATCCTCCTCGTCAACTGCCGCGCCCCCTTCTACCCGCCGTCGCGCCGCCCCTCCAAGGCGACCGTCGTCGTCATCGACGAGGTGCCGCAGCGACCGCACGTCGTCTACCAAGTCCTGTTCGCCGACAAGTACTTGGAAGGAAACGTCGCCAACACCCTGCGCCAGCTGGCCAAGCGGGCGAAGGATCTCGACTCGGTGGCCGTGGCCGAGCGCAGGGCCGCGCAGGAGGCCCGCTTCGCGGCCGAGCAGACGGCGATCACCCAGGCCGAGACGAAGGCCTCCGGCGCCGAGGGCATCGACCCGGTGCTCGTCGCCGCGACCCTGCGCAAACTGCTGGAGGGCCGGGACGGGATCGTCGTCGACGAGACCATCACCCACAGCCGCGTCGTCAAGCGCCATGTCCAAACCGCCGACCCCGACTCGTACTTCTACGTCCAGGGCGGCCTCGGTCAGGGCATCGCGGTCGCGCTCGGCGTCAAACTCGCCGCGAAGGAACGCCCGGTGGTGCTCACCATCGGCGACGGCGCGTTCACCTACAACCCGGTCATCCAGTCGTACGACGCCTCGAACGCCTACGAACTTCCGCTGCTGATCGTGGTGTTCAACAATCGCGTCTACAAGTCGATGAACCTCAACCACCGCAGGTTCTACCCCGAGGGCGCCGCTGCCGACACCGGCGAGTGGCTCGGCACCGATCTGCACCGGCTGCCCCGGCTCGCCGCGTTCGCCGAGCCCTTCGGGATGCACACCGAGACGGTCGACGCGCCCGAGGCCCTTGCCCCCGCGCTGGAGCGTGCGCTCAAGGCCGTGGCGGAGGGCACCACCGCCGTCGTCGACGTACTCGTCACCCGCTGAACCAGGAAGGCATTCGCCACCATGTCCGACACCGCAACGCCCAAGCCGGGCAAGGTACTTGTCGCCGCAGACGACCTGCGCACCTTCTCCGCCGCCCTCCTGGAGAAGGGCGGCCTGAACGCCGAGCAGGCGCTCACCACCGCCGACGTGTTCGTGTGGGCCGCGCTGCGCGGCGTCGACTCGCACGGCATCGCCCGCGTCCCCGCCTACCTGGAGCTGCTTGCCAAGGGTGTGGCCAACGCCGACGCCGACATCAAGATCGAGTCCACCGCCCCGGCCGCCGCCGTCCTGGACGCCGACCGCGCCCCCGGTCCGGTCGCCCTCAGCGCAGCTGCCGACGAGGCGGTAACCCGGGCCAGGATCAGCGGAGTTGCCGCCGTCGGGGTCCGCCGGACCGTGCACACCGGGGCCATCGGCTACTACGTGTCGAAGATCGCCGAGCAGGGTCTCGTCGGTATCGGCTACGTCGCCGGCATGCCCAACATGGGCTACACCGGCGTCAAGGGCGCCGCCGTGGCCACCAGCCCGCTCGCGATCGCCGTACCGGCCTCGGCGCATGCTCCGCTGCTGCTCGACATGGCGACCGCCACCATCGCCCTGGGCAAGATCCGCCAGGCGAAGGCGAGCGGCACCCCGCTGCCCGAGGGCGCGGCGGCCACCGCCGACGGCACCCCGACCACCGATCCCGAACTCGCCGTCATGCCACTGCCGTTGGGCGGCGCCAAGGGGTCCGGGATGTCCCTCGCCTTCGAGTTGCTCACGAGTGTGCTGGTCGGCGCGCCGATCTTCGCCGCCTTCCACTCGGACGACCCACAGGGCCGCAAGCATCGCCAGAACGCGCTGCTCATCGCCCTGGACCCGGCGGCCTTCGGCGACCCGGCCGCCTTCACCGAGGCGGTCGACGCGACGCTGGCCACCCTCAAGCAGCTGCCTCCGGCGGACGACGTCGAGGGTGTCTTCTACCCCGGCGAGCGCAGTGCGGCGGTCGCAGAGGGGCGCGGTGCGAAGGGCATTCCCGTCGCGCCCAAGGTGTGGCGTGAACTGACCGAGGCGGCAGGGAAGTTCGGCCTCACTCCGCCGGAGCCGGTGCCCTCGGCGTGAACAAGCGGCACTTCGCCGACCGTCCTAGAGGGGGACGGTCGGCGAAGTGCGTTGTCTTCAAGGGGAGTTCAGCTGGTTCCTACGGCCTGCCGTACCTGACGGGCGATCAGGGCATAGGTCTCCAGCGCCCGTTCGTCGTCCGTGCCGTCATAGCCGTGATCGGCTCCGGCGACGTCGATGTGCTCCACCAGGGCGCCCGCCGTACGCAACCGGTCGGCGTAGCGCATGCCTTCGGCTTTGAGCAGGTCGTACTCCGCCGTGACGACCAGCGCCGGGGCGATGCCCTTGAGGTCCGCGGTGTCCGAGGGGTGGGCGGGCGACACCAGCCGGTCGGCGCGCTCCTTCGGATCCGGGACGTACGAGGTGTCGAAGACCTCGGCCATCCAGGGCCGCAGCACCGGCTTGGCGATGGCGGCCCGCTTGTCCTTCGCGCTGGTCGCGAGGTCCAGCGGCGGATAGTGCAGCACCTGGAGCGCGATCGAGGGGCCGCCCTCCTCCAGCGCCTGCCGGGCCACCGCCGCCGCGAGCCCGCCCCCGGCGCTCTGGCCGCCGACGGTGAGCCGGTCGCCGTCCCAGCCCTGTTCGGCGCCGTGCTCCGCGATCCACCGAACCACTTCGAAGGCCTGCCTGGGAGGTGCGGGGAACGGGTGCTGCGGCGCGACGACGTAGTCGACGTTGACCACTACGACACCTGCCTCCGCCGCGAGGAAACGGCACAGCGGGTCGTCGAGTTCGGTCAGCGGCACGACGTAGCCACCGCCGTGGAAGTTGACGTGCACCGGCGGAGGCGGGCCTTCACCGGCCGGCAGATACACCGTGGCCCGCGCCGGGGCGACCGCGGTCGGGATCGTCAACTCCCGTGTGGTGCGCGGGAACTGCGGGAGCCGCTGATGCGAGGCTGCGGCCGAGCCGCGCCCGCTCGGACGCCGGTCCGCCATCAGGGAGAGGCGCTGCAGGGACTTGGCGGCGAAGGCGGCCACCGTCGGCCGGGCCAGAACAGACATACCGTTCCATTCATGGAGTGCGCGCGACGGGGAGTGCGGTCCGGTCGCCCGGGATCGATCGACAGGATTCCTGGCGATTGCTAGGGCGACGATAACACGGGTGCATTTCGGGCGGATGCGGTGATCGGCGCTGTTGAGGGGGGTGGGTGGGTCTCTGAAAAAGTGTGTCACCCACTCGTGGCAGTGTCACACTTTCCAAGGCACCCCCTCCGGGGGAGTCGCACACCGGTCAGTGGTGGTGGACAGGTCCGTCCAAGTGCCCGTGTTCACAGCACAGCCCGTGCTGCGGGACCGCCGGAGCGGCCGACGGGGCCGCCGCCTCAGCTGTCACACACGCCGCGTGCTGCGCGGTCTCGATCATCTGCTCACTGTCGGTCGCGGCATCGGCCAGGCTCGCGCAGCACACGACGAGCAGCGCCGCGCTCGCGACGAGCGGCAGTGCCCGGCGCGGGGGAGGCGGCGCCAGCAGAGCCCGCACCCGCTGCGGCACCGCCCCGCCGGTCGCGGCCAGCACCGGGCGGGACCGGTTCGCCGAGGTGGCGAGCGCCGCCCGGCCCACGGCACGGGCGACGACCGTACGATCGCCGACGCGCACCGCGGCCTCCTCGTCGGCCCAGCGCTCCAGGACGAAACCACCGGCGGCGGACAGTGGTCGTAGCAGCGGATTCACGGCGGCGGAGAGGCGCCAGAGGGTCTGGAAGAGATGGTGCCGGCCGTGCAGATGAGCCCGCTCGTGCGCGAGCAGGGCCTCGCGCTCGCGATCACCCAGGCAGCGCAGCATCCCGCGCGACACCACGATCCGCCCCGGCTTCCCCGGCAGCGCGAAGGCCTCCGGTGTCGCCATGTCGAGAACGGCCAACTCCGTGTCGCCGGGCAGCTGTTGGCACTCGCGGCGGGCCCAGCGCAGATGCCGCAGCTGACGTGTGCCGGCGACGGCGAGGCCCGCGACGGACGCGAGGAGGGCGAGTGCGGCGGTCCCGGCGACCGTGAGGTAGACGGGGTCGGAGGCGCGTACGGCGGCGACCGACCACTGCCCCTCCTCGGCGACCTCGGGGATCTGCGCAAGGCCCGCGAACGCCAGCAGTCCCAGGGAGCCGAGCCAGCCCAGCGATGCCACCAGCGCGGCGGAGGCGAGCGACCAGGCCGCCGGGCGCGGGGCCAGCAGAGGGGCGGCGCGGGGTGCGAACACCGCGATCACCATGGTGATCAGAAGGGGGACGTAGACACTGATCAGCACCGGCTCACGGTCCTTCGTCGGCGCGGCCGGTGTGCTGCGGCCCGTCGTGCCCGGCGAGCAGGCGCTGCAGCAACTGCTCGTCCTCCTCGGAAAGTTCGGAGACGAAGCGGGTGAGCACCGCCTCGCGGTCGGCGCCGTGCTCCAGCAGGGACCGCATCCGCTCCGCCGTGTGCGTGGCCTCGTCGCGGGCGGGCGCGTACGCGTACCCGCGGCCCGCGCGATGCCGGACGAGCATCCCCTTGTCGTAGAGGCGCGACAGGATCGTCAGGACGGTGGTGTAGGCCAGATCGCCCGGCAGTCCGTCCCTCACCTGGCGTGCGGTCTGCGGCTGGTCGGCCCCGTAGAGCGCGGCGAGGACACCGCTCTCCAGTTCACCGCGCGCCCGCCTGCCGGACGTCGCGCCGGGTTCGTCGCTCTTCGGCTCGCGCACTGTTCACCCCACCGCCTTCCACCGCTCGGCGCCCCAGCCTACCCGCCGACCTACTACATGTTGTACGACGTCACCTACTACATGTTGTAGAGTTTCGCCGCTCCACTCGACCTGCGGAGGAAAAAGCCCATGCCCCACCTCGGAAGTACGGTGCATCTGCGTGCCCTCGCGGTCGCCACCCTGCGCCCCCGGCAGGCGATCCCGCCCCACCGCCCGGCGGCGGCCGACCGGGTCGTGATCGTCTCGGCGAGCGTCGGAGCCGGTCACGACGGCGCCGCCGCCGAGCTGGAACGGCGCCTGACCGAGGCCGGATTCGCGGTCGACCGGTTCGACCTGCTGGACGTGCTGCCCGCCCGGCTCGGCCGGCTCGTCCGGGACGGCTACCACCGCATGCTCGTCCGGACACCCTGGCTCTACCAGCGGATCTACAGCAGCACCGAACGCGCCGGAGGCGGCGGCCCCGTCGCACGCGCCCTGCTGCGCTCCGCCGAGACACGGCTGCTGCGCGCCCTGCCCGCCGACACGGGCGCCGTCGTCTCGACCTACCCGGGCGCGAGCCGGGTCCTGGGCAGCCTCCGCCTCGCCGGCCGCCTCACCGTGCCCGTCCTCACCTACCTCACCGACTTCTCCGTCCACCCCCTGTGGGTGGCCGACGGCGTCGACGTCCACCTCGCGCTGCACGCCGTGCCCGCCGCCCAGGCCAGAGCCGTCGGCGCGCGCGACGTCCGGGTGTGCGGCCCGGTCGCCGACCCGCGTTTCCACCCCGTGGACGCGACGGAACGCAGCGCGGCCCGCACGCGTTTCGGCCTGCCCGCGAACGCCCCGCTCGCCCTGCTGGTCGCCGGCTCCTGGGGCGTGGGACCGGTCCGGCAGGTCGCCCGGGAACTCCGCGACTGCGGCGCGGCCGTACCGGTCGTGGTCTGCGGCCGCAACGAGGAACTGGCCGAACAGCTCCGCGCGGACGGTATCGAGCACGTCCACGGCTGGGTCGACGACATGCCCGGACTGATGCACGCCGCCGACGTCCTGGTCCAGAACGCCGGCGGACTGACATCGCTTGAGGCATTCGCGGCCGGCCTGCCCGTCGCCAGCTACGGCTGCATACCCGGCCACGGACTGACCAACGCGTCCGCCCTCGACCAGGCGGGCGTCGCCGCGTGGATCCGGGACCCGGCCCAACTCAAGCACGTACTGGGCGAGTTGATAGACGGCCCGCGCGGGCTGCTGCAGCGGGAGGCGGGGCTCGCACTGTTCGCGGGCGGAGTCCCGGACAGTGGAACCGGCGCTGCAACCCACCAGGACGTGGACCGGGGTCCCGCCGCCGAAACGGTACGGGTCTGCCGGGCCGGCGTCGGGCCCGCCACCCCGATCGCCGTCCGCCGGACCCGTGCGGTCCGTCCGGCCGCCCTGCGGCTCGCGATCACCACCGCCCTGGCCTGCACGGTCTGGGCGGGCGCGGTCGGCACGGCCGTCGCCACGACCGACGGCGGCCCGCGTCTCATCCACGCCATAGGAGAGGACCTCGACCTCGACGACGTGGGCCACCCACATCACGGACACCACGGACACCACGAACTCGACGCGGATCACGAAGGCCACGCCAAGGGACGCCACTCATGACCGCCACCCGCCTCCTCCGCACCGCCACCCGCGCCGCGCTCCCCGCACTTCCCCTCCTCGCCGCCGCGTACGCCGCCCCCGTCCTCTCCACCTACGGCCCCCTCCGCAACCGCGTCATGCCCCGCCTCGCCGGCCGCGGCCGGCCCGACCACGTGGCGCTCACCTTCGACGACGGACCGGACCCGCTCTCCACCCCCCTGTTCCTCCGCCTGCTCGACGAGCGCGGGGTCCGCGCCACCTTCTTCCTCCTCGGCAACCAGGCGGTACGCGCCCCCGGCCTGGTCCGCGAGATCGCCGCCGCCGGACACGAGATCGCCGTCCACGGCTGGCTCCACCGCCCCCTCCTGCTGCGCGGCCCGCGCGCCACCCTCGACGACCTGGCCCGCGCTCGCGACACGGTCGGCGACCTCACCGGCCGCACGCCACGGCTCTTCCGCCCGCCCTACGGTGTGATGTCGACCGCCGCCCACCTCGCGGCCCGCCGCCTGGATCTCACGCCGGTGCTGTGGACGGCCTGGGGCGAGGACTGGAGGGCGCGCGCCACCCCGGAGTCGGTCCACCGCACGGTCACCGGGGACCTGCGCGGCGGCGGCACGATCCTGCTGCACGACTCCGACTGCACCTCGGCCCCCGGCTCCTGGCGCGCCACTCTCGGCGCCGTGCCCCGCATCCTCGACACCTGCGCGCTGCGCGGGCTGTCCGTGGGCCCGCTGCGGGAGCATGCTGTGGATCCGCTCTGAAGTTGACAATATTGTTGGCGCTCCCGGTCGAGGGAATTTACGTTCGCAAGTACCTAGACCAGGGAGCCCCCCATGCTTTCGAACGCCATGAACCGCCGGACCTTCCTCAACGGGACGCTGACCGCCGCCGCGACGACCGCACTCGCCGGCAGCGCGACCGGCGCCTACGCGGCGGACCGCGACAGCTCCGCGACCCCGTTGACGGGCCCGCTCCGGATCGACACCGGCCGGGTGTCCGGCGTGGCGTCCCTGGTCTCCGGCGTCACGGTGTTCAAGGGCCTGCCCTACGCGGCGACCACGGCGGGCGCCAACCGCTGGCGCCCGCCGCAGCGGGCCGACTCCTGGACGGGCGTGCGCATCGCGGACACCTTCGGGGACATCTGCCCGCAGCAGACGATGAGTTCGGCCTCGGTCACGATGAGCGAGGACTGCCTCAACCTCAATGTCTGGACCGGGGCGGCGAGTTCACGAGAGAAACGCCCGGTCCTGGTCTGGATCTACGGCGGCCGTTTCACCGGCGGCTACGCCTCCGACCCCGGCTTCGACGGAGCCGGACTCGCCGCCAAGGGCCTGGTCGTGGTGACCCTCAACTACCGCACCGGCGCCTTCGGTTTCCTCGCCACCCCCGAACTCAGCGCCGAGTCCGGCCACCAGGCATCCGGCAACTACGGTCTCCTGGACCAGATTTCGGCCCTGCGCTGGGTACGGCGCAACATCGCCGCGTTCGGCGGCGACCCGAACCGGGTGACGATCGCCGGCCAGTCGGCGGGCGGCGCCTCCGTGATGCACCTCATCTACTCACCGCTCGCCAAGGGCCTGTTCCAGGGCGCGATCTCCGAGAGCGCCGGCGCCCGCGCCACCGGCGACCCCGAAATCGCCGCGCTGGCAGCGTCGTACCGCACTCTGGAGACGGCCGAGAGCCAGGGCACCGCATACGCCGCCGCGCTCGGCGCCACCTCGCTCGACGCTCTCCGGGCCGTGGCCAGCGACAAGTTGATGGCGGGTCAGAACGCGAACGACACCACGGTCAGCGGTCCGGTGAACGGCAACCCGCCGGAGTTCCGCCCGGTCCTCGACGGCTGGGTCAAGCCGTGGACGTACGAACAGGCCCTGGCGGGCGGCCACTTGAACGACGTACCGGTACTGGCGGGCGGCAACAAGGACGAGAACGGCGCTTCCCCGAGCCCGACCGTGAAGCTCGCCGACTACCTCGCCACCGCCCAGAAGGAATACGGCACTCTCGCCGACGAATTCCTGACGCTCTACCCCGCCACCACCGACACGGAGGCGGGCCAGGCCCGCAACGCCTCCGCCCGCGAGGGCTCGCGCGTCTCCGCGAACCTATGGGCGGCGGAGTGGGCGAAGACGGCCAAGAGCCCGGTGTTCACGTACTACTGGGAGCACGTCCCGCCGACGGCGACCGGTCCCAACTCCCGTGGCGCGTACCACGGTTCGGAGATCAACTACGTCTTCGACAACCTCTACGCCACGAACCTGCCCTGGACCGACGCCGACCGTACGGTGGCCGACACCCTGTCCGACTACGTGGTGAACTTCGTGACCCACGGCGACCCCAACGGCCATGGCCTCACCCGCTGGCCCGCGGCGAACCACCGTTTCCCGGTCACGATGGAACTCGGCGACCGCTTCGGCTCGCTCGCCCTGGCGGACGCGGCCAAGGTGGACTTCTTCGGGCGATTCTTCGCGAGCCAGAAGCGCTGGTGACGTCGGTGTCGATGGGGGCCCGCGGGTGACGTACTCTCTCCGCCGTAGACGGGGTAAACGCACGCCGTAACTTACTTGAGTTACGCAACAATATGGTAAAGTGGGTCTCATGTCCACACCTCCGGTCCCCACCGCCCCCGCCTCCCCGGAGGTGACCGAGATCGAGCGAGCCCTCACTCGGATCACCTACCTGAGTACGCGCGCCCGCCAGCACGACCGGCTCATGGCCCTCGCCGGTGTGCCCCTGGACCGTGCGGCGGTGGCGCTGCTGCGACAGGTCGCCGACTCCGAACCGCTGCGCCCGGGGGAGCTGGCGAACCGCCTCGGGGTGGAGGCCTCGCATGTGACCCGCACGGTGCAGCAGCTGCAGAAGTCCGGCTACGTCACCCGCGTGCCCGACCCCGACGACCGCCGCGCCCAGCGGATCGAGCTGACCGAGGCCGGCGAGAAGGCCGTCGCCAGTGTCCGGGACGCGGGTGCGCGCGGAATGCAGATGGCCCTCTCCGAGTGGTCGACGGACGAACTCCAGCAACTGGCAACGCTGTTCCACCGCATGGTCGACGACTTCCTGAACTACGCGATCGACGAGGAGAGTGAGCCGGAGGGCGCCGCACCGGCGACCACCGCCTGAGCATGGACAGCACGGGGTGGGGATCGTGCCGACCTCAACCGAGGTCGGCGACGATCTGCGGCAGGTCGGCCGTGGTGCGGATTCCGGGGGTCGCCGCGCAGACGAAGGGGACGGCGTTGACCGCGCGGTTCGCGGTGTAGGAGGGGGACATCGCGGCCATCCGGTCGAGAGGGACGGGGAAGCGCAGGTCGATGTCGAGCGGTGCGTCCCCCTCGACCGAGACGTGCCAGCCTGTGGAGCGGAGATCCCAAGCTGGATCGAGGTCGGTGGTGCAGTACCAGTTGGCGCGGAATCGCAGCAGTGGACGGCCTTCGCGCAGACCGGAAACCGTGATGCGCTGCGCGGCCACCGACCCCTCCGCCAGGGTGCCCGCCGCGATCGTGGTCGGGCGCCGGGCGAGTGCGACCTCACCGGTGGCCTCCACCGAATCGAGCGGTGTCCCGAGCGCCTCGGCCAGCAGCCGCAACGACGGGCCGAAGCTGTCGCGCAGTCCGGTCAGCCGCCGTTCGCCGAATTCGGCAGGGGGCTGCCCGAAGCCCATCACCTCGAACAGCAGCCCGGGGGAGTCGCGTTGGGAGAGATCCGCGAACTCGTCGATCGTCAGCGCGTCGAGGCGCCGCTGGATCGAGGTGAGGACGATCGGTAGCGCCTCCGTGATGAACCCGGGGCTGCTGCCCGTGCTGTGGACGGAGGTCCCGCCCTCCGCGCACGCGTCCTCGATCCGTTTCCGCACGACCGGGTCGAGACTGGGCGCGTGATGGAACTCTCCGCGCGTCGACACGACGTTCACGCCTGACGAGAGCAGCGTGCACACCTCGTCGAAGTCGCAGGCGCGCGGGGTGTAGAGGACGCAGTCGGCGTTCAGCGCCAGGATCTCGTCGATGTCGTGCGTGGCGAGGATCCCGGTCCTGCCGAACTCGCAGCCGCTCAACTCACCCGCGTCCAGGCCCGACTTGGCCGGCGTATGGACGTACACGCCGGCCAGGGTCAGCTTCGGATGCTCCAGTACGGCACGCATCGTGCGGGCACCGATGTTCCCCGTGGCCCACTGCACGACCCGGTAGCGCTGCGTTTCATGCCGTAGCGGCTCGGTCATCGCCCACCTCCCGATCGGTGGGCGAGAACCGTACTCTCCGCTTCGGAGAGCGTCAATTACGCGTCAACTGTGCATGGAGAACCGTCAGTTGCGCACCGGGACGCCCGAGAGGCCGCCGAGGCAGAACTGCCAGACCTCCTCGGCGCTGACCGCCGCGGCATGGCTGCCGGCCGGAACGCCGTTGCCCTGCGCGACGAACATGACCGTCTGCATCAGGATCGAGGCCTGACGGCGAGGCTTCCCGGCGGGGATGGCACCGGCCTCCTCGGCCTGTTCCACCAACTCCGTGAACACCGTGAGCAGGGGGAGATGAGCGGTCGCCACCTGCGAGGGGTGCTTCACGAGGAGCTGCAGTGCGAAGTCGCTGAACAGCGGGCGCTCCACACCGGGGTTGGAGAGGGACTGCTCGAACAGCATCTCCACCGCGAGCCGCAGCGCCTGGAGCGGATCGGACTGGGCGCCCGCGGTCTCGCGGATCTCGGCGGCCGACTTGGACAACGCGTCCTCGAACAGCGCGAGCAGCAGCTCGTGTTTGCCGTCGAAGTGCTGGTAGAAGCTGCGCAGTGACTGTTTGGAGCGGTCCACGACCTCCTGGACGGTGAAGTCCGTCGTCCGCTTCTCCGCGATCAGTTCCTGTGCCGCGTCCAGGAAGCGCTGCACCCGTTGTTCGGCGCGGAGCTTGGCGGCACGGGTGGAACGCTCAACGGCGCGCTGGCGCCAGGCTGGTTGTTCTTCGGGGACAGCTGTCACATGAAGAACGATACTCCACTTCAGCGGTAACACCCCGGCTTCCCCTACCGAAGGCCGCACTGCAAGTTTCGAGACTCTTACTTGCGTGAGATGAGAATGATATTCTCACCGGCATCAGTCCGGGTTGGCAGGAGGTTCGTCTGACATGGCATGGGACTTTTCCACCGAGCCGGAGTTCGAGGAGAAGCTGGAGTGGATCAGGCGGTTCCGCACCGAGCGCGTGGAACCCCTGGACCTGCTGTATCCGGACCGGGCCTACCACCCGCTCGACGACGAACTCGGCCCCGTCGTCAGGACGTTGAAGCAACAGGTCCGCGACGAGGGCCTGTGGGCACCGCACCTCGGTCCCGAACTCGGCGGGCGCGGCTTCGGCCAGGTCAAGCTGGCGCTCATCAACGAGATCCTGGGCCAGTCGAGTTGGGCCCCGGTCATCTTCGGCACGGCCGCCCCCGACACCGGGAACGCCGAGATCATCGCCCGCTACGGCACCGACGAGCAGAAGGAGCGCTACCTCCAGCCACTGCTCGAAGGCGAGTGCTTCTCCTGCTTCTCCATGACCGAACCCCAGGCCGGCGCCGACCCCACGATGTTCACCACCCGCGCCGAACGCGACGGCGACGACTGGGTCATCACCGGCCGCAAGTTCTTCTCCTCCAACGCCCGCACCTCGAAGTTCGTCATCGTGATGGCCGTGACGAACCCCGACGTCAGCCCCTACAAGGGCATGTCGATGTTCCTCGTGCCCAGCGACACCCCCGGCGTCCGCATCGAGCGCCACCTCGGCATCATGGGCGAGGCCACCGACGAGGGCATGCACGCGCTCATCGCCTACGACGGCGTCCGCGTCCCCGCCGACGCACTGCTCGGCGGCGAGGGCCAGGCCTTCGCGATAGCCCAGACCCGCCTCGGCGGTGGCCGCGTCCACCACGCGATGCGGGTCGTCGGCCAGAGCCAGAAGGCGCTGGACATGATGGCCGAGCGGGCCCTGTCCCGCGAGACCCAGGGTGAGCGGCTCGCGGACAAGCAACTCGTACGGGCCGACCTCGCCGACTCCTACGCCCAACTCGCCCAGTTCCGGCTGTTCGTGCTCTACACCGCCTGGCAGATCGACCGCTACCAGGACTACAAGCGGGTCCGGAAGGACATCGCCGCCATCAAGTTCCTCACGCCGAAGGTGCTGCACGACATCGTGTACCGCTCGATGCATCTGCACGGCGCCCTCGGTGTGTCGAACGAGATGCCGTTCTCGGAGATGTGGAACGGCGCCGCCGTCATGGCCGTGGTCGACGGCCCCACCGAGGTCCACAAGATCACGGTCGCCCGTGACGTCCTGCGCGGCTACGAAGCCGCCCCCGGCCTGTGGCCCACCCAGCACCTGCCCACCCGCCGCGAATGGGCCCGGAAGCAGTTGGAGGACCTGCTGTGACGCTCGCCAACACGGAATCCCTCGCCCGCTGGCTGGACGACCAGGGCATCGCCCCCGGCGAACCCGTCGAGACGTCGTACATCTCCGGAGGCACCTCCAACGACATCTACGGCATCCGGCGCGGCGAGCGGAGCATGGTGCTGCGCAAACCGCCGGAGAAGGTTCCGCCGGGGCGCAACGAGACCATGCTCCGCGAATACCGCGTCCTCAAGGCGCTCAACGGCACGGACGTCCCGCACCCCGAGGCGATCGCCGTCTGCGACGACACCAGCGTGCTCGGCTCCTGTTTCTACCTCATGGCACACGTCGACGGCTGGTCCCCGATGAACTCCGGCGGCTGGCCCGAACCGTTCCTGAGCGACCTGTCCCTGCGGTCCGGTCTCGCGTACCAACTCGTCGAGGGCATCGCCAAGTTGGGCAACGTGGACTGGCGGGCCCAGGGACTTGAGGGCTTCGGCCGCCCGGACGGCTTCCACGACCGGCAGGTCGACCGCTGGCTGGCCCACCTCGCCAAGTTCAAGTTCCGTGAGATACCCGGCCTGGAGAAGGCCGCCGCCTGGCTGCGGGAACACCGTCCCGCCCACTGGACACCGGGCATCATCCACGGCGACTACCAGTTCGCCAACGTCATGTTCCGCCACGGCGCGCCCGCCGAACTCGCCGCCCTGGTCGACTTCGAAATGGCCACCGTGGGCGACCCGTTGCTCGACCTCGGCTGGGTCGTCATGGGCTGGCCGGACGCCGACGAGGACCGCACCCAGAAGGGCTACGTCGACTACACCGGCATGCCCGACCGCGCCGACCTGCTGGAGCACTACGCCAAGGTCAGCGGCCGCGACGTCAGCGAGATCGACTACTACGTGATCCTCGCCCGCTTCAAGATGGCCGTCGTCCTGGAGGGCGGCTACGCCCGGCATGTGAAGGGCGAGGGCGGCAACCCCAAGATGGCCCACTACGGCGACGTCGTCCTGCAGATGGCCGCCCAGGCGGCCGAGCTCGCCGCCACGACCCGGCTATGAGAGCCGCCCGCTGCAACGCCGTCGGCGGCCCGGTGGTCGTCGAGGACATCCCCGAACCGCCTTTCCCGGACCCGGAGTTCATCGAAGAAGACGGCGGCATCCCGGTCGACGTGCACTGCGCCGCAGTCAACTTCGCCGACGTCCTCGTGATCGACGGCGCCTACCAGGTGAAGGCCGAGCCGCCGTTCACCCCGGGCAGCGAGTTCGCCGGCGTGGTCGCCGCCTCCGCGCACGGATTCGAGAAGGGCGAGCGGGTCTTCGGCTCGATGTTCGTCGGCGCCTTCGCCGAACGCGTCACCGCTCGTCCCGCCGGCCTGAGCCGCATCCCGGAGGGCATCCCCACCGAACGTGCTGCGGCCTTCGGGGTCAGCCACGCCACCGCCTTCGACGCCCTCCGCCTGGTCGCCGACATACAGCACGGCGAGCGGGTGGCAGTCCTCGGCGCGGCCGGAGGCGTCGGCCTCGCGACCGTCGAACTCGCCGCGCTGCTCGGCGCGGAGGTGATCGCCGTCGCCTCCACGGAGGAGAAGCGGGCGGTGTGCGCCGAGCAGGGCGCGCACGTCACCTTGCCGTACGACGATCTGAAGCGGCGCCTGCGGGACGCGGGCGGCGCCGATGTCGTGATCGACCCGGTCGGCGGGCCGTACGCGGAGGAGGCGCTGCGGGCGATGCGCTGGGGCGGACGGTTCGTGAGCGTGGGGTTCGCCAGCGGGGAGATCCCGCGCATCCCGCTCAACCTCCCCATGCTCAAAGGCGTCAGCGTCCACGGCTTCGACCTCGGCGGGTGGGCGCGGCACCGGCGGGACGACCTGGTCGCCGCCCGCACCGAACTCCACGGACTGTTCGCCGCCGGACGGATCCGGCCCCGCGTCCACGCCGTGTATCCGCTCGCCGAAGTCGCCGCCGCCCTCGCCCTGGGGCGCCGCGCCATCGGCAAGGTCCTTCTGGAGGTCGCGCATGGAGTTTGAGTTCGACGACGAGCAGCGGCTGCTCCAACGAGTGGTCCGCGAAACGGTCACCAGGACGCGCTCGCTGCCCGAGGACCAACTCTGGGACACCTACCTGGAGTTGGGCTGGCTCGAAGCCCCTCCGGTGGAACTCGCCATCGTCCTGGAGGAGTTGGGCTACGCCGCCGACCCGACGCCCTTCCTCGCCACCGCCACCTGGTTCGCACCGCTGGCCGGACGACTGCCGCGCGGCTCGGGCACCGGAGTCTTCGACGGCGAGGGCCGCTTCGTCCTCGACGCCGACCGCGCGGACGAGATCGCCCTCCTCACCACCGAGGGCGTGGTCGTACGGAGCGGAGAAGACCTGGCGTCCGAGCGGCTCTCCGTCTTCGACCCGACCCTGCACGTCGCCCGGGTCGACGCCCCGGACCTGGTCGCCGGCGTACCGGACCTGGCCCTGATGGGCCTGGCGGTCAGCACCGTCGGCAGTTGCCGGCGCATTCTCGACCTGGTCGTCGCCCATGTGAAGGAACGACACCAATTCGGCGTGCCCATCGGCTCGTTCCAGGCTGTCAAGCACAAGGCCGCCGACATGTACGTCGCCATCGAACGCGCCAAGGTGCTCGCCTACTTCTCCGCGCTCACCATCGCCGAGGACGACCCGCGCCGCGGCCGGGCCGCCGCGATGGCCAAGGCAGCCGCCGGAGACTGCCAACGGGTCTGTTTCCGCAACGGGTTCCAGCTCTTCGGTGCCATGGGCTACACGTGGGAGAACGAACTGCAGATCCATCTCAAGCGGGCCAAGGCCGGAGACCTGCTCCTCGGCACGGCGTCCGAGCACAGGAAGGCGCTGCTGGTATGAGGCTGGCCCCCGACCCCGAGGTCGAGAAGTTCCGCGCCGATTTCAGCGCCTTCCTCGACACCCACCTGCCCACCCCCGAAGAGGCCACCGTCCGCTCCAAGTCCAGCGCGGACATACCGGATTGGGCCCGGCGCTGGCAGCGCACCCTCTTCGACGAGGGCTGGCTGCTGCCCGCCCAGCCGCCCGAGTACGGCGGGCGCAACGCCACCCTGCCCCAAGTCGTCGCCCACCTGGAGGAGTTGTCCAGGCGGCGGATCTACCACAGCTTCAACCCACAGGGCCTCAACATCATCGCGGCCTCCCTGCTCACCTTCGGGACGGAGCAGCAGAAACGCGACTGGGCCATACCGCTCCTACGGGCCGAGATCACCGCGTCGCTCGGCATGAGCGAACCCGGAGCCGGCTCCGACCTGGCCGGGCTGCGCACCCGCGCGGTCCTCGACGGCGACCACTTCGTCGTCAACGGACAGAAGGTGTGGACCTCCGGCGCGCACGACGCCGACGTCCTGCTCACCTTCGTCCGCACCGACCCCGACGCCCCCAAGCACAAGGGCATCAGCGTCCTGCTGATCCCCACCGACTCCGAAGGCCTGGTCCGGCGGCCGTTCGGATCGATCGCCGCACCCGACGACCTCGACTTCAACGAGGTCTTCTTCACGGACGTCCGCGTCCCCAAGGAGAACCTCGTCGGCCCCCTCAACGAGGGCTGGCGGGTGGCCAACGGCTCGCTCGGACACGAACGGACCCTGCTCTGGGTGCACTACGCCGAGCGGATGGACGGCCTGATCCAGGACTCGCCCTGCGACGAGGAGTGGTACGCGACGCTCCAAATGGACGTCCAGGCACTGCGGTTGCTCGGCTACCGGCTGCTCGGGGCCGACCGGAACCCGGTGGAGATCTCCGTCCTCAAGCTGCTCGGCTCCGAGGCCGCGCAGAGCGCCGAACTGCACGCCCTCGAACACCACGGGACCGAGGCGCTGCTGCATCCGGTGCAGACCGGGCCGTGCACCCATATGAACATCGAGGCGTTCACCGCCAGTTGGTTCGAGCGGTACGCGCGCAGCTTCGGCGGGACGATCGCCGGCGGCACCTCCGAGATCCAGCGCAACATCATCGCCGAGCGCATCCTCGGCCTGCCCCGATAGAGCCGACGGAAGACGGGACCCATGACAGACACAGCGGACACGGTGGACAAGGTGGACACGGGCGAGGTCCTCTACGAGGTCGACGACAAGGTCGCGGTCATCACCCTGAACCGGCCCGAGGTCGCCAACGCCCAGAACGCGGTTCTCCTCGACGCGCTGGACGCCGCCTGGCGCCGGGCCGCCGCCGACGAGGAGGTCAAGGTGATCCTCCTGCGGGGCAACGGCAAGCACTTCTCCTCCGGCCACGACCTCAAGGACCGCTGGCCGGCTCCGAACGAGATCACCCTGGAGTGGATCTACGCCGCCGAGTCCCGCCGGTACCTGGAATACACGCTGCGCTGGCGCAACGTACCCAAGCCGTCGATCGCCGCGGTCCAGGGCAAGTGCATCGCCGGCGGACTGATGCTGTGCTGGCCCTGCGACCTCATCGTGGCCGCCGAGAACGCCGAATTCTCCGACCCCGTTGTCCACATGGGCATCGGGGGAGTCGAATACCACGGCCACACCTGGGAGTTGGGACCGCGCAAGGCGAAGGAGATCCTCTTCACCGGACGGGCCGTCACCGCCGAGGAGGCGGAGAAGGTCGGCATGGTGAACAAGGTCGTCCCCCTCGACCAACTGGACTCCGAGGCAATGGAGTTGGCCCGCCAGATCGCCCGCATGCCGTCCTTCGGCCTCCGCCAGGCCAAACGCGCCGTCAATCAGAGCCTCGACGTCCAGGGCTTCTACGCGGCCATCCAGTCCGTGTTCGACATCCATGAGACGGGACACGGAAACGCGTTGAGCGTCTCCGGATATCCCATTCTCACGAAGCTCGACGGCATGAAGGAACGACTCAAGGAGCAGTAGGCGGTGGCCCGACCGTGCATCACTCGCGATGCGCGGTCGCACCCCGGCTCATCGCGAGGACCGCATCCCGGCGGCTCAGCGCCCCGAACGGTGAACCGCCGGTCGGGGTGGGGCTGCCGCAGATCCAGGTCGGGCCGTCGGAGAGATGGGCGAGCGCCTCGGCGGCCACGTCGTCCGGGTCGGCCAAGTCGCCGCCGTGCGAGCCCCCTTGGGCCTCCTGGGTCCGCCGAAGGGACGGGGTGTCGGTCCTGCCGAGCACCAGCCCCAGGACATCCACCCCGCTGTCCCGCCACTCCGCCCACAGACTCTCCGCGAGGATCAGGTCGAACGCCTTCGTGGCGCCGTAGGCGGCGAGCGTGGCGCCACCGGCCCATGCGGCGCCCGAGGTCACGAGGACCACGGCGCCCCGTTTGCGCGCCACCATCGGGGCGCCGAAACGGTAGGCCGCTTCGAGTACGGCCGTGCAGTTGCGCCGCACCAGCCCCAGATGGACGTCGAGATCCTTGTCGAGGAACGGGACGCTGCGGTCGTCGCTGCCCGCGTTGTACACGAACAGACCGGCCTCAAGACCGGCGGTCGCCCGCTCCAACTCCGACAGGGCGGTGGGGGAGCTGAGGTCGAGCGCGACGGCACGGACCTCGGCCCCGTACCGGGCGCGGATCTCGTCGGCGGACTCCTCCAGCACGGGCAGCCGCCGGGCCACCAGCACGACATTCATTCCCTCGGCGGCCATCCGGTGGGCGAACGCGACACCCACCCCGTCCGACCCGCCGGCGACGACACCCCACGGCCCGTACTTGGCGGCGAGCGATTCAGTCACTTCGTTACTCCTCGATTAGTTCATCTGGGGCGACAAGTTCATCTAGGACGAACGGAGAACCTTCTTCTCGACCGCGTCGGACGACAGCACGGTCCCGATGATCCCTAGGTCGGCACCGGCGCTCCGCGCCACCTCGCGCACCACGTCGACGTCCTTGCGCATCAGGTCCGCCAGCCGTTCCGCGACCGCGTCGACCGAGCCGCCGCGGGCAACGACACCGAGCGCGCGACTGGCACCACTGCCGTGCTGGAGCGCGGCGAGAATCGCTTTCTCGTCGATGCCCAGCGAGCCCGCGACCCGCACCGCGTCGACCGCGAGACCGACCTGTGCCACGAACAGGGCGTTGTTCACAAGCTTGACCCGCTGCCCGTTCCCGACCGGTCCCACGAACATGACCGGCGAGGCATACGCCTCCAACAGCGGGCGCATCGCGTCCAGTTGAGCCTCGTCCCCGCCGACCCACAGGGTGAGGCGCCCGGCGGCGATGTCGTGCGGCCCGCCGGAGAGCGCGGCGTCCAGCACTCCGACCCCGCGCTCCGCGCCCGCCTCGGCGAGCAGCTGTGCGGTGGCCGGGTCGGAGGTGGTGTGCTGCACGAGCGTCGCTCCCGGCTTCATGGCCGAGAGGGCGCCGTCCGCGCCGAGGCAGACCGCCCGTACCTGCTCGTCCTTCAGTACGGTTACCAGCACCGCGTCGGCGTCGCGGACGGTCGCCCGAACCGTGTCGGCCGACGCGAGCTCGCTCTCCTGGGCAGCCGCACGGACCTCCGGACGGCGTACAAGCACCGTGACGTCATGCCCGGCGGCCGTCAGCCGGTCGACGATCGGCCGCCCCATCCGCCCCCACCCGATGAATCCGATCCTCAACTCTCCTCCAACACCGTGGAATTGGAGGACGGCGCCAACATCGCTCGCGGCCCCTCGGTGCCGTCGAGGTTGGCGTTGACGCGCTCGGCGATCCGCCACCCCTCCGAAGTACGCACCCAGCGCCAGGTGTTGGCGGAGACCTGGAACACCCAGAACCGTCCGGCGTCGGCGTCCCACCGTAGATGCAGCGCATGGCTGCGGCCGGTCGCGTGGTCGCCGTCGACGACGACGTGCGGCGCGGTCAGCACATGTCCGCAGCCGTTGTGGATCACGCTTTGATGCCCCGGGCCGTGCACCATGCCGACGATGCCGTCCCGGCCCTCCATCCGCAGATGGGGGATCGCGTCGAAGACACCGTCCTCGGTCCAGAGCGCCGCGGCGGCCTCTCCCGAACCGCTGTCGACCGCCGGCCCGTACTGGGCGACGAGCTGAGTGATCTCGACCTGGTCCTCCAGAGCGCGCAGC
Source organism: Streptomyces sp. NPDC050548 (assembly GCF_044457385.1). NCBI lineage: Bacteria > Bacillati > Actinomycetota > Actinomycetes > Kitasatosporales > Streptomycetaceae > Streptomyces > Streptomyces sp. NPDC050548. The sequence goes on from NZ_JBITGV010000010.1 coordinate 68,867, forward strand.
TTCGCCGCCAACGACTCGACGATGGCGCGCAGTTGGGCAAGTTCGTCGCTCTCGCTCATGAGTGGGTTCAACTCCCTGGTACGACGATGATGCGGGCCGGACCGTCGGCGTCCCGCGCCGCGTCGAGCGCCGCCGGAACCCCGTCGAGCCCGACGGTGTGGCCGAGCATCGGCCCGACGTCGAGGCTGCCGGAACAGACGGCCCGGAACGCCTCGTCCCAGTGGTCCATCGACGGACCGCCCCCGAACTGGATGTTGAGGCCCTTCCGCTTGGCGGTCAGGGTGTGCAGATGGTCGCCCTCGGGCGGACCGCCGACGGAGAAGATCCGGGTGCCGCGCTCACACCCCTTGATGATCGAGTCGAGAACACCCGGCACGCCGACGCACTCGAACACGACACAACTCGCCTGCGGACCGGCCGCGTTGCGCCATGCCTCGTACGGCGAGACCGCGGCAGGGTCGACGACCACATCGGCACCCATCGCCAGCGCGGTCGCCCGACGCGACGCGACCAGGTCGGCCGCCACGATCGGGCCGACACCGAGGCTCTTGAGCCGACCGATCGCCGACAGGGCGATGGCGCCGCAGCCGATGACCAACGGCACTTCCCGCACCGCCAGTTGTGCGCGGGACGCGGTTGACCAGCCCACCGAGATCGCGTCGGCGACACACACGATCTCACTAGGCAGATCCGACACCACGACCCGGGTGATGGCCTCGGTCAGCAAGAACAACTCACCGAACCCGCCGGGTGATTCGGGGTTCTGGCCGATGATCCGGCGGCCGGCGGGCGTGTTCAGCACAGGCAGCGAACTCACCCGCGTCCCGACCGGGATCCGCCGCTCGGTGCCGGGGCCGTAGTCCACGACCTCGGCGCAGTACTCGTGACCCATGACGATGTCGACGTCCTGGTCGTACGTCGACATCCCGCTGTCGTCGTCGGCGCCCGCCTCCGGATGGTCCATGAAGTGCAGGTCCGACGCGCAGATCCCGCACGCCAGCGAGCGGACGAGAAGCTGGCCCGGTCCGGGGACCGGATCGTCGACGACCCGCGCCCCGACCGTCCCGCCACGCAGCACAGCAGCACGCATCAGGCTCTCCTCCGATCTTCGAAGTTCTCCGGAGCCCGTGTCCTTCGGACTGTAGCCACACAGCGGGAATTACAGAAGACCGTCTCCTATAATTGGCCGGACATGGCCCGGTCACTACAATCACCGGCATGGCAGAACCGCGCCGCGCCCCGGGCCGTCCACGTGACACGAGCATCAACGAACGGGCCCTCGTGGCGACGCGTGAACTCCTCGTCCAGCGCGGCTTCGAGGCGACGACGATCCAGGCCGTGGCCGAGCACTCGGGCGTGCACGCCTCCGCCATCTACCGCCGCTGGCCGTCCCGCATCGAGCTGATCGAGGAGGCCACGTTCCCCGGACTCAGCCCGCTGAGCGTCCGGCCGACGGGGGACCTCCGACGTGACCTGCGCCGGTTCGTCCGCGCCTACCTGGCGGCCTTCGGAGCACCCGCCGCCCGTGCCGCCGCGGCCGGACTCTTCGCGCACTCCCAGACGTCGAACCGCCCCCGGCCGCCGGAGATGCTGCTGCGCGTGTCGGCACGACCGCAGTTCCAGGAGATCCTGCGCGCCGCGCCGACCGGGACCGTCGACCCCGCCGTGGACCCGGACGACGTCTTCGACATGCTCCTCGGCGCTGTCCTGACCCGCACCCTCCTGTCCACGGTCACGGCCCGCGAGCGCCCCGTCGAGCGCACGGTGGACATGGTCCTCCGGATGCTGCGGCCGCTCGACGGGCCGCCGATCTGATCAAATCGCCCAATGCAAAAGGGCGTTGGTGTCAGCGGCGCTCGTCGCGGAACACCTTCCCGCCCTTCATCACGAACCGGACGTCCGCCATCACGGAGATGTCCTCCAGCGGATTGCCCGGTACCGCGATCAGGTCGGCGAGCAGGCCTTCCGCGATGCGACCCCGGTCGTCGGCGTCGATCAGCTCCGCCGCGTTGACGGTCGCCGCCTGGAGCGCCTCCAGGGGAGTCATCCCACGGTCGACCAGGGCGATCAGCTCCTGGGCGCCACGGCCGTGCGGAATCGCCGGCGCGTCCGTGCCCAGCGCCATCCGGACACCCGCCTTCCCGGCCCTGGACACCACGGTTTTCGCCCGGGGGAAGATCTCGGCGGCCTTCTCCACCAGTTCGGGCGCGGAGTGGGACATGTCCATCCCATCGATGAGAGCGGTGGTCGGCACCAGGAAAGTACCCCTCTCCGCCATCAGCGCGATGGTGTCGTCGTCGAGCAGGAAGCCGTGCTCGATGCAGTCGATGCCCGCCTCCACCGCTGCCCGGACGGCGTCGGCCCCATGGGTGTGGGCCGCCACCTTCAGTCCGCGCCGGTGGGCCTCGTCGACGATGGCGCGCAGCTCCTCGTCGGAGTAGTGCTGCGCACCGGGGGTGCCGGTGTGCGACATCACGCCCCCGGAAGCGCAGACCTTGATGAGCCGTGCGCCGTGTTTGATCTGGTAGCGGACGGCCTTGCGCACCTCGTCGACACCGTTGGCGATGCCCTCCTCCAGGGAGAGAGGCATGATTCCGGGGGCGTACGCGGCGAACATCGTGGGATCGAGATGGCCGCCGGTCGGTGTGATGGCGTGTCCGGCCGGCACGATGCGCGGGCCGTCGATCCAGCCGGCGTCGATGGCCTTCGCCAGCGCGACGTCCAGCAGATAACCGCCCGTCTTCACGAACAGTCCGAGATTGCGGACCGTGGTGAATCCCGCGCGCAGGGTCCGCCGGGCGTTGCCCACCGCGCGGAGCATCCGCAGCGGGGGATCGTCCTGGACGGGGGAGAACGCGAGCGTCTCTCCCTGGCCGCCCATCAGGAGATTGACCTCCATGTCCATGAGACCGGGCAGGAGGGTCACGTCACCGAGGTCGAGAACCTCGGCGTCGCCGGTGCCGCCCACGATGCGGTCGCTGTCGACCGTCACCAGGCCCGGCGACTCCAACTCGCCCGTCTCCACGTGCAGTACACGCGCCGCTCTGAGCGTGAGCACGACCTGTCAGACCTTCGGCTCGACGACGAGGTCCATATAGGCGGCCCCGCTGTCCGGCACCCGGGCCTGCTTCCAGACCTCGACCGGGAACGACACGTTCACCAGCGAGAACATCAGGAGCAGCAAGTTGCGCTCCTGCTCCGGGAGTTCGGAGAGCGGGAACTTGTCGAGGTGGTCGGAGGCCTGTTCCAGGAGCGGGAACGCGGCGTCGTAGAAGGCCTGCATCTCCTCCATGGAGCTGGCCAGGCGCTTGCTGTACCGGTCGCGCTCGGACTCCAGGACCCACTCGCTGAACGGTTCGAGCACCGCGAACTCACTGGGCAGCATCGGTGTGCTCCTTGACGTAGTCGGCGACCGTCTTGTGCAGATGGCGGAGCAACAACTCCTGGTCGCAGAGCGGGAATTCGGTGACGACCCGGCTCTTGAGCATGGTCTGCGTGGCCTCCAGCGTGTTGCCGTCCTGGAGCGCGTACTCCTTGAACGTCACCGCCGCCAGCTCCTGCTTCAGCCGCTCGCGCGCCGTCTTGGCGGGCACGAAGTACAGGTTGGCCTCGAAGAGGTGCTTGTCCACCGCCGTCGGCCAGTAGTGGTACGTCAGGTACCAGCCGGGCTTCCAGATCAGCAGGGTCATGTTGGGGAAGAACTCGAAGGAGTCGTTGCCCCAGGCGCGGTGCCCGCCCGGATTGAGGCCGGGGGGAAGCGGGTCGAGGCCCTCGATGTCGGGCGCTTCCCACGGTCCGAACAGGCCGCTGCGCAGCACGCGTTCGATGGGCTTGACGATGGTCAGGTCCTTGGGCGGGGACATGCCTCCCCAGGAGGAGATCATCGAGTGCGGGGGGTGGATCTCGTAGTGCAGCGCCTCGTACCCGACGTTGAAGAGCTTGTCGGCCTCGTCCTTGACGGCCTGTTTCATGTGCAGGACGGGCGCGTGGTAGAACTCCGCGAACGCGTCGATGAACAGCTTCCAGTTGCTGCCGATCTCCGCCTTGTACGTGAAGACCTCGGTCATCTCGTGGAAGGGGTAGCCCTCAAGTCCCTTGGCGAACTCGCCCAGATACTCCTTGAGCGGCTGGGCGTCGGGGTCGAGGTTGACGAAGATGAACCCTTCCCAGACCTCGCAGCGGACCAGCTTGAGACCGTAGTCCGCCTTGTCCAGGTCGAAGAACTCCTTCTCCTGCTGGACGAAGGTCAGATCGCCGTCGAGGCTGTAGCGCCAGGCGTGGTACTTGCAGGTGAACTGGCGGCAGGTGCCCTTGACCTCCTCGCCCGGGTAGTCGTTCCACACGAGCTTGTTGCCGCGGTGGCGGCAGACGTTGTGGAAGGCGCGGATCTCCTTGTCCTTGCCCCGCACGATCACCAGTGAGGTGTCGGCGACCGCCAGCTCCTTCGTGAAGTAGCTGCCGACCTTGGGGACTTGCTCGACCCGGCCGACGTTCAGCCAGGTCTTCTTGAAGATCGCCTCCTTCTCGGCCTCGTAGTACGCGGGGTCGATGGAGTCCTCGTAGTTCACCGGGCTCGTGCCCAGCTCGGGGTAGTTCTCGGTCCAGCTCCCGGCCGCCGGCTTGGCGAAGTGTGGCATGGGATCACCCCTCTCGCTTGTGAGAATACCATTCTCGTTTTGGGAAACTGAAGTTCTCTTCCGAGATCACTGGATCGAGTTCCACGCCGAAGGTGTTGAGGGCCATCGTGAGCATCGTGTAGGCGCCGATGGTGAAGACCAGGTCCATGAGCTGGTGTTCGTCCAGGTCGACGGCGAGCGCCGCGTAGGTCGCGTCCGACAGGCCCGAGTCGGTGTCCAGTTCGTCCACCGCCCGGTTGAGCAAGGTGTCGGCGCCCGTGCGGACTTCCTCGATCTCGGCCTCGGTCACCCCGTACTTCCGGCCGATCAGGACGTGACTCGCCCACTCGTATCTGCTGCCGCGCCGCCAGGCCACGCGCATGATGGCCAGCTCGCGGACGCGCACCGGCAGGGTCGTGGTGTTGAGGTGCATGTTGAACGTCAGGAACGCCCGCGCCAGGGCCGGATGCCGCTGGAAGATCCCCAGGACGTTGGCCTCCGGCAGCTTCTTGTCGGGGTTGATGACCGAGAACAGGTCGTGGTCCCACTCGTCGTACGGCACCGGGGGGATGCGGACACCGGAGTCACCGGACGGCTCGCCGTTCTCGCTCACGTGTTCCGCCCGCCGTTCACGCCCAGGATCTGGCCGGTGATGTAGCCGGCCTCCTCGGAGGCGAGGAAGGCACAGGCCGCGGCGATGTCCTCGGGGCGCCCGACACGCCGTACCGGAGTGCGCTGGATGTGCTCCTCGACCGTCCCGCCGAGCAGTTGGCGCTCCTCGGAGCGGCGCAGCATGGGCGTGTCGATGAAGCCGGGCGGCACCGCGTTCACGGTGATGCCCTGCGGGCCCAGCTCCAGGGCGAGCGCCTTGGTCAGCCCGTTGACCGCCGACTTGGCGGCCACGTAGTGCGTCATGAACGGCTGGCCGGAGTGCGCGCTGGACGAGGAGATGTTGACGATCCGGCCCCAGCCGGCCTCCACCATGTCGGGCAGGACGGCCTGGACGCAGTGGAAGACGCCGTTGAGGTTGACGTCGATGACCCGCTGCCAGGCCTCGAAAGTCAGGTTGGCGAAGCGCTTGTAGCCCTCCATGCCCGCCGCGTTGACCAGGACCGTGACCGGACCGAGCTGCTCGCGGATCTCGGTCAGTGCCTCGTCCACCTGGGCCCGGTCGGAGACGTCGGCCTTTCGGGAGAAACCGCTGTCGGACGGGTTGAGGTCGAGGGTGGCGACCTGGAGACCGTCGGCCTCCAGGCGTTGCGCGACGGCCAGTCCGATGCCGGAGCCGCCGCCTGTGACGAGGGCTGTCCTCATGCCGGAACCCCCTTCGTCTCGATCATGAAAATCTCCCTTCCAGATCTGAGAAGCGTATTCTCGTCTCCGGTGCTTCCGGAAGTCCCGCGCAGGCAGGGGCTGTTCGCCGCACCCCGTGCACCTGTCAGCCGTCGGTCAGGATGACATTCTCGCTTCCGGATGGTTGATTCGCGTATAAGGAGAATGTAGTTTCCGCTTCATTGGAGCAAGCCGCCCATCCATGCGAGGAGAACAGGATGCGGTTCCAGGACAAGGTGGCGATCGTCACCGGAGCGGGACAGGGAATCGGCGAGGACTACGCCCGGGCGCTGGCCGCCGAGGGCGCACGGGTCGTGGTCGCGGACATCAACGAGGAGCAGGGGCAGCGGGTCGCCAAGGAGCTGGACTCCGCGCTCTTCGTCAAGGTCGACGTCGGGGACCCCGCCTCGGCCGACGCGCTGGCCGCCGCCACCGTCGCCGAGTTCGGCCGCATCGACTACCTGATCAACAACGCGGCGATCTACCACAGCATGCGGCGCGAGGGCCTGACCACCGTCGACCTCGACTACCTCAACCGCTTCATCCAGGTGAACCTGATGGGCGCCCTGTACGTCACCAGGGCCGTCGTCCCGCACCTGAGCGAGGGCAGCGCGATCGTCAACCAGTCCTCCGCCGCCGCCTACATGGCCAGCGGCTACTACGGCCTGGCCAAGATCGGCATCAACCACCTCACCGCGTCCCTCGCCGCCGAACTCGGCGGCCGGGGCATCCGCGTCAACGGCATCGCCCCCGGCCCCACCGACACCGAGGCCACGGCCACCGTCGTACCGGTCGAGTTCCAGGAGCGGATGACCCAGGCCCTGGCCATCAAACGGATGGGCACCCCCGGCGACCTGACCCCCACCGTGCTGTTCCTGCTCTCCGACGACGCCGGCTGGCTGACCGGACAGACCATCAGCGTGGACGGCGGACAGGTGGTGCGGCTGTGACCCGGCTGCTCATCAATGGTCAACTGGTCGACGGGGAGCGGACGTTCCCTTCCCTCAACCCCGCCACCGGCGAGGTCTACGGCCACGCCCCCGAGGCCACCACCGCCCAGGCCGAAGCCGCCGTAGCGGCGGCTCGCACGGCCTTCGACACGACCGCCTGGTCCACCGACGTACAGCTGCGCATCCGCTGTCTCGACCAGCTGCACCAGGCGCTCCTCGACCACGTCGAGGAACTGCGCGAGCTGACGATCGCCGAGGTCGGCGCGCCCCGCATGCTCACCTACGGCCCCCAACTCGACGACCCCGTCAAGCTGGTGCGGTTCTACGCCGACCTGCTGCGCAAGTACCCGCTGACGGAGGAGCTGGGCGAGGTCGAGATCCGCGGTCAGCGCCACCGCCGTTGGGTGGAGAAGGAGGCCGCCGGGGTCGTCACCGCGATCATCGCCTACAACTACCCGAACCAACTGGCCCTCGCCAAGCTCGCACCCGCGCTCGCGGCCGGCTGCACGGTCGTTCTCAAGGGCGCCCCGGACACCCCGCTGACCACCCTGTTCCTCGGTCAACTCATCGCGGAGCACACGGACTTCCCGCCCGGAGTCGTCAACGTCCTCACCTCCTCCAGCGCCGACGTCGGCGAAACGCTCACCACGCACCCCGACGTCGACATGATCACTTTCACCGGCTCCACCGCGACCGGCCGCCGCATCATGGAGGCCGCGAGCCGCACGGTGAAGAAGGTCTTCCTTGAACTCGGCGGCAAGTCCGCCATGATCGTCCTGGACGACGCGGACTTCGGCACCGCCGCGATGTTCGCGGCCGGCACCATCTGCTCGCATTCCGGGCAGGGTTGTGCGCTGACCTCACGGCTGCTCGTGCCCCGGGAACATCACGACGAGCTTGTCGAGAAGGTAGCCGCGGGCCTCGCCCGTATCCAGCTCGGCGACCCCGCCGACCCCAGGACCTTCGCGGGCCCGCTCATCAGCGAGCGCCAGCGCGAGAAGGTCGACGGGATGGTGCAGCGGGCCGTAGCCGCCGGCGCGAACCTCGTCACCGGTGGCGAGAAGGTCGACCCCGGCTTCTTCTACAGGCCGACCCTCCTCAGCAACGTCGACCCGGACAGCGAGATCGCCCAGGACGAGGTCTTCGGCCCGGTCCTCGTGGTGATTCCGTACGACGACGATGACGACGCCGTGCGCATCGCCAACAACTCCATCTTCGGTCTCTCCGGCGGCATCCAGAGCGGCGACGACGAGCGGGCCATCGCCCTCGCGCGCCGGATCCGCACCGGCACCTTCAGCATCAACGGCGGCAACTACTTCGCGGCGGACGTGCCGTTCGGCGGCTACAAGCAGTCGGGCATCGGCCGGGAGAGCGGAGTGCCGGGCCTGGAGGAGTTCCTGGAGTACAAGTCCTTCGCGGTCGTGGTCCGGTCATGATGCCGCTCGACGGAATCCGCGTCCTCGAAGTCGCCATGTACGGCTTCGTGCCCTCGGCGGGAGCCGTCCTCGCCGACTGGGGAGCGGATGTCATCAAGGTCGAGCACGCGGTCACCGGCGATCCGCAACGCGGTCTCCGGCAGACCGGCACGATGCGCGTCGAGGGCGACCCCAACCCCAACGTCGAGCACGCCAACCGCGGCAAGCGCAGCCTCGGTCTCGACATCTCCCGGCCCGAGGGCAAGGAGGTGCTGTACGAACTGGCCCGGCACGCCGATGTGTTCCTGACCAGCTTCCTTCCCGGCCACCGGGACAAGTTCGGCATCGACGTCGACGACATCCGTACCGTCAACCCCCGCATCGTCTACGCCCGGGGCAGTGCCTTCGGGCCGCGTGGACCGGAAGCGGGGAAGGGTGGCTACGACATGACGGCGTTCTGGGCCCGCGCCGGCACCGCCGCGAGCATCACGCCCCAGGGCACGGACGGCATCATCAACCCGCCGTCACCGGCCTACGGCGACACGATCTCCGGCACCAACCTCGCCGGCGGCATCGCGGCGGCGCTCCTGAAGCGCGAGCGCACCGGCGAACCGTCTGTCGTGGACGTCTCCCTGCTCGGCAGCGGGCTGTGGGCGATGGGTCACGCCACCGCGCTCTCCCTGCACCTCGGCAAGCCCTGGATCCCGCCGCCCGTCGGCACCCACGGCTCGGTCACCAACCCCCTGTCCGGGCTGTACGAGACCTCCGACGGCCACCACCTGGCGTTCGTGATGATGCAGCCCGGCAAGTTCTGGGCCGATGTGTGCCGGCACATCGACCGGCCCGAACTCGCCGACGATCCACGCTTCGACACGGCCGAGCACCTCGTGGCCAACACGGCGGAGGCCGTCAAGATCCTGCGCGAGGTCCTCGCCACCCGCACCCTCGCGCAGTGGAGCCGGCGCTTCGCCACCCTGGCCGGGCCGTGGGCCCCGGTGCAGGACTCCCTGCAAGTGGGCGACGACCCGCAGATCAGAGCCAACGAGTACCTGCTGCAGGCAGGAGAACTCGAACTGGTCAGCAGCCCCGTGCAGTTCGACGTGCAAGCCCCACAACTCGGGCCCGCACCCGAGTTCGCCGCCCAGACCGAGGAGATCCTCCTCGAACTGGGCCTGGACTGGGACCGCATCATCGCGCTCAAGGCGGCGGGCGCGGTCACCTGATCACCCGACAGCGGGACTCACATTCTCAACGAGGAGAACCGATGAGACGCTTGCTCATCCCCGCCCTGGTCCTGGCCCTCGCGGCCGCGGCCGGATGTTCCGGCCGCACCAAGTCCGCGGACACCACCAGCCCTTCGACCACCGGAGCCGCCGACACGGCGACCGCGGACTTCGGCACGCTGAAGTCCGTCTGCGGCAAGGGCACGGCCAAGTCCGTCACCAGCCAGGGCGTCACCAGCTCCGAGATCAAGGTCGGCGTCTTCTCCGACGTCGGGTTCACCAAGAACCCGGAGTTCGAGAACGCGGCGAAGGTCTTCACCTCCTGGTGCAACGCGGCCGGCGGCATCAACGGCCGCAAGATCACACCCGTCACGCACGACGCCCAGCTCATGCAGGTCAACCAGCAGATGATCTCGGCCTGCCGCACCGACTTCTTCGAGGTGGGCGGCGGCGCGGCCCTCGACGGCCTGGGCGTCAAGACCCGCCTGAAGTGCCTGCTCCCCGAGTTCCCGGCACAGGTCACCTCCGAGATCGGCGCGGACCTCCAGGTCATGGCCATGGGCGCCTCGACCGGCTATTCGCCCTACGCCGGCTACTACTCCTGGCTGTTGAAGGAGGCCTACCCCTCGTCGGCGAGCGGCGTCGGCATCATCACCGGAGACGTGCCCATCACCAAGCTCCTCGCGGCCCAGGACAAGGAAGTCCTCACCGCGATGGGCGGCAAGGTCACCTACTCCGACCTCTACCCCGCGCAGGGGGTCTCCGACTGGACGCCGTACGCCCAGTCCATCAAGACGAAGAAGGTCAAGGGACTCGTCTTCCTGGGTGACTTCACCCAGTTGGCGAAGCTGGAGCAGGCGCTCACCAACATCGACTACAAGCTCGACTGGATCGACGCGAACAGCAACGCCTACGGTCCCGCCTTCCTCAAGCTGGCCGGTCCCGCGCTAGGTACTCAGACCAACTTCGCCTCCATCAACGGATATCCGTTGGAGAAGGCCGACGACAACCCGGCGACGAAGGAGATGGTCGCCCTGTTCAAGAAGTACGCGCCCGACGCGCAGCTCACCCTGCCCGCCATGCAGGCCTTCTCCAGCTGGCTGCTGTTCGCCACCTCGGCCCGCGACTGCGCCGAGCTGACCCGCAGTTGTGTCCTTGAGAACGCCAAGAAGCAGACCGACTGGACCGGGGGAGGGCTCCACGCCTCGGTCAACCTCTCCTCGCCGGACGAGCCCCTGAAGTGCTTCAACGTCGAGAAGGCCACCACCAGCGGCTGGGTGCCGGCCGACTTCAAGCCCACCGAGGGTGTCTACCGCTGCGACGCGCCCGCCTACAAGTTCAAGGGGAACTACGGCAAGCCGCCGACCCTGGCGGACGTCGGCAAGTCGCTGTCCGACCTCAAGTAACCACGCCACGCCCCCCGTTCACCACGGCAGGAAGGAAGGACCGTGAAGGTACGAGTCGACCCGGAGCGCTGTCAGGGCCACACGCTCTGCGCGATGCGCGCACCGGACACCTTCGAACTCAGCGAGATCGACGGACACTCCTCGGTCGTAGCGGAAGAAGTCCCCGCCGATCAGGAGGCGGACGTCCGCGAGGCGGTCCTGTCCTGTCCCGAGCGGGCGATCTCCCTCATCTCCTGACCCCCACCTCATCCACCGAGCAGGAGAGGACTCCGCATGACCACGGAAGAAGCGGCCGTCGACGACGACGGCGGCCGCAAGCACCACCTGGTGCACTTCGACCGGCACACCCCCGACTACCGCGACCGGTTCGAGGACATCACCCACGAACTGCACGGTCAGTGCCCGATCGCCTGGACGGAGGCCCACGGCGGCCACTGGGTCGCCAGTGGCAACCGTGAGGTGTTCGAACTCGCGCGGTCCGCCGAGTTCCTCTCCAACGACCATGACGTGAAAGGGGAGCGGCGCGGCTACAAGGGCATCTCCATCCCCCCGCCGCCCCGTGCCCGCGAGGCCCAGGGCGGCTTCCTGGAGATGGACCCGCCGGACCAGCGGCACTACCGGCAGACCCTCAACCCGTATCTGTCGCCGGCCGCGATCCAGCGCTGGGTCCCGTTCGTCGACGAGGTCGTCCGCGCGAGCATCGACGAGAAGATCGAGTCCGGGCACATCGACTTCGTCGACGACCTGGCCAACATCGTCCCCGCCGTGCTCACCCTGGCGATGATGGGCATCCCGCTGGAGCGCTGGACCATCTACAACGAACCGGCCCACGCCTCCGTCTACACCCCGCCCAACTCACCCGACATGCAACGAGTGTTGGACCTGAGCCGCAAGATGGGCATGGACCTCATGGCCCAGCTCGCGGAGATCCGGAAGAACCCCCGCCCCGGCCTGGTGGACGCGCTCGTCCGCGCCGACATCAACGGCCGCAACCCCGATGACGGTGAACTCCTCGGCGTCTGCGCACTGTTGATCGGCGGCGGCTTCGACACCACGACCGCGCTCACCGCCCACTCCCTCGAATGGCTCTCCCAACACCCGGAGGAGCGGGCCCGGTTGAGCCGGGAGCGCAAGACCCTGCTGGACTCCGCGACCGAGGAGTTCCTGCGCTTCTACACCCCGGCACCCGGAGACGGCCGCACCATCACCGCCGACTGCGAGATCGCCGGCACCCGGTTCAAGGAGGGCGAACGCCTCTGGCTCTCCTGGGCGATGGCCAACCGCGACCCGTCGGTCTTCCCCGACCCGGACCGCGTCGACATGGAACGCAAGGGCAACCGCCACAGCAGCTTCGGCCTCGGCATCCACCGCTGCATCGGCTCCAACGTGGCCCGCACCGTGTTCAAGCGGATGGTGACGGCCGTACTCGACCGGATGCCCGACTACGAGTGCGCCCCCGAAGGCGCCGTGCACTACGAGACCATCGGCGTCATCCAGGGCATGCGCCATCTCCCCGCCACCTTCACCCCGGGCAAGCGGCTCGGCGCCGGACTCGACGAGACCCTCGCCGAACTCCAGAAGCTCTGCGACGAACAGCGCCTCGCCGAACCCGTCACCGTCCGCAAGTCCACGGCACGGATCGACACATGACGGACAGTCAGCGCCCGGGACCGGTGATCACGGAGGAGAACGAGTTCTTCTGGACCTCCGGCGCGGACGGCCGGCTGCGGCTGACGGAGTGCGGGTCCTGCCAGGCCCTCATCCACCCGCCGCAGCCGGTGTGCCGGTACTGCCACGGCCACGACATGGGCGTCCGCGCAGTCTCCGGCCGTGCGACGCTGATCGGCTTCACCGTCAACCACCGCTTCGCCCTGCCCGGCCTACCCGCGCCCTACGTCGTCGCCCAGGTCGCCTTGGAGGAGGACCCCCGCGTCCGCCTCACCACCAACGCCGTCCAATGCACCGCGGACGAGCTGGAGTTGGGCATGCGGATGGAGGTCGTCTTCGAGCAGGTCGAGGACGCCTGGCTGCCCCTGTTCCGCCCGGCACCCGAACGTCCGGCCCCGGACCCGCTGCCGCTCGCCGAGGTGGACACCCGCCAACTCGCCCGCCGGGTACGGCCGATGGTGTCGACCGAGAAGTTCGAGGACAAGGTCGCGATCACCGGCATCGGCATGTCGCAGATAGGCCGCCGCCTCCTGGTCCCACCGGTGTCCCTGACCGTCCAGGCCTGCCAACAGGCCATCGCCGACGCCGGGTTGACCGTCGACGACATCGACGGCCTGGCCACCTACCCGGGCGCCGGCACCGCGTACGGCGGCTTCGGCGAAGGTGGCGTCACCGCCCTGGAATCCGCCCTCGGCCTCGAACCGACCTGGTACAACGGCGGCAGCGAGACCTTCGGTCCCTGCGGCTCCCTCATCTCCGCGATGCTCGCCGTCGCAGGCGGACTTGCCCGGCACGTCCTGTGCTTCCGCACGGTCTGGGAGGCGTCGTACGGCGAGCTTGTACGCCGCGGCCGGATCGCGCAGGACCCGCCGCGGAAACTGGACGGCTGGATGAAGCCGTTCGGCGCGACCTCGGCCGCGCACACCCTCGCCCAGAACGCCCAACGCCACTTCCACCGCTACGGCACCACCCGCGAGACCCTCGGCTGGATCGCCCTCAACCAGCGGGCCAACGCGGCACTCAACCCCACGGCGGTCTACCGCGACCCGCTGACCATGGACGACTACCTGGGCGCCCGCCCGATCACCACCCCGTTCGGCCTCTACGACTGCGACGTCCCCTGCGACGGAGCGGTCGCCGTGATCGTGTCGGCCGTGGACGCGGCCCGGGACCTCGCCCAACCGCCCGTGCTGGTGGAGGCGGTCGGCACCCAGATCCTGGAACGGCTCGAATGGGACCAGAGCACGCTGACCCACGAGCCTCAAGTGCTGGGACAGTCCGCCCACTTGTGGTCCCGCACCTCGCTGGGCCCCGAGGACGTCGACGTCGCCGAACTCTACGACGGCTTCACCTTCAACTGCCTCTCCTGGCTTGAGGGGTTGGGGTTCTGCGGCATCGGCGAGTCGAAGGACTTCCTGGACGGCGGCAAGAACATCGCACGGGACGGCGTACTGCCGCTGAACACCCACGGCGGGCAGCTCTCCCACGGCCGCACCCACGGCATGGGACTGGTCCACGAGGCCATCACCCAGCTGCGTGGCGCGGCCGGGCCGAGGCAGGTCGCAGGCGCCCGGGTGGCGGTGGCGAGCAGCGGCGGACTCACCCCGAGCGGCGTGATCCTCTTCCGGGCGGACGGATGAACCCACGTACCACGGAGGTCGTTTCGCGCGTCGTCGACGTCGACGGCATCCCCATGTCGGCGCTGCTGTGCGAGGCCCGCGAACCGCGCGCGGTCCTCGTCGCGCTGCACGGGGGAGCGGTGACCTCCCGCTACTTCGACTACCCCGACCAGCCCCGCCTGTCCCTCCTGCGCACGGCGGCGGCACTCGGCTACACCACCGTCGCCATCGACCGCCCCGGATACGGGAGTTCGGCTCCGTACGGCGAGAGCATGGCTTCCCCGGCGCGACGCGTCGACCTCGCCTACGGAGTGGTGGACCAGCTGCTCGCCTCGCGTCCGCGCGGAGCGGGCCTGTTCCTGTGGGCGCACTCGATCGGCTGCGCCCTGGGCGTGCGCATGGCCGGTGACGAACGGCGCAGCGACCTTCTCGGGCTGGAGATCGCCGGTACCGGACGCCATCACGCGCCCGCCGCCGTCGAGATCCTGGACTTCAGGCGGCGCGACCCGGCCGAGCCGCGACGGTCAGGACCCGGACTGCGCGACCTGCTGTGGGAGCCGTCGCGCCTGTATCCGGCCGAAGTCGTCGGTGCCGCCCGCATCCAGTCGTCGGGTCCGCCGTACGAAGGCACCGTGGCCCGCCGTTGGCCGCTGGAGTTCGCCGAAGTCGCCGCCCACGTGCGGATTCCCGTGCACTACACGCTCGGTGACCACGAACGCGTGTGGAGCTCCGGGCCCGCGGCCATGGCCGACATCGCGAGCCTGTTCACCGCCTCCCCACGGGTCGTCACCGACGAACAGGCCGACAGCGGCCACAACTTGAGCATCGGGCGCACCGCGACCGGATACCACCTGAAGATCCTCTCGTTCGTCGAGGAGTGCGTGCTCGGCCGGGAGAACGACGGGATCGACCGTCTGCCGAGGAGAGCCGGATGAGCGACGCCGACAACGCCGTACTGCTGCTCGTACGAGTGGTCGTCGGACTCGTCATGATCATGCACGGGCTGAATCACTGGCGCGGCGGCGGCAGGATCGAGGGCACTGCCCGCTGGTTCACCGGACTCGGCCTGAGGCAGGGCGTGCTGCAGGCCTGGATGAGCGTGCTCACCGAGGTCGGCGCGGGCCTCCTGCTCGTCCTCGGTCTCCTCGCCCCGCTGGCCTGTGCCGCCGTCGTCTCCGTGATGCTGGTCGCGGGACTGCTCGCCCACCGGCCCAACGGGTTCTTCGTCTTCAAGGACGGCTACGAGTACGTCCTCACGCTCGCCGTCGTCGCCCTGGCCCTCGCGGTGCTGGGCCCCGGCCGCTGGTCCCTCGACCACGCGGCCGGCCTCGACCTGACCGGCTGGACCGGTGGCGCGATCGCGCTCGGCGTGGCCGTGGTGGCGACCGGGGGACTGCTGGGCACGTTCTGGCGACCGGAGCCCGCCGCAGAAACGCTGGCGGCCGACAACACCCCCGAGCAAGTCGACCAGGAGGCCCGCTGATGCGCGTCGGATTCATCGGGCTGGGCAGCCAAGGCGCCCCCATGGCACGCCGGATCGTCGAGGCGGGCTTCGAGACCACGCTCTGGGCGCGCCGCCCGGCCACCCTCGCCGCGTTCGGGGACACGGCCGCCCGGCGCGCCGCGTCACCCGTCGAACTGGCCGCGGCCAGCGACCTTGTGTGCGTCTGTGTCGTCGACGACGCCGACGTCGAACAGGTCGTCACGGGTGAGCAGGGCGTACTGACCGGCCTGCGCCGGGGCGGAGTCATCGCCGTGCACAGCACGGTCCACCCCGACACCTGCCGGCGGCTGGCCGAACGGGCCAAGGCGCACGGCGTGTCGGTGGTCGACGCACCGGTCAGCGGCGGCGGACGAGCCGCCGCCGAGGGCCGGCTGCTGGTGATGACGGGAGGCGAGTCCGGCACGGTCGCCTACTGCCGCAAGGCGTTCGAGACCTTCGGCGATCCCGTGCTGCACATGGGCCCGCTCGGCTCGGGACAGATCGCCAAACTTCTCAACAACCTATTGTTCACTGCCAACTTGGCGACCGCGGCCGATACGCTGGCCCTGGCACCGGAGTTCGGCATCGACCGCGGCGCTCTCGCCGAAGCCGTGCTCCACGGCAGCGGAGCGAGCTTCGCCCTCGACCGCGTGAAGTCCGCGGGCGGCACGCTCGACCCTCTCGCGGAGCGCGCGGGACCCCTGCTCCGCAAGGACGTGAGACTCCTGGCCGGCCTCGCCGAGTCGGCGGACGCCACGGCGGGCACCGCACTCGCGGCGGCCGACGCGGCCCTGGACCGCATGGGCCAAGGGCGCCTGACGGCGGCCCCGACTCCCGCTCCACGAAAGTGAAAACGAGCTTCTCGCCAGTGGAGAAGATTGATATCGTCGCTCGTCGTCAGACTGGTGACGGAAGGGAACCGTGCACACCGTGAAGGACTTCGAGGCGATCGACTTCTTCCAGGACGACGAGGTCGTCGCGGACCCCTATCCCTATTTGGCGGCCCTGCGCGGGAAGTGCCCGGTGCTGCGTGAGAGCCACCACGACGTGACGATGGTGACGGGCTACGACGAGGCGATCCAGGTCCTCAACGACTCCGACACGTACTCGTCCTGTCTCTCGGTGACCGGCCCGTTCCCCGGGTTCCCGGTCCCGCTGGACGGCGATGTCGACGTCAGCGCGCTGATCGAGCAGTACCGCGACCAGCTCCCGATGAGCGACCAGCTGCCGACGCTCGACCCGCCCATGCACACGGACCACCGCGGTCTGCTGATGCGGATGATCACCCCGCGCCGCCTCAAGGAGAACGAGGCGTCGATGTGGCACCTCGCCGACGCCCAGCTGGACGCGTATCTCGCCGCCGGCGAGGGCGACTTCATCAGCGGGTTCGCCGGTCCCTTCACCCTGCGGGTCATCGCCGACCTGCTCGGAGTGCCCGACGAGGACCGCAACACGTTCGTGGAGGGCCTCGAACACCAGCCGCGGGGCGGCGTCGGAAGCACGGACGGCGAGCTGGCGTACTCGCCGCTGCAGTACCTCTACGCGCAGTTCTCGGCCTATGTCGAGGAGCGCCGCCGTGAGCCGCGCGAGGACGTGATCACGGGCCTCGCCCTCGCGAAGTTCTCCGACGGGTCGACCCCCGACGTCGCCGACGTGGCCCGCGTGGCCACCAACCTGTTCGCGGCCGGCCAGGAGACGACCGTCCGGCTGCTGAGCAACGCCCTCAAGCTGATCGCCGAAGACCCCGATCTCCAGCACCTGTTGCGCACCGAGCGCGACCGCATCCCGAACTTCATCGAGGAGACGCTGCGCACGGAGAGCCCGATCAAGGGCGACTTCCGGCTGTCGCGCGTGGCGTCCACGGTGGGCGGCGTCGACATCCCGGCCGGCACCACCCTCATGGTCCTCAACGGCGCCGCCAACCGCGACCCGCGCCACTTCGAGGACCCCGAGACCTTCGACCCGGCCCGCGCCAACGCCCGCCACCACCTCGCCTTCGGCCGCGGCCCCCACACCTGCCCCGGCGCCCCGCTGGCCCGCGCCGAGGCCCGGGTGGGCATCGAGCGCATCCTCGACCGTACGACCGACATCAGGATCTCGGAGAGCGTGCACGGCCCCGCCGAGGCACGGAACTACCGTTACCTGCCGACGTACATCCTGCGCGGACTCACCCATCTGAACCTGGAGTTCACGCTCGCCGAGGAGCCCGCCCGATGAAAGCCGTCATCGACACGGACCGCTGCCGGGGCCACGGCATCTGCTGGTCGATCTGCCCCGAGGTCTTCGACCTCACCGACGACGGCTACGCCGAGGTGCTGACCCCGGAAGTCCCCGCCGCGTACGAGGCCCAGGTCCGCGAGGCGATCAGCAGCTGCCCCGAGCGCGCCATCACGGTGCACTAGCCCGCTCACCCGCGTCCGTCGATGGCCGGAAGGGTCGCCCTGTCGCCATGGCAACCGTAGTGTCACATCGGTGTTGCCGCGGTGAAAGGGGTCCCCAATGACGTCGGCCCGATACGAGGAGATCCTTGTCGCCGCGCTGGCGGTGTTCGCCGAGCGCGGCTACAAGAAGGCGTCCATCGACGCAGTGGCGGAGCGCGCCGGTCTGACCAGACAGGGCGTTCTGCACTACTTCCCCAGCAAGAAACGGCTGCTCCTCGCCCTCGTCCAGCTCCGCGAGGACCTCACCCGCGAACACCTGGCCGCGCTGAGCGCCGACCCCGGCGAGGACCTCCCGGGGCTGCTCGCCGAGGTGATCACCTACGACCACAAGAACCCCGGTCTCGCCCAGATCCACAGCGTTCTCGTGGCCGAGGGGGTCACCGGCAGCGACGAGGCACTGCGGTTCTGCCACGACTACTACCGGGCGATCCAGGAGCACACCGTCGAGCACCTCACCGCGCTCTACGGCGACCGCGTACCCAGCGGTCTGACCCCGCGAGCCGCCGCCACCGCCGTGGTGGCGATGCTCGACGGGGTCCAGCAGCAGTGGATGCTCGACGAGGAGCAGACCGACTACCCGGAGATCATCCGCGAGGTGATGGGTGTGCTGCTCGGGCCCACGCCTGTATGAAATCGGCCATCGCCGTCACACTCTCGGGATGCAGACTCACCGCGTCCGGCCGCACCCGGAGATCCACCGTGACACCGGACCGGGCCGCGCGGGCGGCGAACGACAGCGAGTCGTCCAGCAGCGGATCGGTCCCCGCCACCAGCAGTTGGATCGGCGGCAGTCCGTGCAGATTGGCGTGCAGCGGACTCAGCAGCGGATTGGTCCGGTCGGCGCCGGCCGCGAACCGGGCCGCGTGCAGCCGGAGTTCGTCGATGTCGAAGCCCGGATCGGCCGCCGCGTTGAACAGCAGACTCGGCGCGTCCAGCGTCAGATCCAGCAGCGCCGAGCTCAGCACCGCACAGTCCGGCTCGGCCGCCCCCATGTCCCGCAGCCGCACCAGCAGCGAGGCCGCGAGCCCGGCCCCGAGCCGCTCACCGGCCAGCGCCACCGGACCACGGGCCTGGCACGAGCTGTACACGGCGTGCACGTCGTCGAGAGCCCCCGGGAACGACGAACGGTAGCGCGGGCACACCACCACCGCCCCCGTGCGCAAGGCGAGTCGCTCGGCCAGGTCGACCGCCGACTCCGGAGAACCCGACAACTGCCGGTCCCCGTGCAGATACAGGATGACCAGATCGCTCGCGTCCGGCGGCCGCACGATCGGCCCGACCGGGCTCGACTCGACCCGCACCCGCCCGTCGTCGGCCCCCGCCCGAGCCGTCCTCGCTCGTACGTCGGCCAGGTCCGCGCTCGCTCCGGTCGCCCCAACTCGTGTGTCACCCACGGGACATCACCCTCTCCGCTGCCTGCCAGTGCTCGTCGGACACCCAGAGGCGGGCGAAGGCGCGGGCCGCCTCCTCCTCCGGGATCGCCCCGCTCATCACGCGCTTGATCTCCCGCGCCGGGTCGGTCGCCAGTGACCTGGCCAGGGTCCGCCAGCCCTCGGCGAACTCCGTGCGAGGCAGCACGAGATCGAGCAGCCCGACGCGCTGGGCCTCGGCCGCGCCAAGTACGGTCCCGGCCCCGGCGAGCATCAACGCCCGCCCCCTGCCGACGAGTTGGGCAAGGCGCTCGGCGCCGCCCCACGCCGGCATGATGGCCAGCGCCACCTGGTTGAAACCGATCCTGATGTCGTCGGCGGCGACCCGGATGTCGGCGGCCACCGCGACCTCGGCGCCGCCGCCGAACGCGTGCCCGTTCAACGCGGCGATCACCGGTCCCGGGAAGTTCGCGATGCGGTCGCAGATCCCCCGCATCCGCAGGGCCATGGCCATCGCGTCCTCCTCGGTCCGGACCGCACTGAGCTGCTTGAGATCCCCGCCGGAGACGAACGCCCGGTCGCCGGCGCCGGTGACGACCAGTGCCTTGGCGCCGGAGGCCGCGTCGAGCGCCTTGTCGAGTTCGTCCATGGTGGCCTGGGCGATAGCATTGCGGGCCTGCGGACGGTCGATGGTGATGACCGCCAGGCCCTCGTCGAGTTCGAGATCTACGTCCATGGGCCTCAGTCCTCGTATACGACAGTGACGTGCGGCGTGGTCGGCTCGCCCTGGCAGGTCAGGACCCAGCCTTCGGCGATCTCGTCCTCGTCGAGCGCGTTGTTGACGCGCATCTTGGCCTCGCCTTCGGTGACTTGGGCGATACAGGTGGCGCAGTTGCCCGCCTCGCAGGAGAACGGCGGGGCCAGACCCGCCCGACGCGCGCTCTCCAGAAACGTCTCGCCGGAACGCTGCGCGAGCGTGTGCCGCTTGCCGGAGAGCACGAGCGTCAGAGTCCCCTCCTGCTCAGGGGCCTCCTCGGGCACTGGATCGGCGGCCTGCGCGAACCGCTCGACGAAGATCCGCTCCGGGGCGACTCCGTGAGCGAGGAGCGCGTTCTCCACCAGCTCCATGAAGGGCGCGGGCCCGCAGAGGTAGAAGTCCGCGTCCGTGTCGCCGCCCGCGAACTCCCGTACCTGGTCCGCCGTGACGAATCCCTCCCAGTCGTCGAGGTGGTGCCGGATCTCGAACCGTCCGGGGTACCGCCGCTCCAACTCGCCCAGTGCGGAGGCGAAGATGACGGCACCCGCGTCCCGGTTGGCTGACAGCACCCGCACCGGGCGCCCGGTGCCGGCCAGCGCGGACTTGGCGAGCGAGAGGACCGGGGTGATCCCGCTGCCCCCGCAGAACGCCACCACCGGAGCGGCGAACTCGTGGGCGGAGCCCGCCTGTTCGCCTTCCCGCAGACAGAACACCCCTGCGGGCAGCGTGGTTTCGAGGACGTCGCCGGGGGCCAGATGGTCGTGCATCCAGTTGGACACCAGACCGCCCGGCACCCGCTTCACCGTCGTCATCAACTCGGCGTCCGTCTCCGGCGAACTGGACATCGAGTAACTGCGCAGCGTGCCGCAGGCCTTGATCGTGACGAACTGGCCCGCCCGGTACGGGAAGGGCGCGTCGAGTACGTACGTCCGGGTGTCGGGCGTCTCCTGGATGATCCGGGTGATCCGGACCGGGTGGAACCCGTGGTCTCGTCCCATGTATGGAATTTACCTTCTCGCTCTGAGAGAGTGCAATTCTCAATGACGAGAGGAAGTTCCTGTCGTGCGGACTGTCCCCGCTGAACTGGTCAGGCGCTACGAGGCGGAGGGGTGGTGGACCGGGGAGACGATCGGTGACCTGCTGGCGCGGGGACTGGAGACCGCCCCGGGCGCCGCGTTCCGCGTGCACTCGGCGGTACGGCCCTGGGAAGGCACCTTCGCCGAGGTCGAACTGACGGCCCGCCGACTGGCCGCAGGACTGCGCGAACGGCGTGTCGCCCCCGGCGACGTGGTGGCACTCCAGCTGCCCAACTGGATGGAGGCCGCCGCCGTCTTCTGGGCCTCGGCGTTCCTCGGCGCGGTCGTGGTGCCGATCGTCCACTTCTACGGACGCAAGGAAGTCGGCTACATCCTGGACACGGTCGAACCCAAGGTCTTCGTGACGGCCGAACGGTTCGGGCATCTCTCCTACGACCCCGACCTGAGCGCGAAGATCCCCGTGGTCGGTGTCGTCGGGCGGGACTTCGACGAACTGCTCGCCGACGAACCGCTGCCCGGCGTCGTACCGACGGACCCGGCCGGCCCGGCGCTGATCGCCTTCACCTCCGGAACGACCCGCGATCCCAAGGGAGTTGTGCACAGCCACCACACCCTGGGCTTCGAGACCCGCCAACTGGCCGGCCGCTACCCACCGGACCGTGGCAACCAGCTCACCTCCGCCCCCGTCGGCCACTTCATCGGCATGGTCAACGCCTTCCTGATCCCCGTCCTCGACGGCAGCCCGGTCAACCTCGCCGACACCTGGGACCCGGGCCAGGCACTGGAGTTGATGGCCCGCGACGGACTCACCGTCGGAGGCGGCGCCGCCTACTACATGACGAGCCTGCTCGACCACCCCGACTTCACGCCCGCCCACCTGGCAGGCATGAAGTACGCGGGCCTCGGCGGTGCGGCCGTACCCAACGCCGTGACCAGACGACTCGCGGACCTCGGCATCACTGTCTTCCGGGCCTACGGCAGCACCGAGCACCCCTCGATCACGGCCTCCAGTCACACCGCGCCCGAGGGCAAACGGCTCTACACCGACGGAGACGTGCTGGCCGGAGTGGAGATCCGGCTCGCGGAGGACGGCGAGATCCTCAGCCGCGGCCCCGACCTGTGTCTCGGCTACACCGACGACGCCCTCACCGAGTGCGCCTTCGACGCGGACGGCTGGTACCGCACCGGCGACATCGGCCGGCTCGACGAGGACGGCTACCTGACCATCACCGACCGCAAGGCGGACATCATCATCCGCGGCGGCGAGAACATCGGCGCGCTGGAGGTGGAGGAGGTCCTCCTCGCCCTGCCGTCCGTCGCCGAGGCCGCGGTCGTGGCCGCCCCGGACGCTCGCCTCGGCGAGCACGCGGCAGCCGTCGTACGACTGAGGCCCGGCCACCCCGAACCCACCCTCGACGATCTCCGCGCCCACTTCGGCGCGGCGGGGCTGGCCCGCCAGAAGTGGCCGGAGGAGCTGCACGTCGTCGAGGACTTCCCGCGCACCGCCAGCGGCAAGGTCCAGAAGTTCGTTCTCCGCAAGGATATTGCCGCCCATCAAGAGTGAGAATAGGATTCTCGTAATCTGCGAAGGAGGATCTCATGCCATCGCGTGTGCCGCCGTATCCGCTGTTCGACGCGGACAACCACCTGTACGAGACCGAGGACGCGCTCACCCGGTACCTGCCCAAGCAGTACGCGAGCGCCATTCAGTATGTGCAGGTGAAGGGGCGTACGAAGATCGCCATCCGCGGTCAGATCAGTGACTACATCCCCAACCCCACCTTCGAGGTCGTCGCCCGGCCCGGCGCCTGGGAGGACTACTTCCGCGAGGGCAACCCCGAGGGCAAGTCCCACCGGGAGCTGTTCGGCGAGCCGATGCGGTCGATCCCCGCGTTCCGCGAACCCGCGCCGCGCCTGGCCCTCATGGACGACCTGGGCATCCAGCAGACCCTGATGTTCCCGACCCTCGCCAGCCTCGTCGAGGAACGGATGCGGGACGACCCCGAGCTGATCCACGTCGTCGTGCACGCCCTCAACCAATGGCTGCACGAGACCTGGCAGTTCAACTACAAGAACCGCATTTTCACCACCCCGGTGATCAGCCTGCCGATCCTGGACAAGGCGATCGCCGAACTGGAGTGGTGCCTTGAGCGCGGAGCGCGGGCGATTCTCGTCCGGCCCGCCCCGGTCCCCGGGTACGGCGGGTCGCGGTCCTTCGCGCTGCCGGAGTTCGACCCCTTCTGGAAGCGGGTCGAGGAGGCGGGTGTGCTGGTGGCCATGCACTCCTCCGACAGCGGCTACTCGCGCTACTCCAGCGACTGGGAGGGCAAGAGCCAGGAGATGACGCCGTTCCAGGCGCAGGTCTTCCGGATGATGTCCGAGTGGCGCCCGGTCACCGACGCGGTCGCGTCCTGGGTCTGCCACGGAGCCCTGTTCCGCTTCCCGGAACTCAAGGTCTCGGTCATCGAGAACGGCTCCTCGTGGCTGCTGCCGCTGCTCGACCAACTCGCCAGCACCTACAAGAAGCAGCCCAAGGGCTTCCTCGGTGACCCGGTCGAAGAGGTCAGGAACCGCATCCACATCAGCCCGTTCTGGGAGGAGGACATGGCCGCCCTCTCCGAGGTCGTCGGCGTCGAGCGTGTCCTGTTCGGGTCCGACTACCCCCACCCCGAGGGGCTGGCCGACCCGGTCTCCTACATCGACGCCATCCAGGGCATGAAGCAGGCCGACCAGGCCAAGATCATGGGCGGCAACCTCGCCCGCCTGATCGGCGTATGACCTGGGAGAGCATCCCGCAGATGGTGCTGAGCGCGGCCGACCGCTTCGGTGACGCCGAAGCCGTGGTGGACGGCCCGCTCCGCCTCACGTTCACCGAGCTGGTCGAGCGGGTGCGCGTGGCTGCGGGGGCGTTCGCGTCGGCCGGGGTGGAGCAGGGCGACCGGGTCGCGATCTGGGCGCCCAACTCCGCCGAGTGGATCGTCGCCGCCTTCGGTCTCATGACCGCGGGCGGTGTGGTCGTGCCCGTCAACACCCGCTTCAAGGCGGACGAGGCCCACGACATCATCGTGCGCAGCGGTGCGAAGGCCGTTCTCGTCCAGGAGGGCTTCCTCGGCCTGGACTTCAAGGCACCGCCCGGTGTGCCGGTCATCGACCTCAAGTCCGGCTTCCTGGCGAGCGGTTCGCCCTTCGAGCGGAAGGTGACCGGCGACCAGGTCAGCGACATCGTCTTCACCTCGGGCACCACCGGCCGCCCCAAAGGCGTCCTGATGACCCACGCCCAGACGCTCCGCCTGTACACGGAGTGGTGCGACCTCGCCGGGGTCAGGGAGGGCGACCGCTATCTGATCGTCAACCCGTTCTTCCACATCTTCGGCTTCAAGGCGGGCATGGTCGCCTCGCTGATCCGCGGCATGACCATCCTGCCCGTACCCGTCTTCGACGTGGAGAAGGTCCTCGACCTGGTCGAGCGCGAGAAGGTGACGGTCCTGCCCGGCCCGCCCACGCTCTACCATTCCCTGCTCACCGACCGAGGCTCAAGAGACCTTTCCTCACTGCGAGTTGCGGTCACCGGCGCCGCCGACATCCCCGTCGAACTGATCCGCCGCGTGATGACCGAACTGCCCTTCACCTCGATCATGACGGGCTACGGCCTGACCGAGGCGGGCACCGCAACCGCCACCCGCCCCGGCGACTCCTTCGAGGACATCGCCACCACCGTCGGCACCCCCTGCGACGGCGTCGAGGTCCACATCGCCGACGACGGCGAGGTGTTGGTCCGCGGCTACAGCGTCATGCGCGGCTACTTCAACGACCCCGAGGCGACCGCCCAAGCCATCGACGAGGACGGCTGGTTGCACACCGGGGACCTCGGCACGCTCGACGAACGCGGCTATCTGAGGATCGTCGGCCGCAAGAAGGACATGTTCATCGTCGGCGGCTTCAACGCCTACCCGGCCGAGATCGAGGGCTTCCTGATGGAACACCCGGCGGTCGCCCAGGCCGCCGTGATCGGTGTCCCGGACGAACGGATGGGACAGGTCGGCAAGGCCTTCGTCGTCCTCCGACAGCCGCTGACCGCCGACGAGTTGATCGAGTGGAGCCGGCGCCGGATGGCCGGGTTCAAGGTGCCCCGGTCCGTGGAGTTCCTGACGGAACTGCCGCTGAACGCCACCGGAAAGGTGATGAAGGACCTCCTGCGATGACGCCTCCCACACCGCCCCAGGGCGAAGAACCCGTCCGGACCGCGTCCGGCCTGCCCCTCAAACCGGTCTACGGCCCCGACGACGTCAAGGCAGAGCCGCCCGCGCCGGGCAACTTCCCCTTCACGCGCGGCAATTACGCCACCGGATACCGGGGACGGCTGTGGACCCTGCGCCAGTACTCCGGCTTCGGCACCGCCGAATCGTCCAACCGCCGCTACCACTACCTCCTCCAACAGGGCGGCACCGGACTCTCCGTGGCGCTCGACCTGCCCACCCAGTGCGGCTACGACTCCGACGACCCCGAAGTCGGCGAGGAGGTCGGCCGGGTCGGGGTCGCCGTCGACACGCTCGCCGACGCCGAAGTCCTCTTCGAGGGCATCCCGTTGGACCGGATCAGCACCAGCTTCACCATCAACGGCACCGCCGCGATCCTGCTCGCCTTCTACGTCGCCGCCGCCGAACGGGCTGGGGTACCCCGCGCGAAGCTCACCGGCACGATCCAGAACGACATCCTCAAGGAGTACGCGTCCAGGGGCACTTGGATCTGGCCCGCCGAACCGTCCCTCCGACTCATCGCGGACACCATCGAGTTCTGCGCGGCCGAAGTACCGCGCTTCAACGCGATCTCGGTCGCCGGCTCGCACTTCCGCGACGCCGGTGCCAACGCCGTGCAGGAGATGGCGTTCACGCTCGCCGACGGGGTCACCTACTGCGACACGGTGCTCGCCCGGGGGCGTATGACGATCGATCAGTTCGCCCCGCAGGTCTCCTTCTTCTTCTACACGCACGGCGATTTCTTCGAGGAGATCGCCAAGTACCGTGCCGGACGCAGGCGTTGGGCGACCATCGTGCGCGAGCGGTACGGCGCCGACAGCGACAAGGCGGCCATGTTCCGCTTCGGCTGCGTCGCCGGAGGTGCCTCTCTCTACGCACCCCAGGCGCAGAACAACACCGTCCGCGTGGCCTATGAGGCGCTTGCCTCGGTCCTCGGCGGCGTCCAGTCCATGTTCACGGCCGCCTGGGACGAGCCCTTCGCCCTGCCCAGCGAGGAGTCGGCGACACTCGCGCTGCGCACGCAGCAGATTCTCGCCCACGAGACGGGTGTTGCCCGGGTCGCGGATCCGCTCGGCGGCTCGTACTTCGTGGAGGCGCTCACCGACGCCACCGAGGAGCGCATCGTCGAGATCATGGAGGACCTGGAGCGGTACGGCGGCATGGTCCGGGCCATCGAGGACGGCTATCTGCAGACCCTCATCGCCGACGAGGCCTACCAGTTGCACCGTGAGGTGGAGGCGGGCACCCGTCCGGTGGTCGGCGTCAACCGCTTCGTCTCCGACGAGCCGCCGCCCGACCTCGCCACGTACGAACTGGACGCGGAGGGCCGTGACCGGCAGCTGAAGCGCCTCGCCGACGTCAAGGCCACCCGCGACGCGGCCCTCGTACGGCAACGTCTCGCCGAACTGGCCCGCGCCGCGGAAGGTACCGACAACCTCATGCCCATCCTGATCGACTGCGCCAAGGCCTACTGCACGGTCGGCGAGATGGTGGCCGCGCTCAAGGCGGTCTGGGGCGAGTTCCAGCAGCCGGTGGTGTTCTGATGAACTCCCGTGTACTGGTGGCCAAACCGGGGCTCGACGGACACGACCGCGGAGCCAAGATCGTCGCGCGGACCCTGCGCGACGCGGGCTTCGAGGTGATCTTCACCGGGATCCGGCAGCGCGTCGACGACATCGTGGCCGTCGCCGTTCAGGAGGACGTGGCCGTCGTCGGTCTCAGCATTCTCTCCGGCGCACATCTCGCTCTCACCACCCGCGTGATCGAGGCCCTGCGTGCCACGGGCGCCGAGGACATCGCCGTCGTCGTGGGCGGCACCATCCCACCGGCCGACGTACCGAAACTGCTGTCGGCCGGAGCCGCCGCGGTCTTCCCCACGGGCACACCGCTCGACGCCCTCGTCACCGAGATGCGCGCCCTGACATCCGTCACCTCGCCATGACCCGGCGGCAACCCGAAAACCTGGAGGCAGCGTGCGCATCGGAGTGATGATCGGGCCCGAGCGCGGGGACTCGGTCCGCAAGGTCACGCGGATGATCGACGACGTGACATGGGCCGAGAAGGCGGGCTTCGACACCGTGTGGGTGCCGCAGATCCCGACCGACTTCGACGCGCTCACGGCGGTCGCGCTGATGGGCGCGCGCACCGAGCGCATCGAACTGGGCACCGCCGTAGTGCCGTTGCAGGCCCAGCACCCCATCGCCCTTGCCCGGCAGGCCATTTCGGCCCAGGCGGCGGCAGGCGGACGACTCGCGCTGGGGCTCGGCCCGTCCCATCACTGGATCATCCGGGACATGCTCGGACTGCCGTACGAGAAACCGGCCGCCCTCACCCGCGACCATCTGGACGTCCTGGACGCCGCGTTCGCCGGAACGGACATGGTCGACGTCGAGAACGACACCTTCACCGTCCACAACCCGCTCACCCTCGCCCCCGTCTCCCGGCTGCCGGTTCTGCTCGCGGCCCTCGGCCCGGTCATGCTGCGGCTCGCCGGGGAACGGGCCGACGGGACGGTGCTGTGGATGGCGGACGAACGCGCGGTCGCCGAACACGTCGTGCCCCGCATCACCAAGGCCGCCGAGAGCGCCGGACGCCCGGCACCCCGGATCGTCGCGGGCATCCCGGTCTGCCTGTGCGCACCCGACCGCGTCGACGAGGCCCGCGAGCGCGCCAACCGCATCCTCGGCGAGGCCGAGATCTCGCCCAACTACCAGCGCCTGCTGGACTACGGCGACGCCCGCGACGTCGGCGACCTGTGCGCGGCCGGCGACGAGAACGCCATCGCCGCCCGCTTCCAGCGCTTCGCGGACGCCGGGGTGACCGACCTCTCCGTACGGCTGCTGCCCATCGGCGACAACCGCGACGAGCTGGTCGCCTCCAAGTACCGCACCCGCGACATGCTCGCCGCCCTCGCCGCGGACCTGCGATGACCGCCGGACCGCTGGACGGCATCCGCGTCCTGGAGGTCGGCCACATGCTGGCAGGCCCCTACGCCACGATGATGCTCGCCGACCTCGGCGCCGAGGTCACCAAGATCGAGCCGCCCGGCGGGGACATCTCGCGCCAGGTGAGCGACGCCTACTTCGCCAGCCTCAACCGCGGCAAGCGCAGCGTCCGCCTCGACCTCACGACCGCCGACGGACAGGCCGGACTCGGTGAACTCGTCGCCGACGCCCACGCGTTGCTCGTCAACCTCAAACCGTCGGCGATCCACCGGCTGGGGCTGACGTACGACGTGCTGCGGAAGTGGAACGACCGGATCGTGTGCGTCGCGCTCACCGGATACGGGCTCGCGGCGGGCGACGAACCCGCCTTCGACTACGTGGTTCAGGCGGCCACGGGCGTCGCCGCCCTCACCGGCGACCCGGACGGTCCGCCGACCCTCCCCGGCTATTCCTCCGCCGACAACTCCTCGGGTCTGACAGCCGCGTTGGGACTCCTCGCCCACATCGTCTCCGGACGCGGCGGCCAAGTGGAGGTGTCCTTGCGGGACGTGATGCTGTCTCAGCTCAACTACCGCGCCTCCGCCTACCTCAACGAGGACACCGAACCGCGCCGACTGCCGCTCGGCGCGCACTCCTTCTACGTACCGGCCCAGCTCTTCCCCACGGCCGACGGCTACTTGGCGCTCTTCATCACCCACGACGGCTTCTGGAAGTCCTTCGCCGCCGAGGCCGGACTTCAAGGGTTCCCCACCATGGCGGAACGGGCGAAGCGCCGGGAGGAAGTACTCGCAGCTGTGACAGATGCCCTGGCCGGCGACACGGCCGCGTCGTGGGAGGCGCGGCTGCGTCCCCTCGGGGTGCCCGCCGCCGCCGTCCGGACATTGCCGCAGGCGCTCGCCGCCACCCCGGAGGCCGTGGTCACGGCCGGGGACTTTCGACTGGTCCGCAGCCCCGTCCGGGTCGCCGGGTACGAGCCCGACTACGGGCCGCCGCCCCGCCTCGGTGAGCATGACGTGTCCGGGGCGGTGGTGGAGTCATGAGGGCCGAGGACCAGTTCCATCTCGGGCTGGTCGTCGAGGACTTCGAGGCGACCCTGGCGGAGTTCTCGGCCGCGTTCGGGTACGCGTGGTGCGCCGAGATCGGGGGAGCGGTGCCGCTGGCGCTGCCGACCGGAGACGCCGTTCTCGACATCAGCTGCGCCTACTCCCGGACACTGCCTCGACTGGAGATCGTCCGACGGGTGCCGGGCACCCTGTGGGAACCGGTGGCCGGTGGGGGAGTGCACCACGTCGGCTACTGGTCGGACGACGTCGCAGCCGACGCCGCCGAACTCACCGCGCAGGGCTTCGTGACCGAGGCACGCCGGATCGGCTCCGGGGGCGCGCCCTTCGCCTTCCTGCGCGGGCCCAGCGGACTGCTCGTGGAACTCGTGGACCGGGTGGCGCGGCCGGGCCTGGAGAAGTACTGGAGCCACGGAGGAGGGACCGCATGACGACCGTGGGCATCGCGACCGGCGCCGGGCGCGGCATGGGACTGGCCTGCGCACGCCGTCTCACCGACCTGGTGGACACACTGCTGCTGGTGGACCACGACGAACCGGCCGTCACCGCCGCCGCGAAGGAACTGTCGGCCGCGGACGGGGAGGTGCGGATCGAACCTTTCGTCCTCGACATCACCGACCCGGCCGGACTCGCCCAACTCGCCTCCCGCACAGCAGAATCGGGCACCCTCAGGGCCGTCTCCCACGCCGCCGGGATCTCACCCACCATGGCCGACTGGCGGCGCATCTTCGAGGTCGACCTCGTCGGCACCGCCCGCCTCGCCGAGGCTCTCCGCCCGCTCGCCACCGAGGGAACGGCACTGGTGTGCTTCGCCTCGATGGCCCCGCTGCTCGGCAACCTGGACGCCGATCCCGCCGTGGCGGCGATCCTCGACGACCCGCTCAGGGACGACTTCCTCGACCGGCTCCGGGACGCCCTCGGGCCCGCTGTCGAGAACTCCGGGCTCGCCTACGCGTGGGCCAAGCACGGGGTGCACCGGTTCGTGCGACGGGAGGCGGTACGGCTGGGGCCGTACGGTGCCCGTGCGTGTTCCGTCTCACCGGGTGTCATCGACACCCCGCAGGGGCGGCAGGAGGCAGCGGCCCAGCCCGCGATGGCCGCGCTCGTGGAACGGACACCGCTCGGCCGGACGGGGCGGGCCGAGGATGTCGCGGCGGCGGTGGCGTTCCTGCTGTCGGACGAGGCCGCTTTCGTTTCCGGGATCGACGTTCTCGTCGACGGCGGAGTGTGTGCGGCGGTCCGGTGACGCCTTACGGCGTCAGCGCCGACGGCCACTGCGGCGCGCGGACCAACCCGTCCCCAGGCCGGCCGAGTGCGCGGCGAGGAAGGCCAGTCCGAGGAGCATGAGGCTCGTCGGGGTGAAGACCAGCTGGGTCGATGTCTCGGTGACGCGGATGAGGAAGGCGATGACGAAGAGCGCGGCAGCCACAAAGGCAAGCATGTGAGGATCCCTACGAATGGACGACGAGCCACCGGTGACCCCGGCGGCTCGTCGTTCCGTGTGCCCCCGATGGCGCCGATCAGTCGTGCCCGCCGCGACTCGCGCACGCAGGCCCAACTCGCCGTTCAGGCAAGGGATTCCGAGCGCTGCACGGTACCGGTGAGGCCCGTGGCGTCCTGGCCCGCGAGGAGAACCGCGGCCCTCGCCATCGCCTCCGGCGGCTCCACCATCTCCGGCGGGATCTCCCGGCCCCCGCCCCCGGCCTGCCATCCCTCCGTCAGCACCACCCTTGACGGAGCGAGGCAGTTGACCGCGATGTTGTCCTTCCGCAGGTCGGCGGCGAGCCCCAGATAGAGGCGCTCGACCGCCGCCTTGGACACCCAGTACGCGTTGGCGCCCCGGTCCGTCATGCCCACCCCGCCGGTCGTCACGGCCACCAACGACCCACCGCCACGCGCGCGTACGTGCGGAATCACCGCCCGGGTCACCAGGAACACCCCGGTCAGATTGACGTCCAGACACAGCTGCCAGCGCTTGAGCGGCGTCGACTCGACCGGGCCGAGCCAGAGCACCCCGGCATTGGCTACGAGAATGTCGATTCCGCCGAATTCCGCGACCGTGGCGGCGACGGCCGCGTCGACCGACGCCTCGTCGCTCACGTCACAGGGCACCGGCAGCGCCCGTCCGCCCGCCGCCGTGATCCGGTCCGCGACCGAGTGGATCGTCCCGGGCAGCCGCCCCTCCCGCTCGGAGCGCGCGGCGACCGCGACCGACGCGCCCGCTTCGGCGAGCGCCAGCGCGACCGTACGGCCGATGCCACGGCTGGCGCCCGCGACGAACGCGACCTTGCCCTTCAACGAGCCGCTCACGCCGCTCACTTCCCCTACTTCGGCGGGAACCGGAGGGCGCCGTCGAGACGGACGACCTCGCCGTTGAGATAGTCGTTCTCGACGATGTGCTGGACCAGTGACGCGTACTCCGGTGACTGACCCATGCGCTTCGGGTACGGCACCTGCGGCCCCCAGTAGGCCTCCAGTTGGGGACCTGCCTTGCCGTAGGCCGGTGTGTTGAAGGTGCCCGGCGCGATCGTGACGACCCGGATGCCGAGCGGCGAGAGATCGCGGGCGGCGACCAGGGTCATGCTGACGACTCCGCCCTTGGCTGCCGCGTAAGGGAGTTGGCCGATCTGGCCCTCGTACGCGGCGATGGACGCCGTGCTGACGATGACACCCCGGCCGCCGTCCAGCGGCTCCTGACGGGCCATCGCGGCGGCGGCCAGGCGCAGCACGTTGAACACGCCGGTGAGATACACGTCGATCGTCTTGCGGAAACCCGCGAGGTCAAGGGGAGAGCCGTCCTTGCCGACCAGCCGGCCACCGCTCGCCGGGCCGCCGTGCGCGTCCACCGAGATCCTGAGCGGTCCCGCCGACTCCGCCTCGGCCAGCGCCGCTTGGACGTCGTCCTCGACGGTGGCGTCGGTGCGCACATAGCGCACACCCAACTCCTGCTCCAGGGCCTTGCCCTTCTCGTCGGCCAGATCGGCTACGACGACCTTCGCTCCCGCCGCGTGCAGCCGACGGACGGTGGCCTCGCCCAGGCCACCCGCCCCGCCGACGACGACCGCGGAGCTCCCACTGATCTGCATCAAGGATTTCCTCTCTTGCGAACAGCGCTCTAGTGAGATGAGAATAGCATTCTCATGAACATAACCATGATTCTGGAGATGGTGGCCTCGGGCGGCGACCGACCGGTGGTCACGGCGAACGGCCGCTCCCTGACCGCCTCGGAACTGCTCGCCCGCGCCCGCACCGCCGCGCACCGCTTCCAAGGTCACCCGGCCGTGCTCTATCTGAGCCCCAGTCACCTCGCCTATCCGGTGGCCCTGTTCGGAGCCGCTCTGGCGGGCATCCCGTTCATCCCCCTCAACTACCGCCTCGGCGCACACCAGTTGGACCGCCTCCTGGCCCGCCACCCCGGCGCCCTCGTGCTGCGCCCCGCCGACCTGGACGCCCTGCTGAGCGCCGAAGAGGACACCGACGTAACGGAGTTGGCCCACGCCCAGGACCAGGACTCGGTCGCGGTGGTCCTCTACACCAGCGGCACGACCGCCGAACCCAAGGCGGCCCTGCTGCGCCACCGCCACCTGCTGGCCTACGTGCTCAACACCCAGGAGTTCGGCTCCGCCGAGGAGGGCGACGCGGCGCTGGTGGCGGTCCCGCCGTACCACGTGGCCGGGTTGATGAACCTGCTGACGAACCTCTACTCGGGCCGCCGCCTCGTGTACCTCTCCGCCTTCGACGCGGGGGAGTGGCTGGAGACCGCGCGCCGCGAGCGGGTGACCCACGCACTCGTCGTGCCCACCATGCTGGCCCGCATCGTCGCCGAGGTCCCGGCGGACGACGCCGGTACGCCCGCACTCCGCAGCCTGGCCTACGGCGGAGCCCGGACCCCGCTGCCCGTGGTGGAGCGGGCGTTGCGGATCTTCCCCGGGACGGGGTTCGTGAACGCCTACGGCCTGACGGAGACGGCCTCTTCGGTCGCGGTGCTGGGACCCGACGACCACCGCGAGGCGGTGGCGTCCGCCGACCCGGCCGTACGGGACCGACTCGGTTCCGTGGGGCGGCCGTTGCCCGGGGTCGAGATCGAGATCCGTGGGGAGGACGGGAAACCGGCCCGTGCCGGGGAGACCGGGCTCGTCTTCGTGCGCGGCGATCAGATCTCCGGCGAATACGGCGGACGCAGCGCACTCGACGCGGACGGCTGGTTCCCCACGAGGGACCGGGGCCGTCTGGACGTCGACGGCTATCTGTTCATCGAGGGCCGTGCCGACGACACCATCATTCGCGGCGGCGAGAACATCGCTCCCGCCGAGATCGAGGACGTTCTCGTCGCCCACCCCGGGATCGTGGAGGCCGCGGTGATCGGTGTGCCCGACGCCGAGTGGGGGCAGCGGATCGTGGCCGTCGTGGTCGGCGAGGGCGATCCGGCGGAGGTCCGCCAGTGGGTCCGGGACCGGCTGCGCTCCTCCAAGACCCCCGACACGATCGTCTTCCGCGCCGAACTGCCCAAGACCGAGACCGGAAAGCTGCTGCGCCGCACCCTGCTGGCCGAGTTGGAGACCACCCATGCCTGAAGCAGTCCTCGTGTCCGCCCTGCGTACCCCCGTCGGCACCGCCGTGAAGGGCACCCTCCGCGACACCACCGCGTTCGACCTGGCCCACCACATCGTCGCCGCCGCTGCCGCCACGGACGGGCTCGACCCGGACGCGGTCGACGACGTCATCCTCGGCGAGGGCCTGTACGGGGGCGGGGTCGTGGCCCGGCACGCGGCACTGACCGTCGGACTCACCGCCGTACCCGGCCTCGCCCACAACCGCCACTGCGCCGCCGGTCTCGCGGCCGTGCAGAGCGCGGCGGGCAGCATCCGCGCGGGCATGGACGAACTGGTCATCGCCGGCGGCGTCAACTCGGCTTCCACCTCCCCGAAACTGCGATTCCGCGTGGACGGGGAGTGGGTCGAGCCGTGGAGCCCGCCCACGCACCCGGACCGCCCCGACGCCCCCAACCTGGACATGTCGATCACGGTCGGCTGGAACACCGCCGTACGGGCCGGTCTCAGCCGCGCAGACATGGACGCCTGGGCGCTGCGCTCGCACCAGAACGCGATTCGCGCCATCGACGAAGGCCGTTTCGACGCCGAGCTGGTGCCCATCGACACACCGCACGGACTGTTCTCCGTCGACGAACACCCGCGCCGCACCACGAGCCTGGAGAAACTGGCCTCGCTCAAGCCGCTCCACCCGGAGATAGACGGCTTCTCGATCACGGCGGGCAACGCGGGCGGCGCCAACGACGGTGCCGCCGCACTGGTGGTGGCCAGCGACCGGCTCGGCCTGCCCGCGCTCGCCGTGGTCCGCTCCTGGGCCTCGGTCGGCGCCGACCCCGCCGAGACGGGGCTCACCCCCGTGAAGGTGATCCCCAAAGCCCTTGCCCGCGCGGGACTTTCGACATCCGACGTCGACCTCTTCGAGATCAACGAGGCCTTCGCCGCCGTGCCCGTCGCCGCGGTGAAACTGCTCGGTCTCGACCCCGACCGCGTGAACGTCAACGGCAGCGGCTGTTCCCTCGGCCACCCGGTCGCCGCGACCGGCGCCCGGATGCTGGTCACGCTGGTGCACGAATTGCGCCGCCGAGGCGGTGGCATCGGCGTGGCCGCGATGTGCGCGGGCGGCGGCATGGGCTCGGCCACGGTCATCGAGGTGCCGGCGCCATAGCGCTCAAGTACGGAGAGGAGTCGATGCGATGAGGGGAACGCTGTGGAGGGCTTGAAGGAGAAGGTCGTTCTCGTCGTCGGCGCGGCCACCGGGCTGGGTGCCGCGTCGGCCCGGCGGCTCGCCGACGAGGGCGCCAGGGTCGTCGTCGCCGATCTCGATGTCGAGGGCGCCCGGCGGACCGCCTCGGCCATCGGTGACGCCGGTGGCGAGGCGATCGGGGTGGGTTTCGACATCGCCGACGAGACCTCGGTCGGCGAACTGGTGACGACCACCGTGCGGACGTACGGCGCCCTCGACGCAGTGCACATCAACGCGGGGGACATGGGCGCGGTCTCCAAGGACACCGACGTCGTCGACATGGACCTCGCGGTCTGGGACCGGACCTTCGCCGTGAATCTGCGGGGCCACATGCTCGTCACGCGTTACGCCGTTCCCGAACTCCTCGCCCGGGGCGGCGGCGCGCTCGTCTACACCTCGTCCATCGCGGCCTTCACCGGCGAGGCCGCGCGCCCCGCGTACTCGGCGACCAAGGCGGGCATCAACGCCCTCGCCCGTCATGTCGCCTCCCGCTGGGGCAGGGAGGGCATCCGGGCCAACGCGGTCGCCCCCGGTCTGATCCTGACCCCGGCGATCCAGGAGGGCGCCGCCCCGGACCTGTTGGAGGCACTGCTCGCCCGCACCCGCAGCACCCGGCACGGCCGCGCCGACGACATCGCCGCGATGGTCGCCCACCTCATGTCCGACGCGGGGGCCTGGATCAACGGCCAGGTCATCAACGTCGACGGCGGCACCGTGATGCGCTGAGCGCTCTGTGGGAGCGGGCCGCTACTCGACCGTACGGAAGCGCAACAGGGCCTCCTGCGCGAACGAGGCGACCAAAGACCCCTGCGCGGTGAGCACATCGCCCCGGCCGTAGCAGCGGCCGTGGGCGAGCAACGGGCTCTGCTGGCGCAGGAGAAGCCAGTCGTCCGTCGTGAAGGGGCGGTGGAACCACACCGTGTGCGCGGTGACGGCGGACGAGAACGCCGTTCCCGAATCGTGCTGCGTGACCCCCTCCAGCGGGCGAAGCGCCGTACCGATCAGACTCAGATCGCTCGCGTACGCCGTCAACGCGGGCGCGAGTTCAAGCGCCACCGCCGGTGTCCGCATCCACAGGTCGTACTCGGGCGGTTCCGACTTCGGCGAGTCCACGTCGACCGTGGCCCGGGTGTCCCAGGGCAGCAGCGAGAGGTCCACGTCGTGCTCGGCTCCCGGCACCGCCGGCATCAGGAACGCGATCTGCTGGTCGGGACCCTCCTCGTGGGAGTGCAGGGAAACCGCCGCCACGGCCGCGACGCCCTGCGTCTGACGCGCCACGACCGTCAACGTGGCGAAGGAACCGCCCTCATGATGACGCGTCACCTCGTACCGCACCGGTTCCTGCGGCCGTCCGGCCCGCGCGAACTGCACATGAAGGCTTTTGACCGCCTTCTCGGGGCAGGCCAGTTGGGCGGCCCGGACACTCTGCGCGAGCAACTGCCCGCCGAAGATGCGGTGATAGCCGAGTTGTTGGTTGCGGCCCTCGAACGTGTCACCGGGGCGGACGGCGAGGTCCAGGCAGGAGAGCAGGTCGCTCCACAGATCGGTCACTGATGTCACTCCTCGGTCGATCACGGGCGGACGAGCTGTCGATCACAGGTGGACGAGCCGCGGAGCGGACCCGCCGGCCCGCAGCAGTGCCCCGGCCTCGCGCGTCAACTCCCGTGCACTGCCCAGGAGTCCGTCCAGCACCATGGCCCGCCGCACATGCCGGTGCAGATCGTGCTCGGCGGTGAAACCGATCCCGCCCAGGACCTGCTGACAGTGCCGGGCCGCCGTCAGCGCCGCCTGCCCGGCCGCGGCCTTGGCCAGCAGCGCGCCCAGATCGTCGGTGGCGGCCACCAGGGTGGCCTCGGCGCCGTCCAGCGCCACGAGGGTCTCGGCGAGCCGGTGACGCACGGCCTGGAAGGAGGCGAGCGGGCGGCCGAACTGTGCCCGATCGACGGCGTGTTGGCGGGCCAGCGCGAGCATGGCGCGACCCGTCCCGAGCAGCCACCAGCCGAGCGCGACCCGACCGGCGGGGAGTGGGACGGGGGCTCCGGCGGGCACGGACCGCAGGGGCAGTTCGGCGTCCAGGGCCGCCCCGGCCGCACTGTCGTCGCGCTCCCAGGCGACCCACGTGCCGCCGGTGTACGGCAGCGGCAGTGTGCCGCCGAGCGGACGGCCCGCCGCGCCGAGCAGGACGTCGTTGAGGAGGGGCGCGTGGGCACCCGTCTCGCCGAGCAGACGGAAGGCGAGCGGTACGGCGATGTCCGGCTGTTCGGCGAGGAGTTCGGCCCAGCCCAGGTCGGCGAGGGCGGTGTCCAGAGCCTGTCCCGACGCGGCCGTCATCGTCTTGCGGAGCGTCTCGGCGAGCAGGTCCCGTTCGGCGGCGTCCACGGTTACTCCTTCCCCAGGTCGAGCAGTCGGCGCGCGATGATGTTCCGCTGGATCTCGGCCGTACCGCCGTAGATGGTCGCCGCCTTCGCGTACAGGTACTCCGAGCGCCACGGCGTGTCCGTCAACTCCAGTACGCCGGGCAGCAGATCGCGCACGGTCTCGAAGAGCCGTTGCTCGGCGGTGGCGAGCAGCACCTTGTCGACCGACGTCTCCGCGCCCAGCCGCTCGCCCTCGCCCAGGCGTCGCTGGGTGGCGTGGGAGCGGCAGCGGACGGTGTGCAACGCCAGGTAGGCGGCGCCGAGTTCGGCGTCGTCCGGGACGCTCGTCTCGGCCAGCAGGCGGTCAAGTCGCGTGTAGAGATGGGCGATCCGGTGCCAGAAGCAGGTGGACCGCTCGTGCGGCAGCAGGTCCATGGCCAGGCGCCAGCCGTCGCCGGGGCTCCCGAGCATCCGGTCGGCGGGCACGATCACGTCGTCGAAGAACACCTCGGCGAACTCGTCCACACCGTGCATCGTGCGCAGTGGCCGGACGGTGATGCCGGGGGTGTCCATGTCGACGAAGAAAGCGGTGATCCCGTTGTGGCCCGGCGCGGTGCGGGTCAACAGGACGCAGCGAGCGGCGAATTGGGCCAGGCTCGTCCACACCTTCTGGCCGCTGATCACCCAGTGGCCGTCGCGGGCAGCCGCGCGCGTGGTGAGGGAGGCCAGGTCGCTGCCGGAACCGGGCTCGGAGAAGCCCTGGCACCACTGCTCGCGGCCGCTGAGCAGCCGGGGCACCATTTCGGCGGCCAGCGCGGGAGGGGCGTACGAGATCATCGTCGGGGCGAGGACCTCGATCATCGAGTAGATGCCCGGCTCGGCCAGTTCCCGGGTGGCGACCTCCTCGCCGAGCACCGCTCTCAGCACCGCGGGCCCGCCGAGCCCCCTCACCTCGGCGGGCCAGCCGTACCGCATCCAGTCCGCGTCGTACAACGCCCGGCGGACCCGGGCCAGTTGAGCGACCTGGGCGTCCAGGGAGTGGTCGGGGCCGGGGGACAGGTCGTGCTCGTCCAGCCAGCCGCGCAGGTCCGAGCGGAAGTCGGCGACGTTCACGTACCCGGGCGCGGAGGAGGCGTTCATGTTCCCGGGCGCTGATAGGCGTGCGGGCGGCCCGAGTCGTGCGCTCCGCTGCGGCGGATGAACGTCATCGCGCGGGTGCGCAGCCGCCACCCCTCGTCCGTGCGGACGTAGGTGTCGTTGTAGTAGCCGATCCGCATGTCGTGCGTGGCGTGGTCGACGAAGCACAGCGGCTGGGTGCCGGTGGCCGTATCGCCGGACAGATCGACGGCCGGCGTACCCGTGAGGAACAGCCCCTTGGGGGCGGCGGCCACGAGCGCCGGGAACTCGTCGAGGCCGTAGGAGTCCCCGAAGGCGCTGTACGTGCCGTCGGGTGTGAAGACCGCCAGCACCCCGTCCAGGTCGCCGCGCGTGATGCACACCGCGTAGCGGGCGAGGAGCTGCTGGATCTCCATCAGGTCGTCGGTCGGACCTGGGGGAGGAGCCGGAACAGGCAAGGAGGACAAGGACTTTCCACCCTTCACCATGAGTGAGAATGCCATTCTCTCAGATGAGTGGCAGATTTCCACGACGCGTGAGGCGACGTCAACAGTCTCTGTCTGAATGGTTGATTCTCCGTAGATGAGAAGCTAGTTTCCAGCGATGGAGAGGGGAGATCCGACGCGATGGACCAGTTCCTCACCTTCGGGATCGTGGGCCTGAGCACGGCCGCGATCTATGCCGTCATCGGCAGTGGGCTCGTGCTCACCTACACCACCACCGGCGTGTTCAACTTCGCGCACGGCGCGGCCGGCATGCTGTCCGCGTTCATGTACTGGCAGCTGACCGTCGGCTGGGGCTGGCCCGTTCCGGTCGCCCTGGTCGTGGTGCTGCTCGTGCTCGCCCCGGGCTTCGGACTGCTCGTCGAGCGGTTCGTGCTGCGCCCCGTCCAGGCCCTCGGCGAAGCCGAACGGCTCGTCATGACGGTGGCGTTGCTCAGTGGACTCATCGCGGCGGCGCGCTGGATCTGGGACCCGAACGTCGCCCGCCCACTGCCGTTGTTCTTCGCCGACCGCAAGCCCTTCCATGTCGGGCCTGCCGTCATCACCTGGCACCAGGCGATCACCATGGCGGTGGCCGTCGCCGTCGCGATCGGCCTGCGCGTCCTGCTCTACCGCACCCGCGCCGGAGCCGAGATGCGCGCGGCCGTCGACGACCGGGCACTCGTCGGTCTCACCGGCGCCGACCCGGTCCGGGCGGGCCGGGTCTCCTGGATCCTGGGCACCCAACTGGCCGCGATCGGCGGCATTTTGATCGCCCCGACCGTCACGCTCGACGCCGCCCAGCTCTCCCTGCTGATCGTCAGCGCCTACACCGCGGCAGTCTTCGGCAGGCTGCGCAGCCTGCCGCTCACCTTCCTCGGCGCCGTCGTCGTCGGCTGCATGGAGAGCTATCTGACGGGCTACCTGCCGCAGAACGACTACCTCCCCGGACTACGGCTCGCCGCCCCCGCCCTCCTTCTCTTCCTCGCCCTGCTGGTCTTCCCGCACCGCCGCCTGCGCGGCCGCGAACGACGGCTCGCCCGCGTCCCGGTGCCGAGCGCGCGCGGCACACTCGTGTTCGCCGCGGTGGTCATCACCTTCGGCGCGGTACTGGCCTCCCTTCTCGGAGAAGCCGACCTCATCACCTACGGAGCGATCTTCTCGCTGGGCGTGGTGGCACTCTCGTACGTCCCGCTCGCCGGGTACGCGGGACAGGTCTCCCTGTGCCAGCTGAGCATGGCCGGCATCGGCGCGGTCGTCTGGGGACACCTCGGCGCCCACGGCCAACTGTGGGCGCTCGGCGCCGCGATCCTGGTCTCGGCGGCGGCCGGAGCGCTGGTCGCACTGCCCGCACTACGGCTCTCCGGCGTCTATCTCGCCCTGGGCACAGCCGCGTTCGCCGTGATCCTCGACCGCTGGATCTTCACCATCCCGGCCTTCCACGTCCTCGGCCTGCGGATCGCCCTCTTCGACCAGGGCTCGGTGGACATCTCAGGGCCCCACCTCTTCGGTCTACGGCTCGACAGCGGGCGGGAGTTGATGGTGTTCGCCGCCGTCTGCCTCGCCCTCGCCTCGATCGGTGTGGCCGCCCTGCGCCGCAGCCGCTTCGGACGGCGACTGATCGCCCTGCGGGACAGCGAGGCCGCGTACGCCACCCTCGGCGGCAACCTGCTCGTCGCCAAGGTCGCCGTGTTCGCCCTCGCCTCCGGCATCGCCGGACTCGGCGGAGCGCTGTACGGAATGCAGCAACGCACCGTCACCGCCGACCAGTTCAGCCTCATCGCGGGACTGCCGATCTTCCTCGTCGCCGTGGTCGGCGGACTCGGCGCGGTCGGCAACGGACTCTTCGCGGGCACCGCCTTCGTCGGCCCGACGAACGCCCTGATCGCCATCGCCCCGGGCACCGCGAACCTGGTCGCCCTGCTCCCGGGCCTCGCAGGCGTCGGACTCGGCCACAACCCCGACGGCATCGTCTCCCGCTTCCGCCGCCAGTGGGAGCCCCTCGCCCGCGACCGCATCGCCCTGCCCGCCCTGCTCTGCGTCCTCGCCCTGGCCTGGGCGCTGCGCTTCGAGGACGTGATCAACGACTGGACGTACTACGGCGGTTCACTCCTCCTCGCCTTCGCGCTGCGCACCTGGGCGGACGCCCGGCAGGCCGTTCCGGTCGAGCCGGAGATCGCCGTCGAGTGGTGGGGCCTACGGCGTGAGTGGCGCCCCGAGGACGAGGAGGTGCTGGCCCGTGGCATCGCTGCAGGTTAGCGGAGTGACCGTCTCCTACGGCGGAAACCGCGCTCTCGACGGGGTCGCCCTGACCGCCGAGGCGGGCCGGGTCACCGGACTCATCGGACCCAACGGGGCAGGAAAAAGTACCCTGTTCGACGTCGCCTCCGGACTGCGCAGACCCTCCTCGGGGCAGGTCCGGCTGGACGGCCGGGACGTCACCCGGGCCCGGCCCTCGGCCCGCGCCCGGCACGGACTGGCCCGCACCTTCCAACGCCTGGAACTCTTCGGCCGGTTGAGCGTGCGCGACAACCTCCTCGTCGCCGCCGAACTCGGACCCGAACGCCGCCGGGCGGACCAGGTCGTCACCGAGATCCTGCACCGCCTCGATCTCACCGGCCTCGCCGACACCTCACCGGACGCCCTCCCCACCGGAGTCGGCCGC
This sequence comes from Streptomyces sp. NPDC050548, assembly GCF_044457385.1. Classification (NCBI taxonomy): domain Bacteria; kingdom Bacillati; phylum Actinomycetota; class Actinomycetes; order Kitasatosporales; family Streptomycetaceae; genus Streptomyces; species Streptomyces sp. NPDC050548. The sequence goes on from NZ_JBITGV010000010.1 coordinate 110,859, forward strand.
CTGGTCGAGGTCGGCAGAGCGCTCGCGATCCGCCCGAAGGTGCTGCTCCTCGACGAACCCGCCGCCGGACAGGACGCGGAGGAGACCGAGCGCTTCGCGGAACTCCTGCGCGCCCTCACCGAGGACGGCACCGCCGTCGTCCTCGTCGAGCACGACATGAGCCTCGTGATGGCCGTCTGCGACGAGGTGTACGTCCTCGACCTCGGCAAGATCATCGCCGCCGGCCCGCCCGAGGTGATCCGCAGCGACGAAACGGTACTCGCCGCCTATCTGGGGGACGCGTGAGCGCACTTCTCGAACTGCGCGGTATCCGCGCCGCCCATGAACGCATCACCGTCCTGCACGGCGTCGACCTCGACGTCACCGCCGGACAGGTGGTGGCACTGCTCGGACCGAACGGCGCCGGAAAGACCACCACCCTGCGCGTCGCCGCCGGAGTCCACCCCGTCGAGTCCGGCCAACTCGTGCTCGGCGGACGGGACATGACCGGCGCCGACCCCCGCGACCTGGCCCGCGCCGGAGTCTGCCTCATCCCCGAAGGACGAGGCGTGTTCCCGAACCTCTCCGTCCGCGACAACCTCCTGATGATGACCTTCACCGGCCGCAGCCGTGAGGAGATCGAGGAGATCGCGTTCGCCCGATTTCCCGTCCTCGCGCAGCGCGCGGGACAGGCCGCGGGCACCCTCTCCGGCGGCGAGCAGCAGATGCTCGCCCTCGCCCGCGGTCTCACCACCGACCCCGCCGTCCTGCTGCTCGACGAACTCTCCATGGGGCTCGCCCCGTTGGTCGTCGGCCGGCTCTACGAGCAGGTCGGCGAGATCGCCCGGCAGGGCGTGGCAGTCCTGGTGGTCGAGCAGTTCGCCGCTGCGGTTCTCGACATCTGCGACCATGCCGCCGTCCTCGTCCGCGGCCGGGTCGAACGGCAGGGCCACCCCGACGGCGGCCTGCGCGCCGAACTGTCCGCTCTCTACCTGGGGAGTTCCACATGACGTCCACCGAGACGCGAGCGGACCGCTTCGTCCGCGAACTCACCGTCCTGAAAATCCCCGACCCGGCCGCCGGAAGGGCCGCTCTCTGGCTGCGCGCGGGCGCCGTCCTGATGACGATCGGCGTCGTCCTCGGAGTGAGCGCCTACTTCATCTCGCACAACACCAGCGACCCGCTGGTGCAGAACGACGCTCTCACCCTCGGCCTCGCCGCGGTCGCCGGAAGCGTCGTCGGCTCCGCGCTCTTCCTGCGGTACTCGCTCACCGGCTTCCTGCGGTACTGGATGGCCCGTCAGTCCTACGACGTGGAACTCCTCGCCGACCGCCTGCTCGAAAGGGAACTCCGCCATGACCCCACCGGCACCGACGCCGCGCCCCGGTGACCAACTCGCCAGCACCGTCTGCGGCACCCGCGTGGTCGTCATCCGCGCACCCGCCGACGCACACCCCCAACTGGCCTGCGGCGGCAGCCCGTTGGTCCCCGCGGCCGAAGCGCCCCCGGCGAAGCCCGGACCGGCCGGCACCACCACCCTCATCGGCAAGCGGTACGTCGACGCCACCGGGACGCTCGAACTGCTCTGCACCGCCTCCGGCGCGGGCGAACTGACCTGTGACGGCGCCCCCATGACCCTGAAGGCGGCCAAGCCGCTGCCCGCCTCCGACTGACCGACCCACCCCCGAAGGAGCCGTCATGGACCGCGACGACCTCATCCTCATCAGCGTCGACGACCACATCATCGAGCCGCCCGACATGTTCGTGAACCACCTTCCCGAGCGCTACAAGAAAGACGCGCCCCAACTGGTGCACCGGGACGACGGAACCGACGTCTGGCAGTTCCGCGGCGTCACCATCACCAACTCGGCGCTCAACGCCGTGGCCGGCCGGCCCAAGGAGGAGTACGGCGTCGAACCGCAGGGCCTCGACGAGATCCGCCCCGGCTGTTACGACGTGCACGAACGCATCAAGGACATGAACGCGGGCGGCATCCTCGCCCAGATGAACTTCCCCTCCTTCCCCGGCTTCTCGGCCCGGCTCTTCGCCACCGAGGACGCCGACTTCTCCCTCGCGCTCGTCCGGGCCTACAACGACTGGCACATCGACGAGTGGTGCGCCGCCTACCCGGGCCGCTTCATCCCGATGGCGCTGCCCGCCATCTGGGACGCGGAGCTGTGCGCGGCGGAGGTCCGCCGGGTCGCCGAGAAGGGCGTGCACTCGCTCACGTTCACCGAGAACCCCGCGGTCCTCGGCTACCCGAGCTTCCACGACCCGTACTGGAACCCGCTGTGGCGCGCGCTCTCCGACACGGACACCGTCATGTCGGTGCACATCGGCTCCTCCGGCAGGCTCGCCGTGCCGGCCGCCGACTCGCCGCCCGACGTGATGATCACGCTCCAGCCGATGAACATCGTCTCCGCCGCCGCCGACCTGCTCTGGTCGCGGCCGGTCAAGGAGTTCCCGAATCTGAAGATCGCCCTCTCGGAAGGCGGAACCGGCTGGATCCCGTACTTCCTGGAGCGCCTCGACCGCACCTTCGAGATGCACTCCACCTGGACCCTCCAGGACTTCGGCGGCAAGCTGCCCTCCGAGGTCTTCCGCGAGCACTTCCTGACCTGCTTCATCACCGACAAGCTGGGTGTACGGCTGCGCCACGACATCGGCATCGACAACATCTGCTGGGAGGGCGACTACCCGCACAGCGACTCCCTGTGGCCGGACGCCCCCGAGCAGCTGCACGACGTGCTCACGGAGTGCGACGTCCCCGACGACGACGCCCGGAAGATCACCTTCGAGAACGCGATGCGCTGGTACTCCTTCGACCCCTTCGCGCACATCCCGCGCGAGCAGGCCACCGTGGGCGCCCTGCGCAAGGCGGCCGAGGGCCACGACGTCACCACCCGGTCCCGCAGCCACCAACTCATCGAGCCCGCCGAGAAGTTGGAGGCGTTCCGCTCCAAGGCCCGGGCGGCCGTGGCGGCGGCCCGATGAGCGACCTGGTCCTGACGGAACGGGTCGGCGCCGTCCTCGTGGCGACCCTGAACCGTCCCGAGGTCCGAAACGCCATGAGCCCGGAGCTGATTGACGAACTGTCAGCTGTGCTGCGAGAGGCGGACACCGACCCGGCGGTCCGGGCGATCGTCCTCACCGGCGCCGGAACGGTCTTCAGCTCCGGCATGGACCTCAAGGCGTTCGCGAAGGGCGGCGGCAGGTTCGACGGCCTGGTGTGGTTCTTCCGCCAGGGCATCGCCACCCCGGTGATCGCCGCCCTCAACGGCTCGGCACTCGCCGGCGGCTTCGAACTCGCGCTGGCCTGCGACCTGGTGGTCGCCGCAGAGGACGCCAAGCTGGGCATCGCCGAGGTCAAACGCGGCCTCTTCGCGGCCGGCGGCGGTACGACCCTCGCCGACCGGGTTCCACTGGCCGTCGCCCTGGAAATGGGACTGACCGGCGACCTCGTCACGGCGGCGGACGCCAAGCAGTTCGGCCTGGTCAACCGAGCCGTACCGGCCGAGAAGGTGCGGGAGACAGCGCTGGCCCTGGCCGAGCGCATCGCCGAGAACGGCCCTCTCGGTGTCGCGATGACGAAGAAGCTGATGCGGGAACGCCGTTGGGCAGAACCGGCAGAGGTCGAGGCGGTGTTCAGGAGCGCCGACGCGGCGGAGGGGGCGCGGGCCTTCGCCGAACGCCGTAGTCCGGTGTGGACCGGGAAGTGACCCAACTCCGGTGTCTTCGGCGACTGTTGGAGACACCGGAGTGATGCTCAGGAGCGGACCGCCTCCTGAGCATCGGCGGTCGCGTCATCGGTATCGCTGATCTCGTCGACCAGTCCCCAGCGCAGTGCCTCTACGGCGCTCAACTCCGCCCCGGACAGGGCGAGATACGCCGTCCGCTCCCGGCCGACCCGTACCGGGATGCTCGCCGTGCCGCCCGCACCCGGAATCAGCCCCATCCCGATCTCCGGCAACCGGATCACCGTGTCCCGCGCGGCGACCACCCGGCCCGCGAAGGCGGCGAGTTCGATCCCCGCTCCGACACAGGCCCCGTGCAGATGCGCGGTCACCCGCGGAGCGCACCGGTGCAATAGCGCGGCCGGGCTGCGATGGACCCGCACGAGATGAGCGTGCGCCGGATCACGGGACGTACCGAACTCGGAGAGGTCACCCCCGCTGCAGAACGTTGGACCGTTCCCGTACACGTCGACGCGGGTGACCGACGGGTCGGCCACGGCCACCTGGAGCGCCTCGCACAGCGCGTCCCGCGTCGCCGCGTCGAACGCGTTGCGCACCCAGGGCCGGTCCAGCGTGATGGCCAGCCGAGAACCGTCACGACCGAGCCGTACGGGAGTCTCGGCCGGGCGGTGCGTACGCCGGGGAGCGGCGGCCAGCCAGGACCGGAAGTCCGTTCCGCCCTGGAGCGTCGAATAGGCCAGGGATTCGAGAACCAGCCTGTCCGGGACCGAGAGCCCGCTGCCCATCCGTAGCACCTGCACCAGCGCGACGGCCGCGGCGGGCCGACCCTCGACGATGTGCCCCAGCTCCCTAGCCGTGGCCTGCGGATCCGCGCACGACACCCACGGCCTGGGCGGATCGGGGACACCGGTGAGCAGTACGTCGTACCCGGCGATCGAGTCCTTGGGTGCTGCGGCCACACCGATCACGACACGGTCGCGTGCGTCTGGTTCCCATGCGGGGGTGCGGTCGAGATCGACGATCACGAAGGGCGACTCCACGGTGATCTCCCTCCAGGCGTGGACCGGAGTGTAATTTGAGATCACCTGTGGAGAGAAGAGGGTTCGACTCATGGAGAATCACGCTCTCCGCGCATGGATGGACACTGTCGAGCCTTACCTGGCCCCCCTCTCGGACGTCGCCCGCTCGTTCACCGATCTGACGGGTGTGCCGGTGGATCTGCCGAGCGCACTGTTCCTCCGGGCTCAACTGGCAGGTCTGGAACGCCCAGGAAGGACCTCGGCCAACGGCTCCTGCCACCTCCTTCGCACCGCCGACGGCTGGACCGCGGTGAACCTGGCCCGCCCCGACGACCTCAACGCCGTACCCGCACTGCTGGCACTGCTCGGCTCTCCGTCCGCGGAAACCGGGGGCTTGCACGAGGCCGTACAGCGGGTCACGGCTGCCGAAGCGGCCGAGGCCGCACAGCTGTTGGGCATCGCCGCCGCAGTACCTGGATCGGTCACCCAGGACGCACGGCCGGCGGTTCGTGCCGAGCACTGGGGCGAGCGGCGTGTGCGTGCGATGGCCGATCTGCGTGTCGTCGACTTCTCCGCACTCTGGGCGGGGCCGCTGTGCGCCCGGCTGCTGGGGCTGGCCGGCACGCGGGTCGTCAAGGTGGAGAGCGCGACGCGACCGGACGGCGCCCGCCTCGGGTCGCCCGCCTTCTACCGCTGGCTGCACGACGGCCACGACAACCTGGTGGTGGATTTCGCCCCAGGTGCGCTGGACGAACTCGTCGCCGAGGCCGACGTCGTCATCGAGGCCTCGCGACCGCGCGCGTTGCGCCGACTCGGTCTTCGCGCCGAGGAGTTCCTCGCCGCCCGCCCCGGCCGGGTCTGGGTCGGCATCACCGGCTACGGACGCGAGAGCGGCCGTATCGCCTTCGGTGACGATGCTGCCGTCGCCGGCGGACTGACCGGGCTCGGCCCGAACGGCGACCCCGTCTTCCTCGGTGACGCACTCGCCGACCCCGTCACCGGTGTCTTCGCCGCCCACGCCGCGGCCCGTTCCCTCGCCGGGGGAGGCGGAGAACTCCTCTGCGTCTCCATGGCCGCCTGCGCCGCGACCCTCGCCGAGGCGTACACACCGGTCCACCCGCCGTGCTGATCAGGAACGTGGAGGTGGCGGGCCACGGAGCGGCGGTGGACGTACGGATCGAAGGTGGGCGGATCGCCGAGATCGGGCCCGGGCTGCTGGGCCGGGGTGAAGTGGACGGCCGGGGCGGTGCGTTGCTGCCAGGGCTGCACGACCATCACATCCATCTCGCGGCGCTGGCCGCCGAAGCCGCCTCCGTGCGTGTCGGGCCGGGGGACGTACGAGACCGTACGGCGTTCGCGGCGGCCTTGGCGAGTGGGCCGCCGGGGGAGTGGGTGCGGGCCGTCGGCTACCACGAGGGCGTCGCGGGGGAGTTGGACCGGTGGACGCTGGACGCGCTCGTCCCGGATCGGCCGGTGCGGGTGCAGCATCGTACCGGCGCGCTGTGGGTGTGGAACAGCGCCGCGCTCCGGGCGGCCGGGCTGGAGGGCGACGGACGGTTCTGGCGCGAGGACGAGCGGCTGCGCGGGTTCGTGCCGCCCGTACGGCTGGATCTGGAGGGCGTGGGACGGCGGGCGGCGGCACTCGGCGTCACGGGGTTCACCAACGCCGACCCGCACCCGGCCGGCGGACTCACCCAGATGCTGTCGGTCCTTCCACAACGGCTCCTGGTGATGGGCGTCGACGAGCCCGTGAAGCTGATGCTCGACGATCCGACGCTCCCCACTCCGGCCCAACTCGCCCGCACCATAGGGGAGATCAGGCCCAGGCCGGTCGCCGTGCACTGTGTGACCCGGGTGCAGTTGCTGGTGACACTGCTCGCTCTGGACGAGGTGGGTCCGGCCGACGGCGACCGGATCGAGCACGGGTCGGTCATCCCGGCCGAGACGATCCCGTGGCTGCGACGGCTCGGGGTGACGGTGGTGACCCAGCCCCACTTCCCCGTCGAACGGGCCTCCGCGTACGCCACCGACGTGGACACCGACGACCGCCCTCACCTCTACCGCTGCCGCACCCTGACCGAGGCCGGCATCCCCCTCGCCGCCGGTACCGACGCGCCCTACGGCACCCCGGACCCCTGGGCGGTCATGCGGGCAGCGACCGAACGGGACGACGGTGAACGGCTCCAACCGGAGGCGGCGCTACGGCTGTTCACCGGCGAACCCCGACATCCGGCCCGCACAAGGCGGTTGGCAGTCGGCGCGGTCGCCGACCTGTGCCTGCTCCACGTACCGCTGCGTACGGCCCTCGACGCGTTGTCCGGTGAACTGGTCCGCGCCGCATACGTGTCGGGCCGCCGCATCTCGCCCGCATGACCTCTACACGCTGTAGCCGCCGTCGACTCCCAACGCCTGCCCGGTGATGAACCCGGCCCGGTCCGAGGCGAGGAACGCGACCGCCTCCGCGATGTCCGTGGCGTCGCCGAAACGGCGCATCGGGATGTTGCGCCGGGTGACGGCGAGGGCGTCCTCGTCGAGTTCGCCGGAGCTGATCAGGCGGCCGGCGATACCGTCGTTGAGCATGCCGGGCGCCACACAGTTCACGCGGACGCCGTAGCGGCCCTCCTCGGCGGCCAGCGCCCGGGCCACCGCCTCGACCGCGCCCTTCGCGCCCGACGACAGTCCGTCCCGTACCGGGAAGCGGCGGGTGGCGACGGTCGTCACGGCGACGATGTTGCCCCGGCTCTCGCGCAGCAACGGCAGTGCGGGATGGGCGAGGTTGAAGAACGCCACGGCGTCGCCTTCGAGTTGGGCACGGTACTCACTCGGCGAGACCCTGCTCAGGTGCCTCATCGGCACGTGCGGACCTGCCGCGTACACGAGCGTGTGGATGCCGCCGGGTGTCTCCGCCACGGCCTCGGCCGTGGCGGCCTCGTCGGTCAAGTCCAGCCGTATCGCCCGCGCTTGACGGCCCAGCTTCCCCACCTCGGCGGCGACGGCGTCCGCCGCCTCCTGGTTGGCCCGGTACGTGAGGACGATGTCGCTGCCCCGCTCCGCGAGGAGCCGTACTACCGCCGCCCCGATACCGCCCGAGCCGCCCGCCACGAACGCGACACCTGGTCTGCTGGAGAAGTCCGGCACCGTAACCGCCTCACAATCCGAGGGACTTGGCGATGATGACCTTCATGACCTCGCTGGTTCCGGCGTAGATGCGGGTGATGCGCGCGTCCGCGTAGAGCCGGGCGATGGGGTATTCCAGCATGTAGCCGTAGCCGCCGAACAGTTGCAGACAGCGGTCGACCGCGCGGGCCTGCATCTCGGTGCAGAAGAGTTTGACCTTGGCGGCGTCGGGCCCGCTCAGTTCGCCCCCGACGAGTTCGAGCACCGCCCGGTCCAACATGGCCTGTGCGGCCTCGATCTCGGCTGCCACGGCGGCGAGTTCGAACTTCGTGTTCTGGAAAGAGGCGACCGGTTTCCCGAACGCCTTGCGCTCCTTGACGTAGGCGATCGTCGTGTCCAGGGCAGCCCGCGCCTGCGCGACCGAACCCACCGCCACCGTCATCCGCTCCTGCGGGAGGTTGTGGCCGAGATAGCCGAACGCGGCACCCTCCTCGCCGAGCCGGTTGGTGACCGGCACCCGGACGTCGTCGAAGGCCAGCTCCACCGTGTCCTGCACCTTGATGCCCAGCTTGTGCAGCACCCGGCCCCGAGTGAAGCCGGGCATGCCGTCCTCGACGACCAGCAGGGTGAGCCCGGCGCGGCGGTTGTCCGGGTCGGTCGCCGTACGGGCCACGACGATCACCAGGTCGGCGAGGAGCCCGCCGGTGATGAAGGTCTTCGCGCCGTTGAGGACGTACGAATCCCCGTCGCGCACGGCGGTCGTACGGATCCCGGCGAGATCGGAGCCCGTGCCCGGCTCGGTCATCGCGATGGCCGTCAGCAACTTCCCGGAGGCCAGGCCGGGGAACCAGCGCTCGCGCTGATCCCGGTCGGCGTAGGTGAGGAAGTACGGCAGGACGACATCGAGTTGAGTCCGGACGGTCCCCAACGTCACCAGGGCGCGGGCCGATTCCTCCTGGAGGACGACGTTGTAGCGGTAGTCGTCGAGGCCGGCTCCGCCGTACTCCTCGGGGACCGCCGTGCCCAACAAGCCCAGCGAGCCCAGCTGTTCGAAGAGCGTGCGGGGGAGTCGGCCGGTCTCCTCCCACTCGGTGTAGTGCGGGACGACCTCCTTGGCGATGAAGTCCCTGGCGAGCCGGCGGAATGCCTCGTGGTCGTCGGTGAAGACGTCTCGGCGCACAACATCCCCTGTCAGGAAGCGAGTTCGACGACGGTGGCGTTGGCGGTGCCGCCGCCCTCGCACATGGTCTGCAGGCCGTAGCGGATGCCGTTCTCCCGCATGTGGTGGAGCATGCGCGTCATCAGGACGGCACCCGACGCGCCGAGCGGATGCCCGAGCGCGATGGCACCCCCGAGCGGGTTGAGGAGGGCCGGATCCGCTCCGGTCTCGGCCAGCCAGGCCAGCGGGATGGGCGCGAAGGCCTCGTTGACCTCGAAGACGCCCACCTCGGAGAGTGCGACTCCGGCCTTGCGCAGCACCTTCTCGGTCGCGGGGATCGGTCCGGTCAGCATGAGGACCGGATCGGAACCGGTGACCACACCCGCCCGGTAGTGCGCGATCGGTGTCAGCCCCAGCTCACGGGCCTTCTCCGGGGTGGTCACCAGCAGAGCCGCCGCACCGTCGGAGATCTGCGAGGAGTTGCCCGCGTGGATCACCCCGTCCTCCTGGAAGGACGGTTTCAGCTTCGCGAGAGTGGCGCTGCTGGTCCCTCGCCGTATGCCCTCGTCCAAGGTCACCGCGCCCGCGCCCGCGCCCGTGTCCGTGTCCGCGGTCACCGGCACGATCTGCGCGTCGAACGCCCCGCCGTCCTGCGCGGCCGCCGCCCGCTCGTGCGACAGCGCGGCGAACTCGTCGAGGACACCCCGGCCAAGGCCCCACTTCCGCGCGATCAGCTCGGCCGAGACACCCTGGTTGAAGGAGAAGTCCTCGTAACGGGCGAGGACTTGGGGACCGTACGGCATCCCGCCGGCCCGCGAGGCCCCGAGCGGGACCCGGCTCATCACCTCGACGCCGCCCGCGACCACGACGTCCTGCTGGCCGGACATGACCGCCTGGGCGGCGAAGTCCAGGGCCTGCTGGCTCGATCCGCAGGCCCGGTTCACCGTGGTCCCCGGGATGGTCTCGGGCCAGCCCGCGGCCAGCACCGCGTAGCGGCCGATGTTGCTCGACTGGTCGCCCAGCTGGCCCACGCAGCCCCACACCACGTCGTCCACGACCTCGGGATCCAGGCCCGTACGGTCGACGAGGGCGCGGAGGACGACGGCGGAGAGGTCGGCCGCGTGCACACCGGCCAGACCGCCGTTCCGTTTGCCGACGGCGGTGCGGACCGCCTCCACCACCACTGCCTTACGCATTACGTCTCCTTTGTCGCTGTAGGCGCGGCTGTTCCCGGCACTGCCCAGCACCCCGTGTAGCGAGGCGGGCGCTTCTCCACGAAGGCGGCATACGCTTCCGGGACGTCTGCCGTGGCGAAGTTCATGGCCTGCGCCCGCGCCTCACCGGCAAGGGCCTCGCGCAGCGTGCGATCGGCGTTCTCGTTGAGGAGCGCCTTGTTCTGTGCGAGAGCGACCGGGGCTCCGGCGACCAGCCGGGCGGTCAGATCGCCCACGAAAGCGTCGATCTTGTCGGCGTCCACGACCCAGGTCACCAGGTTCAGCGCGCGGGCCTCCTCGGCGTCGATCGTCTCGGCCAGCAGCGCCAGCCGTTTCGCCTGCTGCAACCCCACCAGCTTCGGCAGCAGCCAGGAGCCGCCGCAGTCCATGGACAGGGCACGGCGCGCGAAGATCTGCGAGAACGCGCTCTCCGGAGTGGCCACGACGAAGTCGCAGCCCAGGGCGAGATTCCAGCCCGCGCCGACCGCCACCCCGTGCACCTTGGCGATCGTGGGGATCGGCAACTCGTGCAGCATCAGCGTGACTTCGGTCAGAGTCCGCATCCGGTACAGGGGGTGCTCGTCGCTGACGCCCTTGCGGATGTCGGCCCCGGAGCAGAACGCGCCGCCCGCACCGGTGAGCACGAGCGCACGTACCGTACGATCGCTGCCCGCCGCGGTGAGCGCCGTTCGCAGAGCGTCCCACAGGTCGGCGTCGATGGCATTCTTGCGCTCCGGCCGGTTCAGCGTCAGCGTCCGGACACCGTCGGCGTCGCTCGTCAGAAGCACCGGCGGCCCGCTCAACGCACCGCTCCCTGTGCCCGGAGTACGGCGATCTCCTCGCCCGTGAGGCCGAGTTCGGCGAGTACGGCGTCGGTGTGCTGGCCGAGCGCGGGAATCGCGCCCATCGGCGGGTCGTACCCGGCGATGACCGGGGGCGGCAGCAGCGCCGGCACCGGACCGGACGGCGTGTCGATCTCCCGCCACCGGTTCCGTGCCTGGAGATGCGGGTGGGCGATGACGTCACTGGTCGTGTTGTAACGGGAGTTGCCGATCCCGGCCGCGTCCGCGCGATCCTGTACGTACGCGAGGTCGTGCCGTGCGCACCAGGCGCTGATCTCCGGCTCCAGCAGGGCGCGGTGCTCCACCCGTCCCGCGTTGCTCCGGAAGCGGGGGTCGTCCGCGAGGTCGGGGCGTTCGAGCAACTCCCTTGCCAGGCGCTGCCATTCACGGTCGTTCGTCGTCCCGAGGATCACGGTGTGGCCGTCGGCGGTGCGATGGGCGCCGTACGGTGCCACGGCCGGCGAACTCAGACCGAGCGGCTGCTGCTCGACCCCGGAGTGCCGGGTGTAGGTGAGCGGATAGCCCATCAGCTCCGTCATCGTGTCGAACAGGCTGACCGCGACGGACGAGGCCGCGGGCCCCACTCCGCGTTCCCTGCCGCACAGCAGCGCGACGACCGACAGCGCGGCGTACAGCCCGCTGCTCACATCGGCCATCGGGGGGCCGGGTTTGGCCGGTGCTCCCGGGGATCCGGTCACCGAGCAGGCGCCCGACTCGGCCTGTACGAGGAGGTCGTAGGCCCGCTTGTGGGAGAGCGGGCCGCCGGGGCCGTAGCCGTCGATCTCGACGGCGATCAGTTCGGGGTGACGGGTCGTCAAGTCGTCGGGGGAGATGCCCAGTTTGGCCGTGGTGCCGGGTGTGAGGTTGGAGACGAGGACGTCGGCGCGCTCCAGCAGGCGGTGCAGGACGCCCATGCCGCCGGGAGTCTTCAGGTCCAGGGCTACCGACTCCTTGCCCCGGTTGACCCAGACGAAGTGCGCCCCGAGTCCCTTGACCACGTCGTCGTAGTGGCGGGCGAAGTCGCCGCCCTGAGGGTTCTCGACCTTGATCACGCGGGCGCCGAAGTCGCCGAGCGTGCGGGTGCACATGGGGGCGGAGATCGCCTGTTCCAGCGCGACCACGGTGATTCCGGCCAGCGGCCCGGTCGTTGTCGTCATCTCTCAGCCCACGGCCGTGAAACTGGCACGGAGTTCGTCCTTCAGTACCTTCTGGCTCGCGTTGCGCGGGAGTTGGCCGACGAACCGGACATGCCGGGGGACCTTGAAGTTCGCCATGTTCTCGCGGGCCCAGGCGATGACCGCGGGCTCGGTCGTCGGGTGCTCCGGGTCCGCGACCACGAAGGCGCAGCCGACCTCGCCGAGGCGTTCGTCGGGAACGCCGATCACGGCGACCTGCTGGACGCATTCGCAGCCGAGAAGCAGCTTCTCTATCTCCGCCGGATACGCGTTGAAGCCGCCCACGATGTACATCTCCTTCTTCCGGTCGACGATGGCGAGGTTGCCGTCGTCGTCGAGCCGTCCGATGTCCCCGGTGTGCAGCCAGCCCTCGGCGTCGATCGTCGAGGCGGTGGCGTCGGGGTCGTCCCAGTAGCCGCGGGTGACGTTGTAGCCGCGCACGAGGATCTCGCCGTCGAGCCCGATCGGGACGTCGAGCCCGTCGTCGGCGACGATCCGGACCTGGACACCCGGGATGGCGCTTCCCGTGGTGCGAGCGACGGTCTCCTCCGAGTCCCCGACCCGCGTCGTGGTCACCAGCGCGGTGGACTCGGTGAGTCCGTAGGCACTCATCACGATGTCGAACGACAACTCCGTCTTCATGGCGCGGATCAGCGATTCCGGAATCGTCGTACCGCCCGTCATGGAGACGCGCAGCGAGGTCAGGTCGTGGGTGGCCCGGGCCGGATGGTTGACCAGGTCGTGGAAGATCGTCGGCGGGCCGAGGAGGATGCTCACCCGCTCCCGGGCGATGAGGTCCAGCGCCCGGCCGGCGTCGAAGACGGCCATGGGGATGACGGTCACCCCGTGCATCAGGGAGGCCAGCCACCCCGCCTTGTAACCGAAGCAGTGGAAGAACGGTGGGATCACCAGGAAGGTGTCGGACTCCCGGAACGTGTACTCCTCGGCCATCCACCCGTACGCGCGCAGGGACTGGCCGTGCGTGAGCATCACGCCCTTCGGGTGGCCCGTCGTGCCGGATGTGAACATCACGTCGGACACGTCGTCCGGCGTCAACCGGTCGATCGACTCATGGGCGGAGGAGGCCGAAACGCCGTGTCCCGCACCGAGAAAGTCGTTCCATGCCAGCTCGGCCGCCCCCTGCGGACCGAGAACCGACACCGTCTTGTGCAGGGCCGGCAGTTCCGGATCGGCCTTCCGCAGTTCGCCGATGTAGTCGTTGCCCAGGAAGGGTGAGGCGAACACGGCAGCCGCCTCCGACTTCCGCAGGATGTACGAGATCTCCTGCGCCTTGAACCGGGTGTTGAGCGGGACCAGTACGCCCCCGGCGCCGTGGATGCCCAGCGCGGCGAAGATCCACTCCCCCGAGTTGGGGGCGCACAGCCCGATCCGGTCCCCGGGCTTGATGCCGAGCGCGATGGTGGCGCGGACCGCGTCGACCATCTGGTCCTTCAGCTCCCGGAACGTCCAGCGGCGGTCCCCGTCGATGAGTGCCGTGGCGTCCCCGAAGCGTTCGGCGGCCAGCCTGATGACGTGGGGGATGCTCAGGAATTCGTCGTCGTAGCGCATCAGTTGGCTCCAGGGCTAGCCGTTCGAGGGGAGATGCAGGATCCGCTTGGCGATGATGTTCCGCTGGATCTGGGAGGTGCCGCCGTAGACGGAGGCCGCACGGGAGTAGAGGTAGTCGCCGAACAACTCACCGCCCTCCTGGGCCAGTTCGGCCGGGAACACCTCAAGTGCCGTGTCGTAGAGCCGTTGTTCGGTCCTCGTCATCAGCAGTTTGTCCACGGACGACTCGGGACCGGCGACCTGTCCGGCGAGGCGTTCGGCGGTGCGGCGGCGGGCGTGCGCCACCAGGACCTCGTAGTCGACGACACACCGGCCGATCCGCGACAGCAGCCCGTCGGGCAGACTGCCCCGCCGCTCGGCGGCGAAGCTCCGCAACCGCTCGACGAGTAGCCCGTACTTCGAGATGTGCCCGGTGTCGAGAGCATTGCGCTCGTACGACACCGTCGTCATCGCCAGTGCCCAGCCGACGCCCTCGGCGCCGACGCGCTCGGACTCCTCGATACGGACGTCGTCGAGGAACAGCTCGCAGAACTCGTCGTCGCCGTTGGCCGCGCGCAGCGGCCGTACCGTCACGCCGGGGCGGTCCAGGGGCAGGACGAACGCCGAGATCGACTTGTGGGCCGGTGCCGAGCGATCGGTGCGGGCCAGCAGCAGGCACAGGCCGGAGTACTGGGCGTAGCTGGTCCAGAGCTTCTGGCCGCGCACGATGTAGTGGTCGTCGTGCCGTTCGGCGGAGGTGCTCATGCCCGCCAGGTCCGAGCCGGCTCCCGGTTCGCTGAAGCCCTGGCACCAGACCTCGTCACCGGCCAACATCCTTGGCAGGAACCGCAGTCGTTGCTCCTCGGAGCCGAACTCCAGGAGGGCGTGGGCGAGATAGCCGATCCGGGGGACGCCCGGGGCCCGGCAGGCGCCGAGTTCGTCACTGATCGCGACCTGGTGCAGCGCGGTCAGGCCCCGGCCGCCGTAGCGCTCCGGGACGTCGAGTCCGACCCAGCCGCCCGAGTGCAGCAGCCGGTGCCAGCGGTGCAGGAAGACCGGGACCGGCTCGCCCGACTCCCGTTCAGGAAGCGGGTGTCGGTCCAGCCAGGCGCGGAACTCCTGGCGCAGCCGGTCCAGGTCGGCCGGGTCGCCGAAGTCCAGCGGGGTGTCGGTCATCGCGGCACCTCCGGTGCGGCCAGCGCGGGGAGCAGGTCGTCCGTCGTGGCGAGCAGCGTGGTGCCCAGCCGCACTTTGCGCAGATACAGGTGCGCGATGTGCTCCCAGGTCTGGGCGATACCGCCGAAGACCTGCATGCCGGCGTACACCGCCTCCAGCGCCGAGGAGTTGACCTCCGCCTTGGCGACGCGCGCCGCCGTCAGGGCCCGCTCCGGCGGTTCGTTGTCGAGACACCAGGCCGCGTAGCGCGTGACACTGGTGCCCGCCTCCACCAGGACCGTCGCGTCGGCGAGGAGATGCTGTACAGCTTGGAAGGAGCCGATCGCCTGCCCGTACTGGCGGCGGACGCGCGCGTATTCGACGGCTTGCTCCACGAACGAGCCCGCCGCGCCGACGAGTTCGGCGGTCACGACGACGAGTGCGTAGGCCTGCCAACGGAGTTGGTCCGGTGCCGTGAGGCTGCCGACGACCTCCACGGGAGCGTCGGACGGCACCGCACGCACCGAGCGCACGAGGTCCGTGCTCGGCGCCGACGGCCCCAACTCGACGCGGGAGACGGTCCCGTCGGTGGTGACGCGGAGCGCGCTGTCGGCTCCCTCGCTGTCCCAGGCGACGAGATCCGCCGACTCCGGCCCGGGGAAGCGTAGTTCGCGGGTGAGCGCGACGGTGGGCGTTCCCTGCGAGGTGTCGTCGCCGAGCAACCGGAGCAGTTCCGGAGCGAGCAGGACCGTACCGAGCAGGGACGTGGTGAGCGGGTGGCGGCCGTGTTCCTCCGCGAGCAGTGCGCACTCCTGGGTGGTCGCCGCTGGGGGAGAGGTGCGTCGTAGATCTCGCAAACCCATGTCGTCCAGGGCCTGTTGGGCTGCCGAACGGGTCGACGGCTTCACCTCGTCGGCCGAGGTCACGCCGTGCCGGGGTGCGAGTGAGCGCACCATGTCGCGGACGAGGGCGAACTCCTCGCGCTCCACGCTCAGCGCTCCTCGGGGGAGTTCGCGCGCCGCTCGGCGCGGGCCGCGAGGTCGGTGATGATGCGGATGTGGTCCGGGTTGGTCATCGTGGCCCGCTCGGCCATCAGGGCCGCCTCCATGCCGCCGCGCGAGACCTGTTCGACGACGGCGGCGAGGGCCAGCTTGGTGGCGCGGAGGGCTTCGGCGGGCTGGGCCGCGAGGCGGTGGGCGAGAGTGAGTGCTTCGCGCATCAGGTCGTCGGGCGGGACCGTGCGGTTGGCGAGGCCGAACTCGACCGCCTTGGCCGCCGGTATGCGGTCTCCGGTGAAGAGGTACTCCTTCACCCGCAGCAGGCTGGTGAGCAGCGGCCACAGGGTGACTCCGCCGTCGCCCGCCACCAGGCCGACCGACACATGCGGGTCCGCGAAGTAGGCGTCCTCGGCGATCAGTACGAGGTCGCAGGCCAGGGCGAGGCTGCAACCCAGGCCCACCGCGGGGCCGTTGACTGCGGCGATCACCGGCAGCGGGAAGCGGATCATCTCGGTCTGGATGGTGCGGTCGATCCGGATGGACCGCTCCCGCAACTCCGGGTCGGTGTGGTGCCGTAGGAGATGGTCGAAGTCGCCGCCCGCGCTGAACGCCCGTCCCGCGCCCGTGAGGACGACGGCCCGGGCCTTGGTGTCGTCCGCGAGTTCGCGCCACACCTCCGACAGTCGTCGGTGCAGCTCCTCGGACACGCCGTTCAGCCGGTCGGGGCGGTTCAGGGTGACGATGCGGACGTCTCCGTCGGCGGCCACGGTCAGCACGGAACTCACCTTGCTCATACCGCGATGGTATTAAAGGTCAGACCGAAACTGTCAATGGTGTTGCACGAAGAAGAGAATCACATTCTCATCTCCGGCGGAGTCAGTTCTCGGGATCGGTCAGCTCCACGCCGTCCCGGCGGTCCACCTCGGCGGCGGCCCGGGCGAAGCCGCACACATGGCGGGTCATACGGCGCATCGCCGCCTCGCTGTCGCCGTCCCGGATCGCCTCGGTGATCCGGGCGTGCGCGCGGGCGGTCAGCTCGCGGATGTCCGCGTCCATGAACTGCTCGATGTCGGTGGCCGCGTGGATCGACTGCGAGAGAGCGCTCATGAACCCGATGAGAAGCTCGTTCTCACCGGCCCTCGCCACGGCGTTGTGCCAGTGGATGTTCGCGCGCAGGAACCGCTGGATGTCGTCCCCCGCCGCCACCAACTCGGCGTGCGCGTCGTCCAGTTCCGCGAGGTCGACGTCCGTACGGCGCCTGGCCGCCAGCGCCGCGCAGGCCGGCTCGATCGCCTCCCGGGTCTCGTGCAGGTCCTCAAGCCGGATCCGCTGCCCCCGGATCACCAACCGCACGGTGTTCGCGAGCGATTCACGGCCAGGCCGGTGCACGAAGGCGCCGCCCCCGCGCCCCGGCCTGATCTCCAGGAGCCGTTCGACCTCCAGGACGCGCAGCGCCTCGCGCACCGTGGCCCGGCTCAGCCCCGTCTGCTCGACCAGTTGCCGTTCCGGCGGCAACGCCATGCCCTCCGTGAACTCCCCGGACAGGATCCGCTCGCGCACCTCCGCCGCCAGCACGTCCGAGGCCTTGGGAACCGTGAGCGTGTCGAAGCGCGGCCGGGGCTCACCGGCCGTGGCGCGCCCCCGGGCGGTGCGGGAAGGGTGCTCGGCGCTCTGCACAGGTTCGGGCCTCTCGTCGCAGGCCGCGCTCGTCGGCCTCTTTGGCTGAACCATTCAACACAGCACCCGCGTCACCTGTCACATCACCATGCCGCCGTCCACCGGCAGCACCTGACCGGTGATGAAGGAGGCCGCGTCCGAGGCGAGGAACACGAAACTGCCCGCGATCTCCGCCGGCTCCGCCCACCGGCCCAGCGGAATCCGGGCGAGCATCTGGGCCGCGAACTTCTCGTTGGTCCGGATGGTCTCCGTCATGGGTGTGGCCGCCAGCGGAGCGAGCGCGTTCACCAGCACCCGCCGCCGCGCCAGTTCACGGGCCAGGGACTTCGTCAGCCCGATGATCCCGGCCTTCGCGGCCGAGTAGTTGACCTGCCCGAGCGTGCCGACCAGGCCCGCCGACGAGGTGACGTTGATGATCCTGCCCTTCCCGTCGTCCGGCAGGAACGGCAGCGCGGCCTGCGCGCAGTGGAACGTCCCCATCACATGGATGTCGAGGACCCGCCGGAACGCGTCCTCCTCCAGCTTGTCGAACATGGCCGGGGCGATGACCCCGGCGTTGTTGACCAGGATGTGCAGCGTCCCGTCGGCGAGCGCCGCCGCGCGCGCCACGGCCGTATCGGCGGCGGACCGGTCCCGTACGTCGAGGGCGGCGCTGTCCGCCGTCAGGCCCGCCGCGTTGATCTTCCCCGCGACGGCCGCCGCGGCCGACTCGTCGACGTCGGTCACCAGCACCGCGGCGCCCGCGCGGGCCAGTGCCTCGGCGACCGCGGAACCGATGCCGCCCCCGGCGCCGGTGACCAGCGCCGACCGGCCCGTGAGGTCGAACAGCCCTGTGCTGTCGGTCATTCAGTAGCTCCTCGGGAGTCCCAGCGTGTGCGATCCCAGGTAGTTCAGGATCATTTCCTGACTGATCGGTGCGATCCGCATGAGGCGGGCCTCGCGGAAGTAGCGGGACACGCCGTACTCCTCGGAGTAGCCCATGCCGCCGTGGGTCTGCAGGGCCCGGTCGGCGGCCGTGAACCCGGCGTCCGCGCACAGGTACTTGGCGGTGTTCGCCTCGCGCCCGCAGGGCTTCCCGTTGTCGTACAGCCAGGTCGCCTTGCGCAGCACGAGTTCGGCCGCGTCCAGGCGGGCGAGGGAGTCCGCGAGGGGGAACTGGATGCCCTGGTTCATACCGATCGGGCGGCCGAAGACGACCCGCTCCTTGGCGTACCGCACCGCCTTGTCGAGCGAGGCCCGGCCGATGCCCAGGGCCTCGGCCGCGATCAGCATGCGCTCCGGGTTGAGGCCGTCGAGGAGGTAGCGGAAGCCCTGGCCCTCCTCGCCGACGCGGTCCTCGACGGGGATGCGCAGGTCGTCGATGAAGAGTTCGTTCGAGGTGACGGCGTTGCGGCCCATCTTCGGGATCGGGCGGATGTCGATCCGGTCGCGGTCGATGTCCGTCAGGAACAGGGTCATCCCGTCGGTCTTCTTAGCGACCTCGTCGGCCCTGCTGGTGCGGGTCAGGAGAAGGATCTTCTCCGATTCCATCGCCTTGGAGATCCACACCTTGCGGCCGTTCGCGACGTAGTGGTCGCCGTCCCGTCGTGCGTACGTCGTGATGCTCGCGGTGTCGAGTCCCGCGCCCGGTTCGGTGACGCCGAAGCAGACGTGCAGGTCGCCGTTGGCGATGCGCGGGAGTGTCCGGCGCTTCAGCTCCTCGGAACCGTGCACGACGACGGGATGCATGCCGAAGATGGACAGATGGATGGCGCTGGCCGCGTTCATGCCGCCGCCCGCCCGCGCCACCTCTTCGAGCAGCAGGCTGGCCTCGGTGATGCCGAGGCCGTGGCCGCCGTACTCCTCCGGGATCGTGATCCCGAGCCAGCCGCCGCCCGCGACGGTCTCGTAGAACTCCGTCGGGAACTCGTGCGCCTGGTCCTTCTCCATCCAGTACTGGTCGTCGAAGTCGCGCAGCAGTCCGGCGACGGACTTGCGGATCGTTTCCTGGTCGTCGGTCAGTTCGAAGTCCATGCACGGACCCTTCTCCGGTTCCGGCTGCGAAACATATCAAAGGTCAGACCGAAGCCGTAAGGGCCAGTCGATGGGCGGCGCCTACCGTCGAGTAATATCGCGCGGCAGGCCATCAGAGGAGGAACCGTGCCACGGTCCGAACGCTCGTCGCTGCTGCTCGCCGGACTGCTCGCGACCGCGGGGGTCGCCCACTTCGCCTCGCCGAAACAGTTCGACGCGACGATCCCGCGCGCCCTGCCGGGGGCGCCCCGGACCTGGACCTACGCGAGCGGTGCCGTCGAACTGGCGCTGGCCGCCGGGCTCGCCGTGCCGCGCACCCGGCGTACGGCCGCACTGGCCGCGGCGGCGTTCTTCGTCGGCGTGTTCCCCGCCAATGTGCAGATGGCGATCGACTGGCGGGACCGCCCGGCCCCGCAGAAGGCGGCGGCCCTGGGACGGCTGCCCCTGCAGATACCCCTCGTGCTGTGGGCCCGTAGTGTCGCGAAGAACAATGGGGAGGGACAGTCATGAGCGATCGTCTGAACGTCGGCGACAAGGTCGAGGACTTCACGCTGCCGGACGAGACCGGCGCGGAACGCAGCCTCACGGAACTGCTCGCCGAGGGGCCCGTGGTGCTCTTCTTCTATCCGGCGGCCCTGTCCGCCGGCTGCACCGCCGAGGCCTGCCACTTCCGTGATCTGGCGGCCGAGTTCGCTGCCGTCGGCGCCCGGCCCGTCGGCATCAGCGGCGACACGGTCGACAAGCAGCAGCAGTTCGCCGCGAAGAACACCCTCGGCATGCCCCTTCTCTCGGACGTCGACGGGACGATCCGGGAGCGGTTCGGCGTGAAGCGCGGGTTCTCGCTCGCGCCCACCAAGCGGGCCACCTTCGTGATCGGCGAGGACCGCACGATCCTGGAGGTCGTCACCAGCGAACTCCGGATGAACACCCACGCCGACCGCGCCCTCGCCGCACTGCGCGCCCACCGGAAGTGACACAGGGGCCGCGAATGCCGTATCGCGGTTGATGCGATGCGGTACAGGGACCATCCTGGACGATATGGAGCAGGCCTCCGCCGCGGCGGTCATCGATGCCCGGGGCATCGTGACGGGGTGGAGCGAGGGTGCCCGGACGCTGACGGGATACCCGGCCGAGGAGGCCGTGGGCCGGTCGGTGGCGGCACTGCTCGCCGAACCCCCCGCCGCCACGTCCGTGGCCGCACTGGCCGGCCCGGTGGTCCTACGACACCGGGACGGCTCCCCGCTCCCGCTCACCGTGCGGGCCTGCGCGATGCTCGGCGCGGACGGCACTCCGGACGGCTACGTCCTCACCGCCGACCCCGGCCCCACCCTCGCAGAGCAGGCCTTCGAGCAGGCGTCGATGTCACTGTCCGTCTTCGACACCGGGCAGCGCTATCTCCGCGTCAACGACGTCGCCTGCCGCGTGATGGGCGTCCCGGAGGACGTCCTGCTCGGCCGGTTCTTCCCGGAGAGCGTCGAGGGCACCGAACACAGCCAGGGCTTCCTCCGCAACCTGCGCCAGGTCGTCGAGACGGGCAGACCGCTCCGCTACGACAGCTGGGCGGGCGCCCCCGCCCTGAACCGGGAGCACGCCTGGAGCATCGAGATGTGGCCCCTCAGGGATGCCTCAGGTGAGTTGACGGCGGTCGCCCTCGCGGCGTTCGACAGCACCGAGCAGTACCGCGCCCGACAGCGGCTGGCCCTGCTCAACGAGGCGGCGACCTGCATCGGCACCACCCTCGACGTGGTGCGCACCGCCGAGGAACTCGCGGAGCTGCTGGTGCCCCGTTACGCCGACTTCGCCAGCGTGGATCTGCTCCCGTGGGTGCTCGGTGCCGACGAACCGCCGCAGGACCCGGAGGGTGAGATCGTGCTGCGCCGCGTCGCTCACCGTTCCGTCACCGAGGGAGCGCCGGACGCCGCCGTGCACCTCGGACAGGCGGACGTCTACCCGCTCTCCTCACCGCCCGTGCAGGCCCTGCGCGAGGGGCGGGCGGTGCGCGGCCAGGCGGGTGAACCCGACTTCGTCCGCTGGGTGGCGGACCGCAACGCCCGTTCCCCCGAAGGCCGTTCGCACCGCGAGGGCGTCCACTCGATGATCGCGGTGCCGCTGCGGGCGCGCGGCACCACCCTCGGCGTCGCGGTGGCCGTCCGCATGGCGCACCCGGACGACTACGCGGAGGACGACGCCGTACTCGCCGAGGAGTTGGCCAGCCGCGCCGCCGTCTGCATCGACAACGCCCGCCGTTTCGCCCGCGAACGCAGCACCGCGCTGGCCCTGCAGCACACCCTGCTGCCCAGAGGCCTGCCCGGACAGGCCGCGGTCGAGGTGGCCCACCGCTACCGGCCCTCCGGTTCGCTCGCGGGCATCGGCGGCGACTGGTTCGACGTGATCCCGCTGTCCGGCAGCCGGGTCGCCCTCGTCGTCGGCGACGTCGTCGGACACGGCATCGCGTCCTCGGCGACCATGGGCCGCCTCTGCACGGCCGTCCGCACACTCGCCGACGTGGACCTCCCGCCCGACGAACTCCTCACCCACCTCGACGACCTGGTCACCCACCTCGCGAGCGACGACACCGGCGACGAGGTCGCGGAACTCGGCGCGACCTGTCTCTACGCCGTCTACGACCCCGTCTCGCGCCGCCTCACCATGGCCGCCGCCGGACACCCACCGCCCGCCCTCGTCCTGCCCGACGGGACCGCGAGCCTCGTCCCCATGACCGCGGGACCACCGCTCGGAGTCGGCGGACTCCCTTTCGAGGCCGTCGAGTTGGAGCTGCCCGAGGGTGCCGTCGTCGCGCTGTACACGGACGGTCTGATCGAGGACCGGGACCGCGACGTCGACCACACCACCGCCGAACTGTGCCGCGCGCTCACCGCGTCCGCCGAATCCCTGGACGCACTCTGTGACTCGGTGCTGAAGGCGGTGATGCCGGAGGAACCGAGCGACGACGTGGCCCTGTTGCTGGCCCGCACCCGTGCGCTGGGCGGCGACCGGATCGCCACCTGGGACATCGAACCGGACCCCGCCCGCGTGGCCGGGGCCCGGCAGGCCGCCACCGACCAACTCGCGGCCTGGGGACTGGAGGAGGAGGCCTTCGTCACCGAACTGGTCGTCAGCGAACTGGTCACCAACGCCATCCGCTACGGCCAACCGCCCATCCAGCTCCGCCTGATCCGCGACCGCGCCCTCATCTGCGAGGTCTCCGACGGCAGTTCGACCTCACCGCATCTGCGCCGCGCCCACGCCTTCGACGAGGGCGGACGCGGACTTCTCCTCGTCGCCCAGCTCACCCAGCGGTGGGGGAGCAGACAGACCGGCAGCGGCAAGACGATCTGGGCGGAGCAGCCGCTGCCGCCCGACTGACCGGACCGCTCACTCGAAGGGGCAGCCGGGGTTCGGCGCGTCCTCCGAGAACGGCGATCCGTGCGGCAGGACGTACAGCACGTCCAGCACGAGCGGAGTCTTCCCCAGGTTGCGGCCGATGTGCACGTTGCCCGCCCCGGCCGGCTCCTGGATGGTGCTGCCCTTCCGGTACACGCCGTCGGAGGCGCAGCTGGAGTCGAAGTGACTGAGCGTGCCCTCCTTGACGATTCCGTACAGGGGACCGTCGTGGTAGTGCCAGCCCGTGGCCTGACCGGGCGGAATGGTGATCTCGCGCACCGTGTAGTCGGTGTCGCCGATCGTGGTCTGGCTGATCAGCTTGGCGGTGACACCCGGCCCGGCGGGGGTCGCCTGGGCGACGGTGCCGCCGGCCAGCAGGGCAGTGGTGGCCACCACTCCGGTCACGGCGGTACGGAACGCGGTGCGCATACGGGAACCTTCCGGTGAGATCTTGAGCCTCCGCCGTGAACATAGAGGCAGGGAAGGCGAGTTGGGGGTGGAAACACGCAACTTCCACCCCGGGACTCTCAGAATTCCTCGTGCGTTTCCGGGTCCCCGCCCAGGCGCTGCGGGGCGTGGTCGGAGAGGGCGGCCAGCTGCGCCGGGCCGAGTTCGAAGCCGAAGATGTCGAGGTTGGCGCGCTGCCGGTCCGGGTCGGCCGACTTGGGGATCGGGACCGCCCCGAGCTGGGTGTGCCAACGGAGCACCACCTGCCCCGGCGTCACACCGAAGGCCTCCGCGACCGTGACGACGGTCGGGTCGTCCAGCAGCGCGGAGCCGCGTCCGAGAGGGCTCCAACTCTCGGTGAGAACACCCTTCTCGACGCCGAAGGCACGCAGTTCGTCCTGCGGGAACAGCGGATGCAGCTCGATCTGGTTGACGGAGGGCAGCACGCCGGTCTCCTTCTCCAGCCGCTCGATGTGCTCGGGCGTGAAGTTGGAGACACCGATCGACCGGACGAGACCCTCCTCGCGGAGCTTGATCATCGCCTTCCACGAATCCACGTACTTGCCCACGCGGGGCAACGGCCAGTGGATCAGATACAGGTCCACGTACTCCACGCCGAGCCGCGCCCGGGACTCCTCGAAGGACGCGAGGGTCTCGTCGTAGCCGTGGTGGCGGCCCGGGAGCTTCGTCGTCACGACGATCTCCTCGCGCGGCACACCACTGCGGGCGATGCCCCGGCCGACACCGGTCTCGTTGCGGTAGTTCGTCGCCGTGTCCACCAGGCGATAGCCCATGCGCAACGCGCCGTCCACGGCCTCCTCGGCCGTCGCGTCGTCCATCGGCCAGGTGCCCAGACCGATGGCGGGGAGCTTCGTTCCGTCGTTGAGCGTGTGCGTCGGGATGCTGATCACGATCGACCTTCCCTTGACTGTGCGGTACAGCCAGTATGGGCGCCCGGGAGCCCTGTCGCCCGGTGCGGTGATCGCTGTCACGATCTTCTTGAACCCGGTACGACCTGGGTACGACCCGGTGGGCACGACCGACCGAGCAGGTACGACGACGGAGCGCGCATGACGAAGGACAGCGGTACGACGGACGACGCGATGCGGGTGGACGGCATGGAGGTGAAGCCGGCCGCCGGGCACATCGGGGCCGAGATCACCGGTGTCGATCTGGCCGGTGAACTCGACGACTCTGTGGTGGCCGCGATCCGGGCGGCGGTCCTGCGCTGGAAGGTCGTGTTCTTCCGGGACCAACGGCTCGATCACGCCGGGCATGTGGCGTTCGCGCGACGGTTCGGCGAACCGGTCGTGCTCGGCCGACGCGGCAGCGCCTCACCGGCCGGCTTCCCCGAGGTCGAGACGACCGCCGACCGGCTGGAGTTGGGCGGCCGGTTCGGCATGGAGCACGAGGAGTGGCTGGAGCGCCGCCGGCACACCCTGCTGCGCGGCTGGCACTGCGACCACGGCGCCCGCATCGACCCGCCGGCCGCGACGATCCTGCGCGCGGAGACCGTCCCGCCGTACGGCGGCGACACCACCTGGTCCAACCTGGCCGCCGCCTACGCCGGACTGTCGCAGCCGGTACGGGAGTTCGTGGACGGCCTGCGGGCCGAGCACCGGCTCGGCGTCGGCTATCAGCCGCGGCCCGGCGACGACGCGTACGTCCGCCATCTCCTGGACCACCAGGTCGCCTCGGTGCACCCGCTGGTGCGGGTGCATCCCGAGACGGGCGAGCGGGTGCTGTTCGTCAACGGCTACTACCTGGAGCAGATCACCGACATCTCCCGCGCGGAGAGCGCCGCGATCCTGGACATGCTGCTCGCCCAGGCGACCCGGCCCGAGTACACCGTCCGCTTCCGCTGGGAGCCGGGCAGCGTGGCCTTCTGGGACAACCGGGCCACGATCCACCTCGCCCCCAGCGACAACGCCCACCTCGGCTTTCCCCGGACCATGCACCGGGTGATGCTCACCGGCGACATACCGGTGGGCGTCGACGGCAAGCCGTCGGAGCCGGTCGTCGGTACGGAGCCGGGCCGCTGGTGAGGTCAGGCGGCGGGCTGCCAGCCGAGCGCGGGTCCCAACTTCGTCGCCATGTCGGTGAGGATCTGCACGTAGTCCTCCTGCTCGAAGGTGAACGGCAGCGCGAACGCCACCTCGTCGATCTCCCTGAACGCGGCGTGCGCGCCCAGGAGTTCGGCGATCTCCTCCGAGGTGCCGACGATGTCCGGCGCGAACATCAGCCGGGCCGGTCCCTGCGGTGACGTCGTACGGGGAGTGCGCTTGCGGGCGAACTCCTCGTACTTCGCGCGCTGTTCGGGCGACGCGGAGTCGGTGGGGATCACGACCAGGCCCTGGGAGACGCGGGCGGCCTCCCCGTCCGGGTGGTGGGCGCGGAACGTACGGACATGGGAGAGCTGGATCTCCGCGAAGTCCCTTGACTCGTCCGGCCCTTCGGCCTTGACGACGCTGCTCGTCAGGAAGTTCATGCCGTGCTCGCCGGCCCACTTCGCCGAGCTCGCGCTGCCGCCGCCGTACCAGAGGCGACGGCCCAGACCGGGGGAGTGCGGCTGGACCCGGTCGGAGAACACCTCGAAGCCCTCGACGCCGCTGAAGTCGGTGGCCGGTTTGCCGCGCACGAAGTCCAGCAGCCGCCGCACCCGCTCGTAGCTGAAGTCCTCGGCGTCGGCCGTGTCGGGGTACAGCGCTTCCTTGACCTGGTCGTAGTGCATCGGCGGGCCGACGCTGACGCCCGGGTTGATCCGGCCCCCGGACAGGATGTCGACGGTGGCCAGGTCCTCCGCCAGCCGCAGCGGGTTCTCCCAGCCCAGCGGGATCACCGCGGTGCCGAGTTCGATCCGGCTGGTGCGCTGCGAGGCCGCCGCCATGATCGCGACGGGGGAGGAGATGCCGTACTGGAGATGGCGGTGGCGCAGCCAGGCGCTGTCGAAACCGAGCCGTTCGCCGAGTTCGATGATCTCCAGCGTCGACTCGTGGCCCCGGCGCGGATCGGC
Organism: Streptomyces sp. NPDC050548; assembly: GCF_044457385.1. Classification (NCBI taxonomy): domain Bacteria; kingdom Bacillati; phylum Actinomycetota; class Actinomycetes; order Kitasatosporales; family Streptomycetaceae; genus Streptomyces; species Streptomyces sp. NPDC050548. The sequence continues at coordinate 137,294 of NZ_JBITGV010000010.1, forward strand.
CTCGTCGAAGAGGCCGATCGTGAGGAAGCCCAGCTTTCGCAGCGGGCGTGAGGTGGGCGGCACGGGCTCCTCCGGCGGTCGTACGTCAGTGCTGTTCTGTCCCGATTGTGGCAGGTGAACGTTGCGGGCGTGTGATCAGCGCAGCGGGATGACGATCTCGTCCTCGACCGGCGGGTCGACCTCCTGGGCGCGGTTGCCGGTGGCCGCGAAGCAGCGCAGCCGGACCGCCTCCGGGGTGACGTCCAGCTGCAGGAAGCACTTGAAGAACGGCGGGCTGTACGTCACCGAGCCGGGCGAGAACAGCTGCGTGTAGATCTTGCGCACCGGGAGCCGGAAACGCGAGGTGCGGTCGGGACGGCCGCCCGCGCCCAGCAGGCTCGCGACCAGCCGGATCCGCCGGGTGATACGGACCGGCGGGCCCGGGGTGCGGGTCGGCGGGATGCCGAGGCGCTCGCAGATCACGGCCGACGCCTCGGCCTCGGTGAGGGTGAAGAAGCGGCGCAGGTGCAGTCGGCGCCCGTAGAGCCTGCTGTAGAAGGCCAGGGAGTCGCCGCGCAGCGGATAGCAGCGGAAGTCCTGCTCGGTGACGCCCGCGATGTCGACGCGCGGGACGGTGTGGGTCGCGTGCATGAACGCGCCGCCGCCGCCCGAGACCACGTACTGGAGCGTGCGCCCGTCGTCCAACCGCACCGGATAGCGCTGGTAGTTGTGGATGTCCCCGCCGATCGCCGCCACGAAGTGGTGGTCCGGATCGCGGACGATGTCGTCCACCGTGCCGCCGCCGTCGATGGCACAGGGGTCGTACTTGCCGTCCACGTACAGGGGCGAGCCGGTGACAAGGATCTTCGGCGTCGGCCCCTTCGCCACCTCCCGCAGCCAGGCGCCCTGTTCGGCGTCGATCGTGCCCAACAGGCCGGTGTCGATGCCGATGATCCGCACCGGTCCCGCGTCGATCGTCCAGTACGGGCCCGGCTGGACGGCCTGTTGGAGCGGGGAGGAACGCAACTCCCGTTCCTTGTCCAGGTGTTCGCCGTCGGCCGGGCGGGGGTGGTGCCACAGCAGCGATCGCCACCAGGCCCGGGTCAACGGGCGCGGCCTCGACTCCGGTGCGGGCAGCGCGGGCGCGTCGTCGCAGAAGACGCGCATGAAGCCGCCGAGGCCCTCGTACCAGTCGTGGTTGCCGGGTATCGCGTAGATGGGTGCCGGATAGCCCTGGTACGGACGGAAGAACTTGGTGCCGTAGTCGTCCGCGGTGCCGACGGGATAGATGACGTCGCTCGCTATGACCGCGAAGTCCGTTCCCTGACTGGCCTTCAGAAACCTGGCACGACGGCGTATTGGGGATCGTCGCCCTCGCCCGTGTCACCGATGACCATGAAGGAGAAGGTGTCCGCGTCGTCGCGCCGGATCACCTTGTCGGCGGGGGCGCCGGCGGCCGTGCGCTGCGCGACCCAGCGGCTGCGGGTGTCGCCGGTCGGGTCCCCGAACCAGGAGGCCAGCACAGCGTTGCGCGCGGCCCACAGGGTCTTCGGATCGAGCCACGAGACCTTCTGGACGTGGGTCGGCATGAGCTGCTGGTACGCGCCGCGTTCCGCGGTGCCCCAACCGGCACCCTCGGCGGTATCACGTGAGGATTCAGACACCGGCGAACCGTAACAACGAGCCATGGCGGGGCGAGAGGCGGGGGCCTGGCAACATCAACTCGACGACGTACGACGGAAAGGCCCCCGTATGCCCGGCGAAGCCGACTTCATCGATCTGCTCCCCGACCCCGAACTCCGGTCGGACCGGCTGCTGTTGGGCATCCGCCACTTCGACGAACCCTTCCTGGTCACCGTCTCCCTCTCCCAGGGCCTGGGCTCCAGCGACCTGTGGCTGGACCGGGGCAGGGCGGGCAAGACGCGGCTCGCCGAGTTCCGGCGGATCGGCGACCGGGTCCTGTTCGCCGTACGCAACAAGCACTTCCTCACCTCCGGCGACGAGGCCGCCGTACGGGCCGGGGACGAGTCGTTCGCGCTGTCCGTGGTGTGGAGCGGGCCCGTGCTGCGGGAGGAGAACGGCGCGGTGGTCGTCGACGCGACCGGCCTGGTCGTCGCCGACCACGACCGGGTCGCCGAGCATCTGCACGCACATGAGCAGGGCGACTACACGATCGACGAGTCCGCGAGCCTCCCGCTCGTCGCCGACAGCCGCACCGGGCCGCGCGCCGTCCGGCTGCCCGCGCTCCTCACCTTCCGGGGCCCCGGCCGGGGCGGGGCGGTCCAGGCCGTGGCCGCCGACCCGCGCGCGATCACCGTCGTCCAGCAGCTCAACCTGATGCGGCTGCCCGCGAACCCGCTGCCCGTCCGCCGCTACCACCCCGCCTCGGGCGGCTACGGCATCGGCTACGCCGACCACGGCCTCGTCGGCGGGGCGGGCACCCAGGTCAGGTTCCAGCCTCGGTTCCGTGCCGAACCGGGCGGCGATCCGATCGTCTTCCAGGTGGACCCGGCCGTCCCCGAACCTTTCCGTTCGGCGGTCGTCGAGGGCGGCAACTGGTGGCAGCGGGCCTTCGCCCGGATCGGACTCCCGGACGCCTACCGGGTCGAGCCCGGAGGCACCGGCTTCGACCCCTACGACCCCGACGTCAACGGCGTGGTCTGGGTGCACCGGGCCGGCCGTGGCTGGTCCCTCGGGCAGGGGCTGACCGACCCGCGCACCGGCGAGATCCTGCACGCCCGGGTCCGGCTCGGCTCCCAGCGCGTCGAGCAGGTCCGCGCGCTCGGCGAGGCCCTCCTCGCTCCCTACGGCCGCCCGGACGAGGCCGAACGGCTCGCCGCCGTCGAGGAGTTGGTGCTCGCCCGGCTCCGCCAGCTGGCCGCGCACGAGATCGGCCACGCGCTCGGCTTCATGCACAACTTCGCCGGTACGGGCCACCCCGAACCGTCCGTCATGGACTACCCGCACGCCCGCATCCGTGTCACCGAGGAGGGCGAACTCGACCTCTCCGCCGCGTACGGCACCCAACTCGGGCCGTGGGATCACTACTTGGTCGCGCACGCCTACGGACGGTTCGGCGAAGGTGAAGCCGGGGGCGAGGAGGACACCGCGCTCGCCGCACTGCGCCGCGCAGCCGCCGAGGCCGGTCTCACCTACGTCTCCGACGAGGACGCCCAGGGCCCGCACGCCGCGCACGCCGACGCCGTGCCCTGGGTGAGCGGATCGGACGCCCTCCAGTCGCTGGAGACGATGCTGCGGGTCCGCCGTATCGCCCTGGACGGATTCTCCCGCGGAGTGCTGCCGCCCGACCGGCAGACCGGTGAACTGGAGGAACGCGCCGCGCTTTTGCACCTCCTGCACCGGCACGAGGTGGCGGCCGTGGCCCGGCTGGTGGGCGGGGTGCGCTACGCGTACGGCCTCGCGGGCGAGGCGGGCCGGGGCGCGGAGGCCGTCGACGCGGCCATTCAGCACACGGCACTGACCCGACTCGCCGAACTGCTGCGCGCCGAACAACTCGCCCTGCCGCACGCGGTGTTGGACACCCTGACCCCGCCCGCGATCCGCTACGGCCGGACGGAGCAGTACCTCGACACGGGCGCCGGACGGATCTTCGACCCCTTCGAAGCCGTACGGGCCGCGACCGCCCTGGTGACCCAGCAGTTGCTGGACCCGGCCCGGCTGAACCGGGTGGCCTGGCAGCACGCGGCCGACCCCGCTGTGCCCGGTGTCGCCGACCTCGTCGACGCGCTCCTCGCCGCGACCTGGCGCCGTAGTGACCCCGTGCCCGGGGAACTGCCCGGCGGGTCCGCCGTGCAGCACGCGGCGGACTGGACCCTCCTGAACCACCTGCTGACCCTGCTCGACGACACCGCGCTGCACACTCCGGTGCGAATGTCGTTGCGTGGTGCCGTGCGGCGGCTGGCGACGGAGCTGCGCTGCCAGGGCGATGAACAGGTCCGTGAGGCTGGGGAGTTGATCCGCGAAGTCCTCGCAGAGCCCGGCTCGGTACGGCTCGATCCGCTGCCCCGGGTGCCGCCGGGCGCGCCCAACTGAGAGGCCGCTATCGGGCTCTGCGGCGGCCGGTGGTCGAACTCGGGCCATGGCGACCGCTGTTGGTCACCACGGCCCGGGGCGCGGAGTCCCGTGGGGTGAGGGCCGGATCCGCTCCCTTGTCAGCGGTCTTCGGGGCGATGGGATGCCGGGCGAAGGAACGGTCCCAGTTGCCCTCGCCCATCACCAGCAGCGGGTCGAACATCACGACGACCCCGGCCAGCAGCAGGAAGATGACCGGGCCCAGCAGCATGGGCAGCAGCAGCGAGGTGGCCGAGTCGCCCGTCCAGGCCCCGCCGGTGCTGTGCAGATGGACGCTCACGGCGGCCATGGCCGTGTAGTGCATCCCGGACACGGCCACGCCCATCACCAGGCTGGCGCCCAGGCTCGCGAGGAAACCCCGGATGGAGACGGCCGCCCACAGCGCCGCCGTCGCCGCGACGATCGCGATCGCGATGGAGAGCGCGACCGTGCTGGTCCGGTACTCGATGGTGCCGTTCAACTTGAGGGCCGCCATGCCCAGATAGTGCATCGCGGCGACCCCGAGGCCGGTGATCACACCCGCCGCGGCGAGCGTGCCGGTGGTGGCGCCGCGATACCCCACGGCGAACACCCCGACGGCGACCATGACGATCGCCACGGCCAGACTCAGCACCGTGAGGCCGACGTCGTAGCCGATGCGGGTCTCCTCGACCTGGAAGCCGATCATCGCGATGAAGTGCATCGTCCAGATACCGCTGCCGATGGAGGTCGCGCCGAGCGCGAGCCAACCCGCCCTCCAGGAATGTTCGTTGTGCAGGGACCGCACCACGCAGCGCAGTCCCAGAGCACCTCCCAGGCAGGCCATCAGATAGGCCGCCACCGGAGTCACCGCACCGTAGCGGAACCCGTCGATCGTGCCTTGCATGAGCCAACTCCCCCCAGAGTTCTGGCTTCCTGTGGGGGGAGTATGTACGAATCGGGGGCGGGTCGCGCACCGCTTTCACATCTGCAGTTGACGAAGTCTCCACTTTCAGGGATCACTTGAGGCGCATCGAGGGCGATACGCGGACAGATGTGGTCAGGCGGTCAGGGCTGTTGCGGCTTCTCGCGGTCGATGAACTCGTTGGCCTTGTCCTGCGCCATGTCGACCTGCTTGGCGTGCTTGCCGCCCGTGCGTTCGTCGATCATGTCTCCCGCGCGGTCCACGCCCTGCTTGGCCTTGTCGGGGTGCTGACCCAGCATTCCCTTGACCTTTTCCATGAACGACATGGGTGTCCTCCTTCGGACGTGCGTTGGCCCTCCCAGCATCCCCCGCGTTCGCGCAAGCCGCATTTCGGTGCCGTGCGTCAGGCGGGCACCAGCGGTTCGTGTCCGTCGGTGGCGCGGGCATCGCGGGTGCGGGACACGGCGAGCGCGAGCGCTTGGAGGACCGCTCCGGTCAGGCCCACGGACAGGGCGAACCGGTAGCCGACGTGGTCGGCGAGGAGCCCGCCCAGGGGTGCCCCGATCGCCACCGTTCCCCAGTTGAACGAGCGGATGGTGGCGTTCATCCGGCCCCGCAGCCGGTCGGGCGTGACCGCCTGGCGGTAGCTCATCTCCACCGGGCTTTCGAGCGAGATCGCGGCGGACACCACGAAGAAGGCCGCCGACACGGAGACCAGTGCCCACGGCCCGCGATGGGCGAGGACCAGCGGCAGCCAGCCGATGGCGGCGACGAGCCGGCCCGCGATCAGCGTGGCACCGACGTCGAACCTCTTCGCCGCCCGTCCCGAGCACGCGCCGCCGAGCACTCCGCCGAGCCCCGCGCAGGCGTAGGTCACGCCCAGACCGAAGTCCCCGATCCGCAGGTCACGCAGCGCGAAGACGACGAAGACCGTACTGACCACGGTGTTGAAGAGGAGCATCAGGTGCGAGGTCAGCGCGATGGACGCCAGGGTCCGGTGCCGGTAGACCCAGGCCACCCCCTCCCGCAGCTCGCCGAGGAGACCGCGCCGCGCGCCCCGGTCGGGTACCGGATCATGGGCGCGCACCGAGGTGAGCAGCAGACCGGAGGCCAGATAGCTGGCCGCGTCCACGAGCACGGCGAGTGGTGCGCCCAGGAGCTTGATCAGCACGCCGGCGATCAGCGGTCCGGTCGATCCGGCCACCGCGTCGGCCTGTCCCACCCGGGCGTAGCCCGCGTTGAGGAGTTCTCGCGGGACCAGCTGCGGCACATAGGAGTGGTTGGCCGCGTCGAAGAAGAGACAGAGCACCCCGAAGGCGAAGACGCACGCGCACAGGGTGGCGATGTCGAGCCGGTCCAGTGCGTACAGCAGCGGAATCGCGCCGAGCAGAGCGGCCCGGCCGAGATCCATGGCCACCATCACCGGCTTGCGCCGGCACCGGTCCACCAGGACCCCGGCCACGAGGCCGAAGAGCAGGTAGGGCGCCCAGCGGGCCGCGTTGACCAGGCCCACCTCGGTGGCGGACGCGCTGAGCGTGACGGCGGTGAGGATCTGCAGGGCGAGCCCCGACACCTGGGAGCCGAACGCCGAGACGGCGGAGGCGGTCCAGAAACGTGCGTACCCGGGAACATCCACCAGACGCGGCATGATCGGACCGTACCCGGCGAGAAGCCGCCGTCACCTTCGGGGATCGCAAGTGGCTTGTCCGCGACGCCGGTTGGGCCGGGTGACAGAGGGAAAACCCTTGAGTGCCCCCACCCTGCGTGACATGGACGGGTCAACGCTGTCATCCTCCACGCAGTTACCCCACGGATCCTCCATGGATCGGTCAAAGTTCGGTCGGCCCCGCACAGCTCAGCTCTCCCGGACAGCAGACCCGGCTGTCCGGTCTGTCACCGGCCGCGTCCGCGGCCGTCGCAGGAGGAGTACGAGTGAGACGCATCCCCCGCAAGCGGACCGCGGTTGGAGCCCTGATCTCCACCGCCGCGCTCCTCGCCGTCGGCATCCAGTCGGTTCCGGCGAGCGCGAAGCCCGCGTCCCCCCACCCCAGCCCGCTGCGCACCGGCAGCCTGGAGGCCAAGCTCACCCCGGCGCAGCGCACGGCCCTGGTGAAGAGCGCCTCCGCGAACAGCACGAAGACCGCCCGCACCCTCGGCCTCGGCGCCCAGGAGAAGCTGGTCGTCAAGGACGTCGTCAAGGACAACGACGGCACGGTCCACACCCGGTACGAGCGCACCTACGCCGGTCTGCCCGTCCTCGGCGGCGACCTCGTCGTGCACACCCCGCCCGCCGCACAGGCGACCGGCACGGTGAGCGCGACCTTCAACAACAAGCACACCCTCACCGTCCCCTCCACCACCGCGTCCGTCGCCAAGTCGGCGGCCGAGACCAAAGCGCTCACCACCGCGAAGGCCCTCGACGCCAAGGCGCCGAGCACCGACAGCGCCCGGAAGGTCATCTGGGCCGGCGACGGCACGCCGAAGCTCGCCTGGGAGACGGTGATCGGCGGCTTCCAGGACGACGGCACCCCGAGCCAGCTGCACGTCATCACCGACGCCACCACCGGCAAGGAACTCTCCCGCTTCCAGGGCATCGAGACCGGCACCGGCAACACCCAGTACAGCGGCACGGTCTCGCTGAGCACCACGCTGTCGGGTTCGACGTACCAGCTGTACGACACCACGCGCGGCGGTCACAAGACGTACAGCCTCAACAACGCCACGTCCGGCACCGGCACCCTGATGACGGACGCGGACGACGTGTGGGGCACCGGCGCGGGTTCCAACACCCAGACCGCGGGCGCCGACGCGGCCTACGGCGCCCAGACGACCTGGGACTTCTACAAGAACACCTTCGGCCGCAGTGGCATCAAGAACGACGGCGTCGCCGCCTACTCGCGCGTCCACTACAGCACGGCGTACGTCAACGCCTTCTGGGACGACAGCTGCTTCTGCATGACCTACGGCGACGGCTCGGGCTCCACGCACGCGCTGACCTCGCTGGACGTGGCCGGCCACGAGATGAGCCACGGCGTCACGTCCAACACCGCCGGGCTCAACTACACCGGTGAATCAGGCGGGTTGAACGAGGCGACCTCCGACATCTTCGGCACCGGCGTCGAGTTCTACGCCAACAACTCGACCGACGTGGGCGACTACCTCATCGGCGAGAAGATCGACATCAACGGCGACGGCACGCCGCTGCGTTACATGGACAAGCCGAGCAAGGACGGCGGCTCCGCGGACAGTTGGTACTCGGGGGTCGGCAACCTCGACGTCCACTACTCGTCCGGTCCCGCGAACCACATGTTCTACCTGCTCTCCGAGGGCAGCGGCACCAAGGTCATCAACGGCACCACCTACACCAGCACCACCTCCGACGGAGTGGCCGTCGCCGGTATCGGCCGGGCCGCGGCCCTGCAGATCTGGTACAAGGCGCTGACGACGTACATGACGTCCACGACCAACTACGCCGGGGCCCGCACCGCCGCGCTCAGCGCCGCCGGGGCGCTGTACGGGACAAGTTCCGCGCAGTACGCGGGAGTCGGCAACGCCTTCGCCGGCATCAACGTCGGCAGCCACATCACCGTGCCGACCAGTGGTGTCACGGTCACCAACCCGGGCAGCCAGTCCTCCACCGTCGGTACGGCGGTGAGCCTGCAGATCGCGGCCAGCTCCACCAACAGCGGCACCCTGACGTACGCCGCGACCGGACTGCCGACCGGCCTGTCGATCAGCTCCACGGGCGCCATCACCGGCACCCCGACGACGGCGGGCACGTACAGCACCACCGTGACCGTCACCGACAGCACCGGGGCGACCGGTACCGCGTCCTTCACCTGGACCGTCAGTTCCAGTGGCGGGGGCGGCAGTTGCACCTCGACGCAGTTGCTGGGCAACGCGGGCTTCGAGTCGGGCAACACGACCTGGACCGCGACCAGTGGGGTCATCACCACCGACACCGGTGAAGCGGCCCGCACCGGTTCGTACAAGGCCTGGCTCGACGGATACGGCTCGACCCACACCGACACACTGTCCCAGTCGGTGACGATCCCCAGCGGCTGCACGGGGACCACGTTCACCTTCTACATCCACATCGACACGGCCGAGACCACCACCAGCACGGCTTACGACAAGCTGACGGTCACCGCCGGATCGACCACCCTGGCCACGTACTCGAACCTCAACGCGGCCACCGGATATGTCGCGAAGTCCTTCAGTCTGTCGGCCTTCGCGGGGACCACGGTCGCGCTGAAGTTCAGCGGGGTCGAGGACTCCTCGCTCCAGACCAGCTTCGTGATCGACGACACCGCCGTCACGACCAGCTGATCCGCTTCCCCTGTTCCGTCCGGCACCCCGCACGCGCCCCCAGGCGTGCGGGGTGTTCCGGTCTTGTTCAGCTCAGCGGGTCCAGCGTCAGGTAGGCCTGCTGCGGGTTCCCGTCGTTCACCAGGGACTCCTGGGCGCCGACGTCGTCGAACGCGAACGCGTACGCCTTGCCGTCGGCCATCTGCGCGTGGATCTTGCGGGCGTAGTGGTTGGTCACCACGTCCTGGTAGAAGTTCGCCGTGGTGGTGTCCGGCTGGTTGGGGTTGACCAGGAGCGTGGAGCGGTTGTAGCCCGCGCACAGCGTGCGCGAAATCGGCCCGCGTACCAGGTCGTTGGGGGCGTCGAGGTACTTGTAGCAGCCGAAGATGCTGGCCGCGTCCGGCTTCTGGAAGGTGGTGACGACCGCACCGGAGCTGTTGGTGAAGTTCATGACGTTGCCCGACACCCGGCCGTAGTACTTCGTGTTCGGCTGGTCGGCGAACGGCGTCACGGTCAGGGTCGATGACGAGTACTTCGACCAGACGCGGTTGATGTAGTCGTCCATGACGGTGGTGGGCAGGGCGCCCGTCTCAATGCCGTACGTCGGTGAGAGCGCTCGCAGAACCGTGCCGTCCGACCGGGTCTGGATCAGGTTGGCCCAGCCGCCCGGCTGTCCGCGCAGCGCGTTGAAGAACCCGGTGTAGCCACCCGACTTGAGGTGCCCGGTGCTGGCCGTGCTCCCGTCGGACCGCTGCACCCCGACCGCGTACGGCGCGGAGAACATGTCCACCTGGGTGCTGTTGATCCACAGCCCGGAGTCGTTCAGCGTGTACTCGGACCAGTTGAAGAGGATGTCGCGGTTCGGGTCGGTCGGGTTCTGCACGGCCGGCTGCACCAGGCCGCCGGTGGTCAGCTTGAACACGAGCTTCTGGCCGTACGAGAAGTAGATGCGGCCCGAGAACTTGGGGATCCGGATGGTGGTGGACTGTCCGGCCGCCGGGCCCGCGATCGACGCGTCCGGTGCCGGGGTGGGCGGGTTGCCGCCGGCCGGCCAGGCGTGGAACGTGCCGGCCGCGTCGGCCCAACCCTGTTGGCCGGTGGCCAGGTTGGTGCCCAGGTTGTAGATGTAGACCGCGTCGCCGCGGCCCGAGTTGTTGGTGATCTTCAGCGGGATCGTGGCGGGCACCGCCGCGTCCGCCGTCAGCGGTGTGGCCAGCGCGAGCATCGTGGCCACCGCGGTCGCGGCGCCCAGTCGGCGCAGGATTCTGCCGAGCACTACTCACCTCCGTGTGGGGGGTGTACGAGAAATTGGTCCGTACCTGTGTGAGAGCGCTCTCAGAGTCGCGCCGAGGCGGGAGCATGTCAATGAGTTGAACGAAAGGTGCCCACGGCAACTCGCGTCGTGGGCACCTGGATTGAATCAGTGAAAGCGGTCTGTCGATCAGCACGTACGGTTCAGCAGGTCGAGCAGCGCGACCCGGTGACGCTCGTCGGCCTCCGCGTTGTACGACGACGTGTCGGCCTGCGTGTAGCCGTGCTGCGCGCCCGGATAGACCTCGCAGCGGTGCCGGACGCCCGCCGCGGTGAGCGCGTCGTCGAACCGCTTGATCTGGTCCTCGGGCAGCGAGGGGTCCTGGTCGGCGTGGCCGAAGTACAGCTCGGCGGTGATGTGTTCGGCGGCCAGGTGCGGGCTGTTCGGGTCGTCGGTGGCCAGCCGTCCGCCGTGGAAGCCGCCCACCGCGGCCACCCGGTCCGGGTGGGCGCCGGCGGTGTAGAGCGCGAGGCGGGCGCCCATGCAGTAACCGGTGATCGCGACCGGCCCGTCGGCGACCACGGGGGACTCGGCCAGCCAACGGAGATAGGCACCGGCGTCCCGCTCGATCAGATCGGGCGTCAGCCCCATGATCAGCGGACCGACCTTCTGGAAGATCTCCGGCCGCGCCTCGGGATCGATGAACTCCGGCAGCTCGACCACCGGCGCGCGACCGTGCCGGTAGAACACGTTCGGCACGAGGACCGTGTAACCGGCCTCGGCCAGCCGGTCGGCCATCGACTTCAGGTGCGGACGCAGTCCGAAGGCGTCCTGGTAGAGCAGCACGGCCGGACGGGGGCGCTTGTCACCGCGATGCACCAGATAGGCGTCGGCGATGCCGTCCTCGGTGCGGATGTCCACGGCTGTGCCCTGTACGGCGGTCATGGCGGGGGTGCCTCCCAGCGGTTCGGCGCCGGGCCGGCTGCCGACCCGGAGCGGCATGTTCCGATCATCGTGGCACGCCTGCCCGAGGCCCCTTCGCCGGGGTCACTCGAAGCGGGAGACGTCCCCCGCGCCCTTGCGGACGATCTCCGCCTCACCACTGGAGAAGTCGATGACCGTCGTCGGTTCCGTGCCGCAGTCCCCGGAGTCGAGCACCGCGTCGACCACGTGGTCGAGCCGGTCCTTGATCTCCCAGCCCTGGGTCATCGGCTCCTCCTCGTCGGGCAGAAGCAGGGTGCTGGACAGCAGCGGCTCGCCCAGCTCGGCCAACAGCGCCTGGGTGACGACATGGTCGGGGATGCGCACGCCCACGGTCTTCTTCTTCGCGTTCAGCAACTGCCGCGGCACCTCCCTCGTCGCCGGGAGGATGAAGGTGTAACTGCCGGGCGTGGACGCCTTGATGGCCCGGAACACGTCGTTGTCGATGTGCACGAACTGGCCCAGCTGGGCGAAGTTCTGGCACACCAGCGTGAAGTGGTGCCGGTCGTTCAGATGGCGGATCGTACGGATCCGCTCCATGCCCTCACGGTTGCCGAGCTGGCAGCCCAGCGCGTAACAGGAGTCGGTCGGATACGCGATCAGCGCACCCGACCGCACACTGTCCGCGACCTGCGAGATGGTGCGAGGCTGCGGGTTGTCCGGGTGCACGTCGAAGTACTTGGCCACCCGCCGAGCTTATGCCGTACGGCCACGGGTCGCCGCGCGGGCCCTCACGTCACCCGAATCGCACGGGCGTACCCCGGCGAAACCGGGGAAGCCGACAAGTGCGCTCGGGGCTCTCCCCCGAACCCGGGCAGCACGGCTCCGCCTGCGGCTCCCCTCCGAGGCCGCGGCGGAGCCGTTCCGGCGCCGGGTGTGCGAGCGGCTGTACGGATCCACCGGCGGTGCTCAGCCGTGCAGCCGTACCGGGATCTCCTGCCAGCCGAAGGCGATGAAGGACGGCACCTGGCGCAGAGTCTCCGCACCGACGGCGAGGCGGGCGTCCGGGAAACGGTCGAAGAACGCGGGCAGCGCGGTCAGGGCCTCCACGCGGGCGAGCGGCGCGCCGATGCAGCGGTGCACGCCGATGCCGAAGGACAGGTGGTCGTCGGCGCCGCGGGCCGCGTCGAAGACGTCCGCGTCGGGGCCGTAGTGCGCGGGGTCGAGCCCGGCCGCCGCGTACGTGGTGATGATGGCGTCCCCGGCCGGGACGGTGATGCCGCCGACAGTGAGGTCACTGACCGCGAACCGGAGCGGCAGTGAGGCGATGGACGGGTGGACGCGCAGGGTCTCGTCCACGACCGCGTCCCAGGTGATCTTCCCGGAGCGTACGTCCGCGAGCTGCTCGGGGCGCTTGAGCAGGGCGACGATCGCGTTGCCGATGAGATTGACCGTCGTCTCGAAGCCCGCGCCGATCACCAGCAGCAGGGTGTACAGCAGTTCCTCGTCGCTGAGCCGGTCGCCGTCCTCGTCCCGGACCCGGATCAGTTCCGTGGTCAGGTCGTCGCCGGGGTGCTCGGTGCGGTGGCCGATCAGCGCGGGCAGTACGGTGCCGATCTGCTGCTGGACGAACGCCGCGTGCTCCGGGGTCGGGTCGGAGGTGTCCATGATGGCCGCTATCAGCCGCCCGGTGTCGGCCACCAACTCGTCCGGCACGCCGAAGAGTTCACAGATGATCCGCATCGGCAGGGGCTGGGCGAGCGCGGCCCTGATGTCGACCACCTCGGTCTCGTCGGCCGCGGCCGCGGCGAGCAGTTCCGCCGTGATCGTCTCCACCCGGGCCCGCATGGCCTCGGTGCGCCGGTGCGTGAAGCTCGGGGCCACGAGCTTGCGCAGACGGGCGTGGTCGGCACCGTACGTGGAGAGCATGTTGACGACGCCGATCCAGCCCAACACCCAGCCCCAGGAGGGGTGTTCGCCCATCTCGGGCCACAGGCGCCAGTGCAGCCGGGGGTCCCGGCTGACCTGCGGGTCGAGGATCAGTTCCTTCAGGACGTCGTAGCCGGTGGGCGCCCAGGCGGGGATGCCGCCGGGCAGTTCGACGGGCACGATCGGGCCGAGGGCACGCAACTTGGCGCTCTCGGCGGCCATGTCGGCGCCGAACGGGTCGAGGACGATGCGGTCGGACACGGTCACGACGGGTCTCCTGGCTGGTCGGGGGAGCGGGGGCTGAACCGCACGGGCAGCGACGTGAGCGAACGATGGAAGGGGCCGGGCCGCCAGGTCAACTCCGCACGCGGTACGACGGGTTCGAGGTCGGGCAGCCACAGGGTGAGCCGCTCGATCGCCTCCGTCGCGATGAGCAGCGTGTGCCGCTTGACCGGGCAGGCGTGCGGACCCGCCGACCACGACAGGTGCGAGGCGTCCTTGGGATGCCGGCCGCTGACGACCTCCTGCTCGGCGAAGTGCGCGAGCGCGCCGTACGAGACGACGACCGGGATCGCCGGCCTGATCCACGTGCCGTGGAAGGTGACGGGCGAACGGGCGTAGTGGATCCCGTAGTTGGCGAGCGGGGTCTCGTGGTGCAGGACCTCCACCACGGCGTCCATCACCGGGCGGGCGCCACTGGTCAGCGTGGAGCAGTAGACCGAGGTGCCGAGGATGCGGGACAGGGCGTTGGACACCAGGTTCGCGGTCGGCTCGTGCCCCGCGCCCAGAGTGAGGAACACCTGCCAGGCGACCTCCTCCGGACTCAGCCCGGCCGGATGGTCCAGGAGCCAGCTCGTCAGGTCGTCGCCGCGCGACTCCGCCTTGGCGGCGATGAGTTCGAGGACATAGCCGCCGAACTCGGCCTCGCCCTCGGCCGCTCGGTCGCCGCCCTCGATCATCATGCCCAGCGCCCGGTCCAGCCGCTCGCCCTGGCTGTCGGGCAGTCCGAACAGGCTGTTGAACACCAGCGCCATCAGCGGCCGGGCGAACTCGCCCACCAGATCGGCCTGTCCGCGCGGCCCGATCCGGCTCACCAGGACATGGACCGCCCGGTGCACGCGGGCCCGCAGGTCGTGCGGTTCGATCCGGTCGAAGGCGTCGATCAGCGAGGCACGGTAGCGGACGTGCGCGGCGCCGTCCGCGAACAGGGAGTTGGGCCGCCAGCGCATCATCCCGAGGACCGGCGAGTCCTCGGCGACCGTCGACTCCCACGGCCGGGGATCGTGCGAGAACGTCACGGTGTCACGCAGTAGTTCCAGCGCGGCCCGCCGCTCGGTGACGACGTACGCCGGTACGCCCGGGGCGAGTTCGGCCCAGCCGACCGGGCCCTGGGCGCGCAGGGCGGCGTAGTAGCCGTAGGGATCCAGCGCGAAGCCGTCCTCCCACAGCCGGACGGGTCGGGTGGGGGAAGAAGTGGTCACCGGTGCTCCGGGGGGTCGCGGTCGATCAGGTGCTGGACCAGGGCGAGCAGCGCGTCGATCGAGGAGTTCGCGTCCCGGGCGTCGCAGGTCACCAGCGGGGTGTCCGGCGCCAGGTCCAGGGCGGCGCGCAGCTGTTCGTCGGTGTGGTGCCGGGGCGCGTCCGGGAAGGTGTTGAGGGCGACGGTGTACGGCAGCCCGCTCTCCTCCACCAGACCGAGCATGTCGAAGGAGGCGTCGATCCGGCGGCCGTCGACCAGGACCAGCGCCCCCAGCGCGCCGTGGGAGATGTCCTCCCACAGCGCCCGGAACCGCTCCTGGCCGGGCGTCCCGAAGAGGTACAGCACGATCCCGCCCGGCAGGCTGAGCCGCCCGAAGTCGATGGCGACGGTCGTCGTCGACTTCTCCCGCACGCCATCGAGATCGTCCACATGGACGGACGCCTCGGTGAGCTGCTCCTCGGTGTGCAGCGGCCGGATCTCCGACACCGAGTCGATCAGGGTCGTCTTGCCCACCCCGAACGGACCCGCGATCAGGATCTTCACCAACTCCTGGGCGGTGTCCGGCAGATGGATGCCACTAGTCGTGCTTGAGGGCGCGTAGGCCATCGGCCACTCTCTTCAGCAGGTCGGGGTCGAAGCGTTCGGCGGGCGGGATCGGGGCGCGGGCGAGCACCAGGTTCCGGTCGAGGAGACCGGCGGCCAGGACCCGGACGGCGGAGACCGGCAGCTCCAGCAGGGCCGCCGCCTCCAGCACCGTCAGCGAACCGCCGTACAGGGCGTCCAGCAGGGCGAGTTGGGCCGCGGGCAGCCCGGCCGGCACGGGCTCGCCGCTGCCGGAGAGCACCGTCAGGCGTTCCAGTTGCGGGCGGCTCGGCCGGGCCACCCCGCCGGTCGACAGATACGCGGGGACCAGAGGACGGCCGCCGCGGCGGCCCGTCATGCCGACGCGCCGCCGTCAACTCCCCGCGGAGCGGCGGCCATCGTCTTCTCGCCCAGCCGCGCCACCTGCGAGTGCACCCGGTGCGCGAGCAGGTCGAGCCGCACCTCGGTGTCGCCGTAGGCCGCCACACAAGTCCCGTGATCCGTGGGGACGATGAGCACGTACCCGTGGTCCGACTCGATCACCACCTGCCGGATCTCGGCGTCCTCCCGGTCGGCGAACGCCGCCGCGGCGGTACGGCACGCCCCCTGCACCGTGCTGGTGATCGCCGCCACCCGCTCGCCCGAGGCCTGGGACAGCGCGTCGGTGTACCCCCGCACCAGCCCGTCCCGGGTCAGCAACACCGCGGCCACCACATGCGGCACCTCCAGGATCGGATCGAGCACCCATGCCATGTCGCCCCCATCGCGGCTGGTCATCTAGCCGCTCCCCCCTCGTAGTCGTTCCCGTGTTTCTTCTGATCGAGGTCGCGCACCGCCGGCCGCGGTCCTACGGACTCTTCGTCCACGGCGCTCGCGGCGCCCTCATTCGCGGCGCGCGCGGCGGCGGTGCCGGACTGGAGCGCGCCGAGCGCGGCGGCGGCCTGCTCCGGGCGCCACTCCGGCTGGGCCGGGGCGGACTGGGTGTCCTGGGCCGGACGGGCGCTCCGCGCGTTCGCGGCGGCGACCGCGGTGCGGCGGCGCCGTCGCGGGAGTCCGCCGGCGTCGGGCAGGGCCTGGTGACCGGGCACCTCGGCCGCGGCCCGTTCGTCGCGTTCGGAGCCGTAGGAGTGGGTCGGGGCGGGTGCGGGCGCCCGGGTGGGAGCGGGGGCCGGGCGGGTGGAGCGCGGGGCGCCCGCCGCGGGAGGCTGCCGCTCGGGGTCGATCCGGCTCAGGAGGTGGCTGTCGACGCGCAGGACCGCGCGGACACCGCCGTACGGGGAGGGCGAGGACACGTCGACACCGAGGTCGAACTGCCGGGTGAGGCGCCCGATCGCGGCGAACCCCATGCGCGGCGGGTCGCCCAGGTCGGTGAGCAGGACCGGGTCGGTACCGGCCACCGTCCGCCGGGCGTGCTCGCGCTCGTCCGGGGTCATGCCCACGCCCGCGTCGTCGACGGTGACACAGACCCCGTGATGGACGTGCTCCAGATTGACCACGACCTCGGTGTCCGGGGCCGAGTGCCGCAGCGCGTTGTCGAGGAGTTCGGCGACGATGATCGCGACCGGTTCGACGGCGTGCGAGACCAGCGCGGTACCGGTTTCCAGGTGGTTGTGCACCCGCACCCGGTGGTACCCGGCGAGCCGGGCCTGCCCGCCGGTCACCGCCTCCACGAGGTGCGAGTCCTCACGGGCGAGCCCGACCCAGGCCCCGCACACGACGGCCGTGACCTGCGCCCGGCGCAGCGACTGCTCGTTCTCGTGGTCCAGCATGAACAGGGTCTGGGCCAACTCCGGGTCGTCGTACCGCTGTTGGAGCGCGCGCAGGGCGTCCTGCAGGCGGTACAGCGCGGCCTGGATCTCCCGGGTGGCCCCGCGCATCCCGGCCTGCGCCGCGGCGTCGATCCGGGTGCGCTGCGCGGTGAGTTCCGAACGCACCGTGCCCAGCACGTTTTCGAGGGCGATCCCGAGGGGCGAACCGATGAACTGCGGCTGCGCAGGTCCCGGCACGGCCACCCGCGGATGCGTCAACTGGCGGGCGACGGCCGGAATGCGCTGGACGGCGAGATGCTCGACCTCGGCCTCCAACGCCGCCTGAACGCCGACCAGTCGGTCCCGCAGTTCCGCGATCTCCGCGCGCTGTGAAGCACGTTGACGCCGCGATCGCAGCAGTCCGGCGCCGAGCGCCAGCGCGGACAGCGTGCCGGCGGCGAGCGCGCCGGTCACCAGGTCCGGTAATTCGGTCATCGAATCGAGTCCAAGAAGAGTCGGGCAGGGCTGGGTTCGAGCCCCTGAGGCGGGGTGCCCGGAGCACAGTACACACCGTCATCGACCGCTCTCGCACGGTGTAGCGGGAGTTCCCTCCGAAACTGACAGGCCTCTGTTCACTTCTGCGTCAAGTGTCTGAAATGGCTTGTGGGGAAAGGGAGTTGAGTTGCCGGCGGATGACGCATCGGGCGCGAGGACGGAGCGGTGCGGGGGGTGTCGCGGGCCCGCTGCACCGATCGGGCCGCGCGATCGGACGCGCGCACGAATCGATCGTCGCAACAGCAGATTCCGCGGCAGACTCTTGCCCTTGCGATACTTTCAGTCGTATCGTCCGGACATTCCGTCGCCGACACCACCGGGGTACCCCATGGACCGCACTCGCCTCCAGGACCTGCTCGCCCGGGAGAGCGCCGAGGCCGAGCGGCGCAATCCGCGCTCGAAGGCCGCCTACGCCCGTGCCGAGCATCTCTTCGGGCGGGTGCCGATGACCTGGATGAACAAGACCGCCGGAGCCTTCCCCCGCTACCTCGACACCGCCCGGGGCGCCCGCGTCACCGACATCGACGGCCACGAGTACATCGACTTCGGCCTCGGCGACACCGGAGCCATGGCCGGCCACTCGCCCGCCGTGGTCGCGGAGGCGGTGCGGCGCCGGTTCGCCGAACAGGGCGGCGCCACGGCGATGCTGCCCACGGAGGACGCCGAGTGGGTCGGCGCGGAACTCACCCGCCGCTTCGGGCTCGCCCGCTGGAGCTTCTCGCTGACCGCGACCGACGCCAACCGCTGGGCGATCCGGCTCGCCCGGGCCGTCACCGACCGCCCCAAGATCCTGGTGAACAGCTACAGCTACCACGGCAGCGTCGACGAGTCGCTCATCGTCGTCGGGCCGGACGGTCGGGGTCAGGCCCGCCCCGGCAACGTCGGCGCCCCCTGCGACGTCACGCTCACCAGCCGCGTCGCCGAGTTCAACGATCCCGCCCAGCTGGAACGGGAGTTGGCGCACGGCGATGTCGCAGCCGTCCTCATGGAGCCCGCGCTCACCAACATCGGCATCGTGCTGCCCGAGCCCGGCTACCTGGGCGCCGTACGCGAACTCACCGCGCGCCACGGTACGTTGCTCATCATCGACGAGACCCACACCTTCTCCGCGGGACCGGGCGGCTGCACCGCGGCCTGGGACCTCGAACCCGATCTGCTCACCATCGGCAAGGCGATCGGCGGCGGCATCCCGGCCGGTGCCTACGGCCTCTCCGTCGAACTCGCCGACCGGTTGCTCGGCCGCGCCGATCTGGACCTGGTCGACATGGGCGGGGTCGGCGGCACCCTCGCGGGCAACGCGCTCTCCGTCGCCGCGATGCGCGCCACGCTCGAACACGTCCTGACCGACGAGGCGTTCGCCCACATGGCGAAGTTGTCCGAACGTTTCGCGGCAGGTGTGCAGGAGGGAATCGACGCCCACGCGCTGCCCTGGACGGTGAGCCGCCTCGGCGCCCGCAGCGAGTACCGCTTCGCCTCTCCGGCGCCGCGCACCGGCACCGAGTCCGAGGCGGCGGGCGACCCGGAGTTGGAGGACTTCCTGCACCTCTACCTCGCCAACCGGGGCATCCTGCTCACCCCGTTCCACAGCATGGCGCTGATGTGCCCCGACACCACCGAGCAGGACGTCGACACCCACACCCGGGTCTTCGCCGACGCGCTCGCCGAACTTGCCGTCTGACACAGGGAGTTGGAGAACAGGCACGTGGACGACATCGACCGGGCCATCTTGCGCGAGCTGCAGACCGACGGACGTATCGCCTACGCCGACCTCGGACCGAAGGTCGGTCTGTCGGCGTCGGCGGCCCGGCAGCGGCTCCAACGCCTCCTGGATTCCAAGGCCGTTCAGGTCGTCGGGGTGACCGACCCGATGGCCATGGGCGGCCAGGCCATGGCCATGCTCGGCATCGAGGTGGACGGCGACCCGCGTACGGTCGCGGACGAACTCGCCCTGCGCGACGAGGTGGTGTACTCCGTGCTCACCTCCGGCGGCTTCGACCTGTTCGCGGAAGTGGTCACCCCGGGACCACGCGACCTGCTGGACTTCGTCAACGACGTGGTGCGGCCGGTCGAAGGGGTCAGGAGCGTGCAGTCGTTCCCCTACTTCGGCATCCACACCCACCGGTTCCTGTGGGACGTGGGATGACCGCCCTCTGAACACGGGCCCGAGATGCCGGAGTGATCCCGTGGGCGTCTAATGGGGATGTCGGAAATGTCCCCTGGCGGAAAAGGCCGAGGTCATGGCGCCCACGGAATCCAGTGCAGGGGGCAGCGGGACCAAAGCCAAGGGGGTGCTGCGGCGGCTGGGGGAGTGGTGCGCCCGGCACTTCGTGATCGTCATCGTCGCGTGGCTCGTCGCGCTGGCCGCACTCCAGGTCCTCAACAGGTCCTTCGGGGGCGACTATTCGGACGACTTCTCGCTCAACGACGTACAGTCCCACCACGGCCAGCAGGTCCTGAAGGAACACGACCCGGCGGCCGGCGGCTACGGCAGCCAGATCGTCCTCCACGACAAGGACAAACAGCTCACCTCGCTGAGCTCGCAGATGTCCGAGACGGTCGGCGACCTGCAGAAACTCCCGCACGTCCTGTCGGTCCAGAACCCGCTGCCCCAGCCCGGAACACAACCGCCGACGTCGACCGGTCCGAACGTGGGACCCCTGTCGTCCGACGCGAAGACCGGCTACATCACCATCCGCTTCGACGTCCAGCCGTCCACTCTCGGTGACGGCTACCTCCACGGCGTCGACAACTCCGTCAAGCCGCTGCGCGCAGCCGGCGCCCAGGTCGAGTACGGCGGACCGCTCGGCGAACTCGCCCGGCCCGCAGCCGACGACCGGGTCAGCGAACTCATCGGGTTCGCCGTGGCGATCGTCGTCCTGCTGATCGGCTTCGGCAGTGTGATCGCCGCCGCGATGCCTCTGGTGACCGCGCTGATCAGTGTGATCGGCGGACTCGCCTGCCTCGGACTGCTGGCCGCGGCGTTCACCTTCGCGACGGTCTCCCCGACCCTCGCGACGATGATCGGCATCGGCGTCGGCATCGACTACGCCCTCTTCCTGATCACCCGTCACCGGCAGAACCTCATGAACGGCAGCGATCCCGTGCGCGCCGCCGGACAGGCCACCGCCACCAGCGGCCGGGCCGTCCTCGTCTCCGGCTGCACCGTGATCATCGCGCTCGCCGGACTCTTCGTCTCCGGCGTGCCCTTCATCGGCAAACTCGGACTCGCCGCCGCCGTGACGGTCGTGTCGGCGGTCGTCGGCGCGCTCACTCTCGTGCCCGCCCTGCTCGGGCTGATCGGCAAGCGGATCGACCGCTACCGGGTGCGCCGCCCGGTCGCCGAGACGGACGCCGAACCGGGCGCCGAACCCACGGGCACCTGGCACCGCTACGCCCAGCGCGTGGAACACCGGCCGTGGACCTTCCTCGCGGCGGGCATCGCGACCGTGGTCGTCCTCGCCATCCCGGTCTTCTCGATCCAGCTCGGGCATATCGGCGACGGCGCCGACCCCACCTCGTTCACCGACCGCCGCGCCTACGACCTGATGACCGACGCCTTCGGACCCGGCTCGAACGGCCCCCTCACCGTCGTCATCGACCAGACGTCGGTCCCGTCCTCCCAGCGCCAGAACCTCACCACCCAGGCGCAGAAGACCCTCGACGGGGTACAGGGCGCCGCCAAGGTCACCCCGCTGACGACCACCAAGGACGGCGACGTCCTGGTCGGCACCGTCTACTCCAAGCAGTCCCCGCAGAGCGCGAGCACCACCGACCTCACCAACCGGCTCGTCCACGACACCCTCCCGGACGCGGTCTCCGGCACCTCCGCCAAGGGCTACGTCACCGGCACCACGGCCGCCCAGGTCGACTTCCGCGACATCGTGTCGAGCCGGCTGCCCCTGATCATCGGCGTGGTCGTCGCCCTGGCCTTCCTGATCATCCTGGCCGTCTTCCGCGGCCTCCTCGTCGCCCTCAAGGCCGCCGTCCTCAACGTCCTCTCGATCGCGGCCTCCTACGGCGTCGTCGTCGCCGTCTTCCAATGGGGCTGGGGCGGCCCGTCGTTGGGCGTCTCCGGCAAGGTCCCCATCGAGAGCTACGTCCCGATGATGATGTTCGCGATCATCTTCGGCCTGAGCATGGACTACGAGATCTTCCTGCTCTCCCGCGTCCACGAGGCCTGGCTGCGCACCGGCGACGCCGAGGCGTCCGTCGCGCACGCCCTGGAGATCACCGCGCGCGTCATCACCTGCGCCGCCCTGATCATGGTGAGCGTCTTCGCGGCCTTCGTCCTCAGCGACAACATCGTGGTCAAGATGCTCGGCCTCGGCCTGGCCGTCAGCGTGCTCATCGACGCCACGGTCGTACGC
Source organism: Streptomyces sp. NPDC050548 (assembly GCF_044457385.1). Classification (NCBI taxonomy): domain Bacteria; kingdom Bacillati; phylum Actinomycetota; class Actinomycetes; order Kitasatosporales; family Streptomycetaceae; genus Streptomyces; species Streptomyces sp. NPDC050548. Next base: position 159,390 of record NZ_JBITGV010000010.1, read on the forward strand.
CTGCTGATGGTGCCCGCCGTCATGACCCTGCTGGGCCGGCACGCCTGGTGGACACCCCGGTTCCTGGACCGGATCCTGCCGCACATCGACGCCGAGGGTGAGCACGAGGGGGCGTGAGCATCAGCCCTCGGGCGTCAGGACGAGCATGGTGACGTCGTCCCGGATCTCCTCCGAGTGCCGCAGCACATCGGCCCACACCCGCTCCGCCAGATCGGCCGGGTCGCCGTCGGCGAGCGCCGCCAGCCGCCCGGTGAACGGATAGAAGGCACCGGAGGCGTCCCGTGCCTCCCACACCCCGTCGGACGCCAGGAACAGCCGGTCCCCGGGCAGCAGCGGCACGGTGACCGCACCGAGCGGACCCGAGTCGGCCAGACCGAGACCGAGCGGCGTCCACGGCACGATGTCGATCTCCACGACCCGCCCCTCGCGCAGCACCACCGGAGCCGGATGCCCGCAGGCCACGATCCGCACCGCCCGCGCGTCCCCCGAGAACTCCAGCAGTACGGCCGTGGCGAACAACTCCGCGTGCGGCGACCGCGCGGAGTCCACCACGAACCTGCGGTCGAGCCGCGCCGCCACCGACTCCAGCTCCGGCCGGTCGAGCACCGCCTCCCGGAACGCGCCGAGCAGCGAAGCCACCGTCGCCACGGCCGACAGCCCGTGCCCCTGGACATCCCCCATCACCGCCCGCACCCCGAACGGCCCGTCCCGCACGTCGAAGAAGTCACCCCCGACCAGCGTCCCGCGCTGCGCCGCCCGGTACAGCCCCGCACACCGCACCCGCCCCACCCGCTCCGGCAACGGCGGCACGACGGCCCGCTGCGCGGCCTCGGCGACCGCACGCTCCAGATCGAGCTGGGCGTCGCGCCGACTCCGTACGAACGAGACGAACACGCTCAGCAAGGCGACGAAGCAGATGGTCAGCAGGTCAGTGTTGCCCGGATCGTTGAGGTGGAAGGCCGGAACAGTCAGCAGCGTGACGGTGAGGCCACCGTAGAGCACGGTGGCCACCGGGCCGTACGACAGACCGGCCAGCGGCGGAATCGCACCCAGCACAAAGCCGATGTCCAACCGGTTCGGACCCACCAGCGTCGCCACGCCCACCCCGACGACCAGCACGGCCGGCAGCACCCGCACCCACAGGGGAGCGGGCGCGCCCCGCAGCCAGCCGCGCCGGGTCGGCTCCCGGTTCCGGCGGGACACGAGACCCCGCACCATTCCCACACCACCACGCTCCTACGACGGGACCGGCCCCGCACGCCGAGCGCCAAATCGACAGATCAACTGAAAGATCCGTCAGATCGGTCCATATTCACCAATCCGCAAGGGGTGGCCGTTCCGAATCCTCGAACGTCAGGGAAGTTGGCACGGAGGACGGACGGTATGACACCAATCGCCAGGAGCGGTGCGCGGCGCAGGAGCCTCGCGACCCTCGTAGCAGGTGCGCTGGCCGCCGGGGGACTCGCAGCCGCCGGCATGACCACGCTGGAACCGGGGGCGGCTTCCGCCTCCAGTCACCGGGAGGCCCCGCTGATCTCGGGGCACCCCAAGTACGACAACACGGACGCGTACGCCTTCGTCAGTCCGGACGATCCGGCGACGACGACGATCATCGCGAACTGGATCCCGTTCGAGGACCCGGCGGGCGGCCCGAACTTCTACACGTTCGCGGACGACGCCCAGTACGACATCCACATCGACAACAACGGTGACGCGCAAGGTGAGTTGCTGCTGCGCTACACCTTCAAGACGCACACGAAGAACAAGAAGACGTTCCTGTACAACACGGGCCCGGTCACCAGCCTCGACGACCCGGACCTGAACGTCACCCAGACCTACGACATCGACCTGCTCAAGCTGCACAACCAGAGCCTCGTCTCGAAGACGAAGCTCGCCGACGACCTACCGGTGGCCCCGTCGAACGTCGGCAAGGCGTCGATGCCCGACTACGGCACGCTGCGTCAACAAGCGGTCCGTCAACTCGCCCACGGAGGGCGGACGTTCGCAGGCCAGGCGGACGACCCGTTCTTCCTGGACCTGCGCGTCTTCGACCTCCTCTACGGCGGCAACCTCTCCGAGGTCGGCAACGACACCCTCAAGGGCTACAACGTCAATTCCATCGCCCTGCAACTGCCCACCGACATGATCACCGAGTCGAAGCGGCAGCCGGTCGTCGGCATCTGGTCGACCACCCAACGCAAGAACGCCCAGGGGGACTTCGAGCAGGTCTCACGGCTCGGCAACCCGCTGGTCAACGAGGTCGTCAACCCACTGAAGGACAAGGACAAGTTCAACGCGTCCTCGCCTTGGAACGACGCCCAGTTCCTGAAGAACGTGACCAACCCGGAACTGCCGAAGCTCATGGAGGCCATCTACAAGATCAAGGCACCCGCGGAACCGCGCAACGACCTCGTCGACGTCTTCCTCAAGGGTGTCAAAGGCCTCAACCAGCCGCCCGGCGTACGACCGGCCGAGATGCTGCGCCTGAACACCTCGATCAAGCCGACCGCCGCGCCGAAACGGCTCGGTGTCCTCGACGGCGACAACGCGGGCTTCCCGAACGGGCGCCGGCTCACCGACGACGTCGTGGACATCTCGCTCCAGGTCGTCGAGGGCGAACTGGTCGGCGCCAAGAACGACTTGGGGGACGCGGTCGACACCAACGACCAGAAGTTCGGCGACTCCTTCCCCTACCTGGCCCAGCCCGTCGCCGGTTCGCGAGGCCCCCTCGCGAAGGGCACGGCCGGTGGCAACAGCGTCCGCGACCAGGTGGGCAACGCCCTGCAGCCGACCGGCTCGGCCGACGGCACGAGCAACACCGGCCTGATCGCCGCGTCGGTGGGCTCGGGCGCGGCGGGCATCCTGCTGATCGGCGCGGGCCTGGTGTGGTGGCGCCGGCGCATGCAACGGCCCAGCTGAGCGGCACGGAACGGGAGAGGGCGAGGGCCGCGCTCCCGCCCTCTCCGGCTTCAGAACGGCGTGAGTGTCAGCCGCATCCCCGTCGGTGCCGTGTCCTGCACGTACGACGCGAAGTCCGCCACGTCGTCGAAGGCGAAGCCGTAGGCCCGGCCGTCGGCGGTGGCCGCGTGCACCGCCTTCGCGTAGTGGTTCGTGAGGTCGGTGCGGTAGAACTCCGAGGCAACGGTGGTCGGTTGGGCGGAGTTCGACAGGAGCGTGGAGCGGTTGAAGCCCGCGCCGAGGACGGCCGCGACCGGGCCGGTGGTGCCGTCGTTCGGGGCGGCGAGGTTGCCGTCGCAGAACAGCACGTCCCGGGTCGACGGCTTCGCGAAGGAGACCGAGGCGGGGCCGGTGAAGGCGAACCGGTCGGCGCGCACCTGCCCGGTGAAGGCGCCGGCATTGGTGGTGACGGTGAGGTCCTTGCCGGTGTAGGTGCTCCACACCTCGTCGATGTACGGCGCGAAGTGGTCCGCCGCGAACAGGCCCGCGTCCAGTCCGTGCCCCGGCGCGATGACCCGGGTGTCTCCCACGACCAGCGGGGCGAACGCCTCGACCTGCCGTACCGCGGCGAACACCGACGCCCGCCCGCCGTCGCGCAGCGTGCCCGTCGTCTGGTCCTGTGCGCCGGTCAGCCGGATGCTCAACGGCACGCTGAACATGTCGACCATCGTCGTGTTGCAGAACATGCCCGACGCGTTGTGCGTGAACTCGGCGCAGTCGTGCAGGACTTGGTAGTTGGGGTCGGAGCTGACCCAGCCGGCCGGGTACTGGAGCGCCGGGTTGCCGTCGCCGTCCGCCACGGCCTTGAACTTGAGCTTCGCGCCGAGGGAGACGTAGATGCGGCCCGACAGGTACGGCAGCGAAATCGTGGTCTCCGCACCGGAGTCGAGACTGATCGCGTAGTCCGTGAAGCCGTCGGCACCGTTGTCCGAGAGCGCTATCGGCGCGAGTGTCCCGTCGGGGGCGACCCGCACCTGCTTGCCGTCCACGTTGCCGACGATGTAGACGTGCACGTTCGCGTTGTCGAACGAACCACTGTTGTTGACCAGCGTCAGTGGAAGCCCGCCTGCCTCGGCCCGATCGGCGTTCGTCTCCATGGACTTGGTGTCCGCGAGGGCGTGCGGAGCCAGCGCGGCGAGTGCGGGAGCGGCCACCGCGGCTCCACCGAGAGCGAAGAGGAGCTTGCGGCGGCCGAGCGTGCGCTGATGGCGGGGAGTCGGGGGAGTCATGTGGGGGGCCTCCGGGCGAGTCGGGCCGTGCGGAGCGGACGGTGCCGACGCTTTGAGAGCGCTCTCACAGCGTGCGTCGACACCGCCGCCGAGGCCTGATATTACGCACCACCGCTGCCTCGGCCAACGGGTCGTGGACAAGCCGTCACCGCGCTGACCTGCGGGAACGAGGTGAGATGGGTTGCTTAACCCGTGCTTAAGGATCACTTAAGCGCACGGCGAAGCGTTCACCCGCACTTCATCACCCGTACCCGGGTGCCTCTTCCCTCCCCTCGCGCGGCCACCTAGCCTCGCGACGCCCCCTGTCTCTCAGGCCTGTGTCTTCGGCCCCATGTCCCTTCCCCGAAAGGCGACTTGACGCATGCTTCATCAACTACTGGGCACGGCAAGGCGGTTCGGCATCGGAGTCGCGGCCGTGGCGGTCACGACCACGCTCGCCACAGCCGCGCCCTTCCCCGCCCTCGCCGCGGCGACCGGCACCTCCGGCGAGTTGTCCTCCCTCGTCGACCCGCTGATCGGCTCGTCCAACGGCGGGAACACCTACCCCGGCGCCACCCTTCCGGGCGGCATGATCGCCTGGTCCCCGACCAGCACCACCGGCGACCAGACCAGCACCGGAGCCGCCAACGGCTACGAGTACGGCGCCACCCGCGTCCGCGGTCTGAGCCTCACCCATGTCAACGGCGCCGGTTGCAACCCCGGCGCGGCCGGTGACGTACCGATCATGCCGTTCGTCGGCGACGTCACCTCGTCACCGTCGGCGGACACCAAGGACGCCGTCTACGCGTCTGCCTTCTCGCACGCCGACGAGAAGGCCGCTCCCGGCCGCTACACCCTCGGCCTCGCCTCCGGCGCCACCGCCGACCTGGCCGTGAGCAAGCGCGCCGGAGTCGCCGACTTCACCTTCCCCGCCGACCGCCCCGCGAGCCTGCTCTTCCGTGTCTCCAACTCCCTCAACGGCAGCGCGGACGCGCACGTCGACATCGACACCGCCCACCGCAAGGTGACCGGCTGGGTCCTCACCGGCGCCTTCTGCGGGCGCCGCGCCAACGGCGGTGTCAACAACCGCAAGAGCTACTACCGGCTCTACTTCAGCGCCTCCTTCGACCGTGCCTTCTCCTCGGTCGGCACCTGGCACGACAGCACGGTGTCACCCGGTTCGACGACCGCCTCCGGAGGCGAGGGATACGCCACCGGCGCCGACCGCGCGGGACGCGGCTCCGGCGGCTGGGTCGGCTTCGACACGGCGGCTGACAACGATGTCCACATGCGGATCGGCATCTCCTACGTCAGCCTCTCCGGAGCCGAGACCAACCTCCGCCAGGAAATCGCCCCGCACGCGCGCGTGGCCGACGTCGCCAAGGCGGGCGCCCGCGCGTGGGACCGCGAGTTGAGCACCGTACGCGTCGACGGCGGCACCCCCGCCCGCCGCCAGACCTTCTACACGGCGCTCTATCACGCCCTCATGCAGCCCAACCTGATCAGTGACACCGACGGCCGCTACTGGGGCATGGACCAGGCCGTCCACCGGCTGGCTCGCGGTCAGCGGGCGCAGTACAGCAACTTCTCCGGCTGGGACCAGTACCGCGCCCAGATCCAACTGCTCGCGCTCCTGGAGCCCACCGTCGCGGGCGACTTCGCCCAGTCGCTCTACAACTTCGCCCAGCAGAACGGCGGAGTCTGGGACCGCTGGGTGCACATCAGCGGCGCCACCCACGTCATGACGGGCGACCCGTCCGCCGCGACCCTGGCCACCTTCTACGCCATGGGCGTACGCAACTTCGACTACCAGGGAGCCTTCGACTCCCTGGTCCACCAGGCCACCGTGCCCAAGCCGGACGAACTCTCGGACGCCGGCTGCCCCGGCCAGTGCGTGGGCCAACGCCCCAACCTCGCCCAGTACATGACCTCCCACTACGCCGCCCAGAACGCGTGCCACTGCTGGGGCGGTGCCGCCGAGACCCTGGAGGACGCGGTCGCCGACTCCGCCCTCGCCCAGTGGGCGGAACTGCTGGGGCGGTCGGATGAGGCGCAGGCCTTCGAAGCGCGAGGCGCGTACTGGCGCAATGTCTTCAACCCCGCCACCGGCTACATCCAGGCCCGCAATCTCGACGGCGCCTGGGTGACCCCGTTCAACCCGGCGAGCGACCTCGGCTTCGCCCAGGGCTCGGCCGCCGCCTACGTGTGGATGGTCCCGCAGGACGTGCGGGGCCTCGCCGAGGCGATGGGCGGACGCGAGACGGCCGCCACCCGGCTCGACGCCTTCTTCCACACGGCCGACGGCGCATGGTCGGTCCGGGGCGGCGATGCCTTGCGTTACGACCCCACCAACGAGCCCGACATCCACGCCCCTTGGCTCTACAACTCCCTCGGACAGCCCTGGAAGACCCAGGCAACGGTCCGCCAGATCCTCGACACCGCGTACGGCACCGGCCCCAAGGGCCTGCCCGGCAACGACGACCTCGGCACCATGTCCGCCTGGTACGTCCTCTCCGCCCTGGGCATCTATCCGCGCACCCCGGGCAGCGCCGACCTGCTGCTCGGCGCACCGCTCTTCCCGAAGGCGGTCCTGGACCGGCCGGGCCGCACGGACATCGTCATCACCGCGCCCGACGCCGACGACAGCCACCCGTACGTCGACGCCGTACGGCTCGACGGCCGCGACGCCACCCGCTCATGGACCGGCGCGGCCTTGACCCTCAAGGGCGGCAGGCTGGACTTCCGGCTGGCCACCGAACCGAACACGACCTGGGCGACCGATCCGGAGGGCCTCCCGAACTGAACCGCACCGGCCGGCGGACTCGTCGTCCGCCGGCCGCAGGAGGCTCGCCGGAGGGGTGTCCGGGGGCCGCAGGAGGCTCGCCGGAGGGGTGTCCGGGGGCCCGTTACGACTTCGAACGAGGCTGGGTCGTCGGGATCCGGTGGGTGAAGAACATCGCGAGCAGCGAGGTGAGGGCGAGGATCGCCAGTGCGGCGCGCAGGCCGTCGAGTCTCGCGTCGGCGTTCGCGTCGAGCGCCGCCTGCGTGACGTCCGCGCTCGTGCCCTCCTTGTCGAGAGCCGCCTTGAGCTGGGCGTCCGACAGGAAGGGCACGCCGCTTTGGAGTTCGACACTCGCCGTGCTCTTCACGCGCTCCGGGACATCCGGGTTCTGCTCGATGCTGCTGATGAAGGAACTCGTCAGCGCGGCGATCAGGATCGACCCCGCGAGCGCGGTGCCGATCGAGGAGCCGAGGTTGGTGACCGCGTTCTGGACGCCGCCGACCTCCGCGCTCCGCTCGTCCGGAACCGCGGACACGGTGACCGAGCCCAGCTGGGACGCCAGCGCGCCCATGCCGAGCCCGATCAGCAGGAGGGGGACGGTGACGACCTCCGCACCCGCGTCCGCGTCGAGCGCGGCCATCAGGACCACCGCTCCGGCGAACAGGGACAGGATCCCGAGCCGCACCACCCGCCGCGGTGAGACATGCGGAAGGAAACGCGGGATGAGGATCGCGGCGGCCAGCAGGGTCAGCGAGAGCGGCAGGATGCGTGCGCCGGTCTTGAGCGCGGACAGGCCGAGGGCCACCGACAGATAGAGAGGTACGACGAAGAACACGCCCATCTGGACGAGGTACTGGAAGAAGAACATCGTCAGCCCACCGGTGAGCTGCCGGTTCCGCAGGAGCGCCGGGTCCACGAGTGGTTCCCTGCGCCGCTCCACGAGTCGCGCCTCCCAGCGCAGGAACAGCCAGATCAGGATCAGCCCGGCCAGCATCAGCCAGACGACCAGTGAGATCCCGAGCCAGGAGGGTGCGTCGGGCTTCGGCTGGAACCAGCCCCACTCGTCCGAGCGGAGTACGCCGTAGACGAAGACCCCGAGTCCGAGGGCCGAGAGGGCCGCGCCGACGAGATCGATGCGGGGGTGGCTCTCGGCCGGTGCGTCGGCGATGCGGCGGCCGAGGGCTAGGATGCCGAGCACGATCACGACTTCACCGGCGAACACCCAGCGCCAGGAGAAGTACGTGGTCGCGACGCCCCCGATGAGCGGCCCGAGGGCGATCGCCACGGCTCCCGCGGCCGTGACGAGTCCGTAGGCGGCGGGTCGGCGTTCGACACCGAAGTTGGCGGCGACGAGCGCCACGATCGCGGGCAGGATGAGCGCCGCCCCGAGGCCCTCCAGGAGTGCCCAGCCGAACAGGAGCACCGGCAGGTTCGGGGCCAGCGCCGTGGTGAGGGAGCCGCACCCGTACACGGCACAGCCGATCATGAACGCGCGTTTGTGGCCGATCAGCGCGCCGACCTTGCCGCCCGGGATCATGAACATCGCCATGACGAGGGTGTAGGCGGTGATCGCGCCCTGGATGCCCGTCACCGTCGTGTTCACGTCGTCGGCCACCGTCGCGATCGAGACGTTCATGACGGAGCTGTCGAGGGCCATCAGGAATTGGCCGGACGAGAGTGTGAGCAGGACCAGTCGCGCGGTCGCCGGACTCCCAGCGCTGTGTTCCGGGGATGCCATGGGCGCATCGTCGCAGCGATCGCGGCGATCGAACCGCGACCCGCCACCGAGGTCAACCGGTTGGCGGTGGGTCCGCCGGACACCGACTCCGGGCCCGCGGAAAGTCGTGCAGTCACCTCGGGCGGGTGATCCGGCGGGGCCGTACAGCGGGCAGCATGCGGGGAAGAGGGTCCCCAGCGCGGTGGGAGAGGGTGGTGCCGGCATGCGTTACGAGTTCCGTGTCGACGGTCGCGTCTCCATGGCACTGGCCGAGGCGTTCCCGGAGCTGGCGACGGAGACCGGTTCCGAACAGACGGTCTTCACCGGCTCGGTGACGGACGAGGCGCATCTGTACGGACTGCTCCTGCGTTTCCGGAACCTGGGACTGCGCGTCGACGAGATGCGCCGCCTGCCGGATGTGGAGACGCGTGCGACAGGGAGGACGCGATGACAACGACACACCAGGTCAGCGGCCACCTCACCGTGGCCGAGCGAGTGGCGCGGGGCAGGGCGGCCCGTTCGACCGCACCACGGTCGAGCCACGCCGGGTTCGTCCCGGCCGAGCGGCGGCCCGATCCCGTCGGCGTTCTGGAGCAGCAGGCCGTCACCCGGGTACCCGAACTGCTGCCCATCCGGTACGGCCGGATGGTGGAGTCGCCCTTCCGGTTCTACCGGGGTGCCGCCGCGATCATGGCCGCCGACCTCGGCCAGGCGCCTCACACGGGCATCACGACCCAGCTGTGCGGCGACGCCCACCTGCTGAATTTCGGCCTGTTCGCCTCGCCCGAACGGCACCTGGTCTTCGACATCAACGACTTCGACGAGACACTGCCGGGCCCCTTCGAATGGGACGTCAAACGGCTGACCGCCAGCTTCGCCGTCGCCGGCCGCGCCAACGGTCTGGACGACGACCAGCGCGCCGTTGTCGTCACCGAGGCGGTGCGGGCGTACCGGGAGCGGATGCGACGGTTCTCCGGCATGCGCACGCTGGACATGTGGTACGCCCAGGACGACGCCGACCGGCTTCACGTACTGCTGCCGGGCAAGAAGGCACGCCGACGTACTTCCCGGGCCCTGGCGAAGGCCCGTACCCGGGACAGCCTCCAGGCGTTCGACAAGCTCACCGGCGTGGTCGACGGCGAACTCCGGATCGTCGCCGACCCACCCCTCATCACGCCGCTCGGTGATCTGAGTCCGGGCACCGAGTACGAGGAGCTGGGAGGGCCTGTGCGCGCGCTGATCGCCGCCTACGGGCGCAGCCTCTCCACCGAGCGTCGGGACCTGCTGGAACGCTTCCGCCTGGTCGACGTGGCACGCAAGGTGGTGGGGGTCGGCAGTGTGGGGACCCGTTGCTGGATCGTCCTCATGGTGGGCAGGGACGAAGACGATCCACTGCTGCTCCAGGCCAAGGAGGCCGGAGAGTCCGTCCTCGCTCCGTACTGCGGCCCGAGCCGGTACGACAACCAGGGCAAGCGGGTCGTCGCCGGGCAGCGGCTCATGCAGGCGAACAGCGACATCTTCCTCGGCTGGGAGCGTGTGACGGGCATGGACGGCAGGCTGCGCGACTTCTACGTCAGGCAGCTGCGTGACTGGAAGGGCACACCACGGCCCGAGACCATGACGCCCGCCATGCTGCGCCTCTACGCGGGCCTGTGCGGTGGCTCCCTGGCCCGCGCCCACGCCCGTTCGGGCGATCCGGTCGCCATCGCCGCCTACCTCGGCACCGGCGGTGCCTTCGACCGCGCCATCGTCGAGTTCGCGGAGGCGTACGCCGACCAGAACGAGCGCGACTACGAGGTCTTCGCCAAGGCCGTGCGGGCCGACCGGGTCACCGCCATGGCCGCCTGAGTCCCGGTCGCCCCTCCGCGCTGGTCACCCTTCCCGGGTGACGACGGACCGGCCGCCCGGGTGGAGGCTCTGAAACGAGCGGCTGCGGGCTGCAGCCGTACGAGGAACGGAGGTCCCGCAATGGCCACCACCATCCACCACCGCTCGGCGGGGGTTCAGTCCGCCGCCACCGGACTCACACTGTTCGCCGCGGTGATGCTGTTCGTCGCCGGCACCCTGGACCTGTTCCGGGGCATCATGGCGATCGCCCAGGACGACGTCTTCGTCAACACCCCGAACTACGTCTTCAAGTTCGACCTGACGAGCTGGGGCTGGATCCAGCTGTCGCTCGGCGTGATCGCCATGATCGTGGGCCTCGGCCTGTTCGCGACGGCCACTTGGGCGAGGGTCGTCGGAGTGGGCATCGCGGCGCTGCTGATCATCGCCAACTTCCTCTCCATCCCGTACTACCCCGTCTGGTCGCTCACCCTGATCGCCCTCTACGGGTTCGTCATCTGGGCGCTGTGCGTGGTCCAGCGGAAGGACCAGAACGGCTAGCGAGGGTTCGACGGGGCCCTTGCCCCGCCGAGTCCCTGCCGGTCCGCACCCTCCGCCACCGCGACGAGCAGCGGATCCCGGAAGGCGCGGGCGAGGCGGTCCAGCAGGGCTAGGCGCTCGGCCAGCGGGGCACGACGGCGGTCGGGAGCGGCTTCGGCGACGGTGTCGAGCAGCACCCGTACGCGCCGTACGACCTGCAAGGACGTCGACCCGTAGTCGAGGATCTCGTCCAGCGCCAGACTCACCAGCTCGGGCCATCCCGGTGCCGACCGGCGCAGACGGGGTGTCCCGTCGGCGTCGGTCACCAGGGTCACGCCGAGCGGACGCGCGACGAGCCGGACGAGGGTCTCCTCGATCTGGTCCAGTGCCTGCACGGCGGTCGTGGGGTCGTTGACGGCCGGTGAGAGCGCGCGGATCGCGATGTCGGCGAGGAGCCTGAGGCCGCACGCCGGATCCTGGCCGATGGAGCGGACACGGTCCACGCGTACGCAGGAGGCCAGGCGGCGCAGGGGCACGGGACGTGATCCGCGCGACGGCGCCGGCCCGTGCACATACCCCAGGACCGTGCCTTCACCGACATGGTCACCGGGGCCGACAGTGAGCGAGACACGGGCATCCCGGTCCGTCGCGATGCGCAGCAGCCGACGCTCGTCGACGTTCCGGACGACACCCGACCGCCCGGTGTGCACCAACGGAACCGCCGATCCGGAGGCCCAGCCGTCCGCCGTGCCCGAAGCCACCGCCGTGCCGCTGGGCGGCAGCGCGGCGTCGATCGACCCGGCCATGAGTTCACCCACCGCCCGGGCGAGCCCGCCGCCGGTCACCAGGTGCCGGAGCCCGGTGAGACTCTGCAGCAGCACGGCCGTGTCGACGACCACCAGGGCGACGGCCACCGTCACGGACAGGCGCGGTGTCTCGTCGGGCCGGATCTGGGCCAGCACGACCAGTGCGTACACCGCGGTGCCGGTCACCAGCCCCACGACGGCCAGCGACCGGCGGAAGTGGCCGATGACCCCGATCAGCCGGGGAGACATGTTCTGCACGGTCTGGATGACCAGGGTGACCGCGGTGATGACGAACCCGGACAGGGTGATCATGCCGCCCGCGATGGCCGCGAGGGTCGTCGCGGCGGTTCCCGAGTCGTAGGTGAGACCGACTTGGGGGAGGGAGTCCTCCCAGTGCGGCAGTCCCAGGCCGAGTCCGACCGCCGCCGCCATCGTCGCCACCGCCACGGCCGGACTCAGGAACGCGGCCAGGCGCCTGACGCGGGGCGTGGTGACGGGACCTCGCGTGTGCCACGGCTCAAGCTCCACGCGATCACCGTAAGAGCCGGGCGTCGTTCGCGCGCGTCGTGCCACACCGCCTCGGCGGTCCCGACGGGGGCCGGGACACCTCAGTGGCAGTGCCGCATGATCCAGTGCGCCCCGTGATCCGCCGCGACGTAGCGGTGACGCAGCCGCTCCGGCAGGTTCCACGGCTCGTCGAGCCTGATGACTCCGGGACGGTGCCCGTGCCGGACGGTCGCCTCGGCCAGCTCCTCGGCGCACTGGTGGAGCCGCCGCAGCGACCGCTCATCGGCGCCGTCGCCGGCGTTCAGCTCACCGTACGCGGCCTCCACGGCCGCCAAGGCATCCGCGAGGTTCGCCGTCCCGGGAACGAGATCCGTTGCCATGGCTCTGCCTCCTGGTCGCATGTCGACCACGTGGTGCGCGGGTCGAACGGGCTCCTGGTGTGAGGATGCGGCCACCGTGCCGTCCGGGAGGCCACCCGTACCGGGTGATCCGCCGCCTGCCGTGCCGGTGGAACGTGGTGCCGTCAAACCACTCGGCTGCGGCCATCGGAGGTCAACATGTCCGACTACCCCCTGCTCGACGCGTTCCTCACCATGATGTGGTTCTTCCTGTGGGTGCTGTGGTTCATGCTCCTGTTCAGGGTCATCGGCGACATCTTCCGCGACGACAAGCTCGGTGGGTGGGGCAAGGCGGGCTGGACCCTCCTCGTCTGCGTACTGCCCTACCTGGGCGTCTTCGTCTATCTGATCGCCCGGGGCAAGGGCATGGGCAAGCGGGACGTGCAGCAGGCGCAGGCCCGGGAGCAGCAGTTCCGCTCCTACGTGCAGAAGGCGGCGGCCGAGAACACGGCACCGCGCGCCAACAAGGCGGACGAACTGGCCAAACTCGCCGGCCTGCACGACCACGGCGACATCACCGACGCCGAGTACGAGAAGGCCAAGTCCAAGGTGCTCGCCGCCTGAGTGGGTTCGTCCCCCTGATCCGGTCCGCCGCACGGGCCGGATCACTCATGCAGGCGGCGCATCTCCACCACGTGCAACCCCAGTGACTGGAAACGCGTCAGCAGGCCGTACAACTGCACCTCGTCGGCGATCTGCCCGGACAGCACGGTCTGCCCGGCCGCGACGACGCTTTCGAGCTCGGGGAACGCCTCGGTCATCGTGTGGGACATCTCCCCGTCGACACGGATCTCGTATCGCATGAGCATGCTTCTCTCGCAGTCGTACGGCGGCTCAAGGCCACACGCTCCATGCTGCGGCCGCCGTACGGTGGGCGGCATCACCCGTCCCAGGTGACCGGCGCCTTCTCACAGGAGGTGCAGCTCCCGGGCGTGCCGCACAGCTTCGCTCCGCCGGGTCGCCGCGAGCTTGCGATAGATGTTCTTGAGGTGGGTCTTGACGGTGTTGACCGACAGATGGAGGTCCGCGGCGATGTCCTCCGTCGACATCGTCTGGGCCAGCCGTTCCAGCACCTCGTGCTCGCGACTGCTGAGTGGTTCGGTCAGGAGGTCGGGGCCTGTGCCGTGCGTGTGAGGTACCCGGGTGTGCACCACCAGCGCGGGCGGCAGCCAGTCGTGCCCGCGGGTCAGTTCCGGCCGGCGGTGCACCAGGTGCCGTAGCCACGGCCCGGCCTCGATGAACGGCCGCCTCAGTCGCGCGGGGCGGGCCTTTGACAGGGCTCTCGTGGTCAGGCGCTCCGCCGCCGAGCCGTTGCCCAGCGCGTCGGCGGCCTGAGCCTGCGCCAGCAGCACCCTGGTCGTGACGGCGGGACCCTCGTCCGGTCCGCCCGGGAGTGCGGCGAGCAGGTCCAGCGCCTCTTCGGCGCGGCCGAGGGCAAGCCGGGCGCGGGCGGCGGCCACCACGCTCTCCGGCCCGGCGGCCGGGTCCTTCGCGAGGATCTCCATGGCGACCTCCGGCCGGCCTGCCGCGAGGTGCGCGCCGGCCATCGTGAGGGCCGTGCGGTCGCACACCCATGGCGAGGGCTCGGCGACGGAGTGCGGTTCCTCCAGCTCGTCCAGGACGCGGAGTGCCGCTTCGGGGTTGCCCTTGGCGAGCAGGAGGCGCGACCGCAGGAGGGTCAGGCCCGCGCGCACGATGGGATCGTGCGCGGCCGCCGTGGAGGCGGCGGCCTGGTCGAGGCCGGCGTGTGCGGCGGCGAGCTCGTCACGGTCGAGGGCGACGGCGGCCAGCACCAGCTGGGCGACTCCGGTACGGGTGGCGGGAGGCAGTCCGCCGCGCTCCGCTTCGGCGACCGCTTCCCGGGCATGCCTCTCGGCGCGGTCGGGCCAGCCGCGCAGGAAGTCGATCAGCGCCAGCCGGCTCAGACATTCGTGCCGGGGGAGCGCGGTGTGCGGACCGTTGTGCAGCTGTACGGCGGCGGACAGCGTCGACCGGGCGGCGTCGAAGCGTCCCGCCCACAGCTGGGCCGATCCCAGGTCGGTGAGCATCAGGGCGCGCAGCTCGGGGTGGGCTTCCAGGCGCTCGGCGGGAACGGCGCGCCGCGCCGCCTCCACGTCCTGTGCGGCGGCCTCGGCCAGATCGGCCGCGCCGGTCATCCGGGCGGCGAGCACCCGCAACTCGGCGCAGCTGAGTCGTAGCGCCGGGGACGGGGGGCCGTCGTTGTGCAGGTTGTCCTCGGCGCGGCGCAGATGGTCGAGCCCGCGGTCGACGTCGTGGCGGGTCAGATGACGGGCGGTGCGCACCAGATCCGCGGCTGGACCGGGCGTGGCCGGGGGCATCTGGGAGAAGAGCCGGTCGAGGCGTTCGGCATCCAGCCCCGTGAGGAGCTGCCCGATCGCCAGCTCCTCGACGAACTGGTGCGATGTGCGTTCCCAGTCCCCGCCGTCCGCGGCATGGGGCAGCGCCTCCGCGAACATCCCCGCCTCGCTGAGCCAGCGTGCCGCCCTCCGGTGCAGTTCGGGTTCGAGCCCCGGGCACCGGACCCGCAGATGGACCCGGAGGATCTCGGCGAAGAGCGGGTGGAGCCGGTACCAGGAGTGGCCGACGGGTCCGACGAACGCGTTCGCGCGCTGCAGCCCGGCGAGGATCGGGTCCGCGTCGTCACGGCCCGTGAGGGCGTTGGCCAGGTCGGGGTGGATCTGTTCGAGGATGCTGCTGCGCAGCATCAGGTCCTGGGTCTCGGCCGGCTGCGTGTCGAGCACCTCGGCGAGCAGGAAGTCGGCGAGCGTGCTCTGGCCCGCTTCGAAGTTCTTCAGAAAGACGTCGGGATCCTCGGCCTGCTGCGCCGCCAGGATGCAGAGCCGAAGCCCGGCTGCCCAGCCCCCGGTCCGCTCGGTCAGTGCCCGCACGCCACGCTCCGGCAGCCGCATGCCGTGCCTGCTCAGCAGCTCGGCCGTCTCCTCCGGCAGGAACGCCAGGTCGGCCCCGCGGATGTCGGTGACCTGGCCGGCGGCGCGGTAGCGGTGCAACGGCAGCAGCGGTTCCGTACGGCTGATGAGGATCAGACGCAGCCCGTCGCCCACGTGGCGGAGCACGAACTCGAGCTCGTCGGCGATCTCCGTCGAGCCCGCCACGCGGTCGAACTCGTCGAGCACCAGCACGACGGGTTCCGTCAGCTCACTGAGATGGGCCGCGAGCCTGGCCAGCAGCGAGTGGTCCACCTCGCCGGCGCGTGCCGGGCTGCCGACGGCGTCCGGCGGACCCAGGCCGAGGCGCCGCATGGCCTCCAGCACATAGGTCCAGAACACGCCGGGGGCGTTGTCCTCGGCCTCCACCGTCAGCCACGCCGGACGGCTCGGCGGACCCTCCGTGGCGATCCAGTCGGCCACCAACAGTGTTTTGCCCGCGCCCGCGGGCCCGTTGACAAGGGTTACGGGTACCTGGCTGCCCAGAGCCAGCCGCTCGACGAGCCGCGGTCTGCGCACGAACGTGTGTGGAGGGACCGGCACGCTGAACCGCGCTGCCAGGAGCGGATCACCGCTCGGCGCAAGGTGTTCGGCAGCAGCGTCCCCATGTCCGTCGGAGGTCGGATCGGGCATGGCACTCACCGCAACACCGCAGTTCGCAGTCCGGAAAAACGCCTACCGATTGATCATCGCCCCAGGCCCGGAATGCCGCAAAGGATGCTGGTCAGCCCGCTGGCCCGGACGACATGCGGCCGGCCGCACAGCCGCGCCGGTCTTCACCCGGGACGGGTGAGGCGCCCGGGCGCGACGCCGGCGCACCGTGGGGGGCAGGGAAAGCGTGGCCCCACCGGGACGACCTGGAAGGAAGGCACGGCTCATGTCCGAGACCCACCGCCAGATTCTCCCGATCCCCGACGTGCACCGTCTGGGACCGATCACGTATGACGCGAAGGACCCGGACACCTCGTTCCCGCCCATCCGCCCGCTGCTGCCGCCGGAGCAGGCGCCGAATGTCATGCTGATCATGCTCGACGACGTCGGCTTCGGCGCCCCCAGCACCTTCGGCGGCCCCTGCGAGACCCCGGTCTTCGACCGCCTGGCACGCAACGGCCTGCGCTACACCCGCTTCCACACCACCGCCCTGTGCTTCCCGAGCCGCGCGGCCCTCCTGTCCGGCCGCAACCACCACTCCGTGGGCATGGGCGGCGTCACCGAGATCGCCACCTCGGCGCCCGGCTACAACTCGATGCGCCCCAACACGAAGGCGCCCCTCGCGGAGATCCTCAAGCTCAACGGCTGTTCCATGGCCCAGTTCGGCAAGTGCCACGAGGTCCCCGTGTGGCAGACCAGCCCGGCCGGCCCCTTCGACGCCTGGCCCACGGGCGGCGGCGGTTTCGAGTACTTCTACGGCTTCATCGGCGGCGAGACCAACCAGTACGAACCCGCGCTGTACGAGGGCACGTCACCGATCGACCCGCCGAAGACCCCCGAGGAGGGCTACCACCTCACCGAGGACCTCACCGACCGGGCCATCGGCTGGGTGCGCCAGCAGAAGACCCTGATGCCGGACCGCCCGTTCTTCTGCTACTTCTCACCGGGCGCCACCCACGCACCGCACCATGTGCCCACGGAGTGGTCCGGCCGCTACCGCGGCCGCTTCGACATGGGCTGGGACGCGATCCGGGAGGACACCCTCGCCCGGCAGAAGGAGCTCGGAGTCGTCCCGCCGAACGCCCAGTTGACGAAGCGCCACGCGCAGATCCCCGCCTGGGAGGAGATCCCGGCGGAGCTCCGGCCCGTGCTCGCACGGCAGATGGAGGTCTACGCAGGCTTCCTCACCCACACCGACCACCACATCGGCAGGCTGCTCGCCGCCCTGGAGGAGCTGGGGATTCTCGACGACACGCTGACGTACGTGATCACCGGCGACAACGGCGCCTCCGCCGAGGGAGGCCTGCGCGGCAGCTTCAACGAGCTGCTCGCCTTCAACGGCATGGCGGGGATCGAGACCCCGGAGTTCATGGCCTCCCGCATCGACAAGTTCGGCACCCCGGAGGCGTACAACCACTACGCGGTCGGCTGGGCGCACGCCATGGACACGCCTTACCAGTGGACCAAGCAGGTCGCCTCGCACTGGGGCGGCACCCGCAACGGCACCATCGTCCACTGGCCGGCCCGCATCCGGGCCAACGACGAGAACCGCGGCCAGTTCACGCACCTCATCGACGTCGCCCCGACGATCCTCGAAGCGGCCGGGATCCCCGAGCCCACCACGGTCAACGGCGTGCAGCAGTCGCCGATGGAGGGCATCTCGATGCTCTACAGCTTCGAGGACGCCGACGCGCCCGAGCGCCACGACCAGCAGTACTTCGAGATGTTCGGCAACCGCGGCATCTACCGCAGGGGCTGGTCCGCCGTCACCAAGCACCGCACCCCATGGGTGGCGACAGGCAGCCAGGTCGCCTTCGACGACGACGTGTGGGAGCTCTACGACGGCTCCACCGACCCCAGCCAGGCCCACGACCTGGCCGCCGAAATGCCCGGGAAACTGCACGAGTTGCAACGGCTCTGGCTGATCGAGGCCACCCGCTACAACGTCCTGCCCATGGACGACCGGACCGCCGAACGCTTCAACGCGGAGATCGCGGGACGGCCCGAACTCATCCGCTCCGACCACCAGTTGCTGTACGGCGGCATGGGACGGCTGACCGAGAGCAGCCTGGTGAACGTCAAGAACAAGTCCTTCGCCGTCACCGCGGAGATCGCCTCGACCGACGGTCCCGTAGAGGGCGTGATCCTCGCCCAGGGCGGCAGCTTCGGCGGCTGGAGCCTGTACACCAGGCACGGCCGGGCCAAGTTCGCGTACAACCTCTGCGCCCTGGAGATCGCCCAGGTCGAGGCCGAGCGCCCGCTGCCCTCCGGCGAACACCAGGTACGGATGGAGTTCGCCTACGACGGCGGCGGCCTCGGCAAGGGCGGCACCGTCTCCCTCTACTACGACGGCGACAACGTGGGCGAGGGCCGCGTCAAGCACACGCTGCCGTTCCTGTTCTCCGCCGACGAGACCGCCGACGTGGGCCTGGACACCGGCACTCCGGTCGCCCCCGACTACGGGAGCCCCGACGGCGCCTTCACCGGAGACATCCACTGGGTCCAGGTCGACACCGGGCCCAACGACGCGGACCACTTCATCCGGCCCGAGGACCGCATCCGCATCGCCATGGGACGCCAGTGATCAAGTCAGTGCCCATGACGCCGTACCAAGGAGAAGGATCATGGACTATCCGCTGTTGAACGCCTTCCTGACCATCATGTGGGTCTTCCTCTGGATCCTGTGGTTCATGCTGCTCTTCCGCGTCTTCGGCGACATCTTCCGGGACGACTCGATGAGCGGCTGGGGCAAGGCCGGATGGTCGGTCTTCTGCGTCGTCCTGCCGTTCCTCGGCTGCTTCGTGTACCTCATCGCCCGCGGCAAGGGCATGGGAGAGCGCGAGATGCGCAGGGCCCGCAGGAACGAACAGGAATTCCAGGCCTACGTCCGGGAGGCCGCCAACACCGGCGGTGGCACGCCCGCACCCACAGGTCACGTCGAGGAACTCTCGAAGCTCGCCGGTCTGCACGACCACGGGGACATCACCGACGCCGAGTACGAGCAGGCCAAGGAGAAGGTGCTCGCCGGTTGACGGTGGGTGAGGAAGGGGCACAGCCATGGACGTGGGACCTGTCGAATACGTCGTCGTCGCCTTTCCCGGCAACCGTTTCCGGGGCGAGATCGCACCGGAGCTGAAGGCTCTCGTGGCGAGCGGCACCGTGCGGATCCTCGATCTGACCTTCGTCAAGAAGGACGCGGACGGCGCCGTCTCCTACATCGAGCTCGACGCCCTCGACCCCACGGAGGCATCGGTGTTCGACGACATCGACGGAGAGGTCGGCGGGCTGTTCACCCGGGAGGACCTCGACCTGGTCGCCGGGGAACTCCCGCCGGACTCGTCGGCGGCCCTCCTCCTGTGGGAGGACACCTGGGCCGCCGGGATGGCGGGCGCGGTCCGCCGCGCCGGGGGCCGGCTCGTCGCACATGAGCGCATCCCCGCCGAAGTGGTGGAGCGGGCGTACCAGGATGCCGCCTGAGGCGGTACACCCGCACCGGAAAGGGAAGGTGAGTGCCATGCTGGGTCGCCGTCTGGCGCGTCGCGATCGTCCCGGCCTCGTGGGAGTGGCCGCCCGTACGGCGGTGGCCGCCGGCACCGCGAGCGCGGTCTCCGGCCGGGTCGCCCGGCACCGGGCCGAGCGTGCCGCCGCACAGCAGACCGTGCCCGACGCGGAAGCCGCCGCGCACGCGTCCTCGGGGCTGACGGACGAGGAGATCTCCAACCTGGAACGCCTGGGCAAGCTCCATGAGCAGGGCGTGCTGTCGGACGAGGAGTTCGCCGTCCAGAAGGACCGCATCCTCAGGGGCTGACGGACCTACGACTCCTCGCCCTCCGCAGGAGTGCCCAGCCACCGCGGGAACGGCCCCGAAACCGCGGTGACCTGGCCCAGCGCGACTCCGGCGACGACCACGCAACTGCACCCGATCAGCCACGAGAGCAGCGTGAACACGTAGCCGAGGGAACCGAACTGGTCGATGCTCCGCTTCATGGTCGCGGGCATGAACAGACCCGACGCGTAGACGAACGCCACCATGCCGACGCCCGTCAGCACGGCTCCGGGCAGCAGCGGCAGCCAGCCGATGCGCGCCGCGAGCAGCAGATGCTGCGTCCACCACCACAGCAGCACGGAGGTCGCCAGCGAGAGCAGGACACCGAGCCAGGTGCCGCCTCCGAAGCCGTGGCGCAACGGAGCCTGCAACAGCACCGTGGCCAGCCAGCCCAGCAGCCACGCCAGCCAGCGCCATGCGGCCATTCGAGTGCCGGCCTTGGGCAGATCCCAGCAGCGTTCGCAGACCCTCTGCAGGGCGCGGCTGAGGGCGGTCGCCGAAATGAGCGTGACGACGATTCCGACAGCTCCGTACGTCTCCTTCGTGCCGCCCTGCGCGCCGAACGTCTTCTCGATGTCCTCGACCGGCGCGTCACTCCCGAGCATGGCCTGGACGGAGTCGACCAGCGTGTCCTTGACGGCCTTCGGCGCGAACGCGGCCACCACGATGAGCAGCGGCAGCGCGGCGAGGAACGTCTGGGCCGCCAGCCGCGCGCTGGCGTCCATCCAGTTCACGCTGATCAGCCGGCCGAGCATCCGCCCGATCACCGGTGTCCGCCGGGGCATGTCCTGAGCCGCCCTCGCCCAGTCCCCGAGCTGCTTACGATTCACAGTCCATTCCTCGCACAGAGAGGCCGCCACCGCCTTCAGGGGCTCGCGCCCTGTGCGCTTCATCCGGGTGAATCAACCGGTGAGAGAGATCGGCGAAGCGGAAAGACGCGCCGGGTTGGCTAGCGTGCGGCAGGTGAAGGACGGCGAGTCAGCGGGGCGTCATACTCCCGGCGCGGCCAGGAAACTGCTGCGTACGGTCCGCGCGGATCCGCGGCACATGCCGGAGCGCATGGCCGTGTTCGCGGTCGAACTCCTCGGCCCGCCGGCCGCGGAGCGGATGGCCCAGCCACAGCCCGGGGGACCGGAACAGCAAGTGGACACCGCTGAATGGGCACACCAGGTGGTGCGCCGGGGAGTTCGCACCTCCGTCGTGGAGGGCTCCTTCCTGGGCGGCCCGTTCATGGCGCTGCTGCCGATCGCGTTCTGCGGTGCGCTGCTCGCCCAGGTGCGGATGGTGCTCGAACTCGCGGCCCTGTCCGGCCGTGACCCCGGGGACGAGACGGTCGTGGCCGACCTCCTCGTGATCCAGGGCGTCCATCCGACGGTCGTGCAGGCCGAGGAGGCGCTGCGGCAGGCACGTCCCGCGGCCGGGGGCGGCGAGGCGAAGGCCGGCTGGTGGAGCACCGTCAGGAGACTGGCGTACCTCATCGGTCTCGTCACGCCCCAGGAACATCCGCGTGGAAGGCTGCGTAGCGCCGCGGTGTGGGTGGGCGTGATCGCGCTGGTCCTCGTCGGCTTCGTGGTGCCGTTCGTCTGGGTTCCGGTCTGCGCCGAGACGTACCGGCGCGCGACCAACGAGCTCGCCGGCGTCGCCGCCCGGCACTTCGCCCTGCACGGCGGGACCGGCGTGCTGCCTACGAGCGGTCCGGCGGAGCGGCGGGCCACGCTGCGCCCGGGGCTTCTCCTGGTGACGGTGCGGGTCCTGCTGGCGTGCCTGGTGCCGGTCGTGATCGTGGGCGTCGTGCTGGCCGCCGACCTTCGCTTCGGCGACCAGCACTGGAGCGTGATGCTGCTCGCGGTCTTCGCCGTCGCCGCGATCACCGCGCTGGTGTGGTACCTGCGCCGCCGCTGACCCGTCCGTGCGCCAGCGCCAGATCGCGCAGTCGCCGCCAGTCCAGACGGGGCCGCGTCCGGGGTACGCCGGGCCGACTGCGGGGGACACGTACGCGCAGGGCCTGAGGGCGGATCGCACATCGGACGGGGGTGGGAAGGGAGAGCGCCTCGCCGTCGATGCCGACCTCCACCTCGGGCGTGTCGGCATGGATGACGACGTCCTGCGCGGTGGCGACGGTGAGCCCGGACGAGCGTCGGCCACGGATCAGTTCGGCCGCCTGGGCCGCGTTGTCGACGTTGACGCCCAGTACTCCGAGGACACCCGTGTCCAGTCGCTCCCGGTGCCCCAGGCCCACCGGGTCGTCCGTGCTGTACGGGTTGTTGCTCACGAGCACGGCCTGGGGGGAGTCGATGCTGACTCCCGGGCCCCGGACCCTGAGCCGGGAGCCGATGTGATGGGTCAGGACGTCCGGCAGCATCCGGAGAATGGTGCCGATCTTGTCGTCCCGGTAGGCGGGGCTCTGGACGACCTCGGCGTAGGCGCCGAACGACACGTTGTTGACGAAGGTGTGCTCTCCGACGCGCCCGAGGTCGACACGGAGTTCGACACCGTCGGCGAGCGCGTCGAGGCACGTGGCCGGGTTCTCGCGGTCGAGCCCGAGGTCGAGGGCGAAGTGATTGCGGGTACCGGCCGAGATCACCATGAAGGGGACGTCGTGCTCCGCCGCCACGTCGGCGACCAGGGCCTGCGTGCCGTCTCCGCCCGCCACGCCGAGAAGGTCCGCACCGTTCGCCAGCGCGTCCCGGGCGAGCGCGGCGACGTCCCGGGGGTGCGCCGGGTCGAGCAACACGACCTGGGCGCCCAGGGCTTCGGCCTTCTCCCGCAGGCCGAACCTCCCGACCTTCCCGCCGCCCGAGCGCGGATTCATGATGAGGAACGGGCGCTCGGGCGCAGGGGTGCGGTATTCGACCGGAGCGACACGTCCGCCGTCCTCGGTGAGCGCGGCCCAGCCCTCGAAACACACCACGGCCCACAGCACGAGAACGACGATCACGAGCCAGAACAGGCCGAAAGCCACGAAGAGCGCGATCACCGCCCCCTGCACGGCCACGGCCAGGGCGACCGCGAGCCACCTGACCAGTCCCCTGCGGCTGAGGGCCCACCACAGCCCGGCCGCGCTCAGGGCGAGCCCGGCCAACGCGACGGCGGCCAGCCCCAGGCTCCGGAAACCCGCGACCACGAGAGGCAGAGCCACGGCGACGACGGCCGCAGCGATCGCCAGCCGTGCCGCCCACCGCTGCGTCCTGCTGCTGCCGCGATGCCCTGTGTCGTCTCCACCCATGATTCCTCCGTGACTCGTCTCTGTCCTAGCGCGTGCCGGAGTTCCCCTCCGGTGTCCCCTCACGCAGGTGTGGTCGCGCGGCGGCGGCCCTCCGATGCCAGGCGCCGTACCGGTTCGCGAGGAACACGGCGGACATGCCGTGCAGCAGGATGCTCAGTGCGACCGTGACCGCGACGACCCGGCCGATGAGCCGAACCCCCGGCACGTGTTGTTCCTCCACCACCAGCAGCCCGAAGACGACGGACGCGAGTCCGCGCGGCCCGAACCACCCGATGTAGCCGACCGTGGGAAGGGCCAGCCGACTCCCGATCAGGGAAACGGCGACGGGCAGCATGCGCACCACCGTGAGGCTCAGCACGGCGTACGTGACGATCCGCCAGTCGAGGTGCTCCAGAGCCGGCCCGAGCAGCACGGCACCGAACACCAGAAAGCTCAACGACGCCATGAACTCGGCGAGTTGCTCGGCGAGCCGCGCCGTGTCCGCACCCTCGTCCGCGGGCTCCGGCGCTGTGGAGCGCCGCTGGGAGACACCGAAGGCGAAGCCGGCCACCCAGGCCGCGATGAACCCGCTCCCGTCGACGACGACCGCCAGCGTGTACGAGCCCGCCGCCACGGCCAGGACGAACACCTGACACCAGGTCCCACTGACCCAACCCCGCCC
The DNA here is from genome assembly GCF_044457385.1 of Streptomyces sp. NPDC050548. Lineage (NCBI taxonomy): Bacteria > Bacillati > Actinomycetota > Actinomycetes > Kitasatosporales > Streptomycetaceae > Streptomyces > Streptomyces sp. NPDC050548. The sequence goes on from NZ_JBITGV010000010.1 coordinate 183,460, forward strand.
GCGCGACCAGGACAACAGCCATCCGCCGAACCCTCCGACGGCCAGGCCCAGCACGGTGCTGACCACGAGCGCACGCCAGAAGACCCCGGCGACTCCCTCCTCCGAGGCGTGTGTTCCCGGCAGTGCCGCGAGGAACAGCAGGAAGAAGGGCAGCGCCATCCCGTCGTTGAGGCCGCTCTCGACGTTCAGACCGCTGCGCACGAGTGGCGGGACACGCGGGCTGGAGACCGCGGTCTTGCCCAGCGCCGCGTCGGTCGGCGCCAGGATCGTCCCGACCAGCGCCAGCTCCCACACGGTCAGCCCCGGCAGCAGCGGCCAGGCCAGGAGCCAGCCCGCCCCGATGGTCAACGGCAGTCCGATCCCCAGCAGCCGGCCGGGAAGGAATCCGCCGACCTGGAGATCACGTCGTCGTACGGACATCGCGTCGGTCAGCAGGACCAGTGTCAGGGCCGCTTCGACCAGGGTGAGCACCGGTCCCGCGTCGTGCTCCAGGTCGAGGAGGTCGAGCCCGAGCGGGCCGATGGCCACCCCGAATCCGGCGAACACCATGGGCCCCGACACGGCGGTCGTGGAGAGCCGTCGGGAGACGAGCGCGTACCCCGCCGTGACGGTGGCCACGGCCGCCCCGGTCCACGCACTGCCACCGCTCACCGGGACCTCACCGGTGTGGCTTCGCGGGCGCAGCGGAACCCCTGGTTGCCGGTGCTGCTGTCGGGGGTGCTGGAGCTGCGGGCGGCGACGCGGTAGCGGCGGCAGTAGGAGGCGTGGCACAGGTAGGACCCGCCTCGGATCACGCGCTCCACGCCGAACGACGGGCCGGGCGGATCGTCGTGCGGGCTGCGCGCGTAGTAGGCGGGCGAGTACCAGTCCGCGCACCACTCCCAGACGTTGCCGCACATGTTGTGCAGGCCGTGTCCGTTCGGCGGGTGCGTGGTGACGGGCGCCGTTCCGTACCAGCCGTCCGCGCGGGTGTCGCGGTCGGGAAAGATGCCCTGCCACACGTTCATCCGGTGCTCGCCGCCGGGCTCCAGCTCGTCGCCCCAGGGGAACACCATCTGTTCGAGACCGCCGCGGGCGGCGTACTCCCACTCCGCTTCGGTCGGCAGCCGCTTTCCCGCCCACGCGGCGTAGGCGGTGGCGTCGTTCCACGAGACGTGGACGACCGGGTGTTCGGCGCGTTCCTCCAGCTCGGAGCCGGGGCCCTCGGGGTGGCGCCAGCACGCCCCGTACACCTGCCGCCACCAGGGGGCCTCGGCGACCGAGCGGGTGTCCGGGAAGTCGTCGGGCAGCAGCCCGGCGAAGACGAACGACCAGCCGTAGCGTTCGGCATCCGTGATGTGCCCGGTCGCGTCGGCGAATTCCTCGAACTCCGCGTTGGTGACCGCGCAGCGGTCGATCCAGAAGGGCACGAGACGGACCGGATGAACGGGGCCCTCTCCGTCCTGGGGAACGACCCAGTCGTCCTCCGCGCCCATCAGGAACGGGCCGCCCGGCAGGTGCACCATGCCGACCGCCCAGGCGTCGGCCGGGGCTGCGGACCGCGCTGTCGCGGTCACTTGCCGCGGCGACTCGCCCCGCGACGGAGCGCAGCACCGTCCGGCTGATCCATTTTCCGACATTGGGCACCAATCGGGATCGAATATGCCGACCTGTGCATGATCCGACCTGGCATCGGCGTGCTCGGCATCGACACGACGAACGGCCGCCGTACCCCTGTGTGCACTCCGGATGGCGCACCCCGGATGCCGCATGTCCTGGGATCGGGAGCAATGGATACCAACGGCAGCCACAACAGGCCGCGCCCCACGCCTGGAGGACGGATGACCAGCCCGCGGGAACCATCACAGGCCCCTGGCCCGGAGGGCCCATCGCCGGCCGGCCGGTCGACCACCACCGGCCGGATCGTACGGAAGGTCGCGTCGGCGGTTCTGATCGTCCTCACCTGCGTCCTGGTCCCGGTGTCGGTACTGACCGTCTGGGTGCACGACATCGTCCTCGACACGGACCGCTACGTCGCCACGGTGAAACCCCTCGCCTCCGACCCGGCGATCGAGGACGCCGCGCGCAACCGCATCGTCCAGGCCGTCGACGTACGGGTCGACGGCAAGCGCGCCACCGCCGAACTCGCGGCCTGGCTGCAGTCGCAAGGTCTGCCGCCCACCGCGGCCCGGGCGGTGCGGGGGCTGGCCCCGCAACTGGACGCCGCCGTGACCGGCGCCGCGGACAAGGTGGCGACGCGCTTCGTCCGGAGCGACAGGTTCGAGAAGGTGTGGACCTCGGCGAACCGGGCCGCCCACGCGGCCGTGGTGCACGCCCTGACCGGGAAGGGACGCGGCGCGGTCGGCGTCGACGACGGCACCGTGACGCTGGATGTCGGCACCGCCGTCGACCGGGTGAAGCAGGACCTCGTCGACGCCGGTCTGACACCGGCCGAGAACATCCCGGACGTCAACAAGCAGATGGTGCTCTTCAAGTCCGATCAGCTCAAGCGCATGCAGAACGCGGCGCACGCCCTCGACGTGGTCGGTACCTGGATGCCGGTGCTCACGGTGGTCCTCGGGGCGGCGGGAGTGTTCCTCGCGTACGGACGCCGGCGTGCCCTGGCGAAGACCGCCCTGGGTGCCGCCGGGGCTGCCCTGATCGTCGCGATCGGCCTGGTCGTCGCCCGTCGCTACTACCTGGACCATCTGCCCCCGCAGGTGCAGTCGGAGGCGGCCGCGGCAGCCGTCTTCGACCATCTCCTGCACTTCCTGCGGGTCACGCTGCGCACCGTGATCGTGCTCGGTGTGGTCGTCGCCCTCGGCGCGTATTTCGTGGGGCCCGGCCGAGGGGCGCGGGCCGTGCGGACCAGGTCCGAGCACACCGCCGACTCCGTCGCCCGGTGGGCGGACGCCCACGACATCCGGACCGGCCGGGTGGGGACGTGGACGGCGGACAACCGGCGTCGGCTCACGATCGGCTTCCTGCTGCTGCTTGCCCTGCTGTTCGCCCTGTGGAATCACCCCACCGTCCTGACGGTGCTGCTCCTGGTGCTCGTCTTCCTGGCGGTGCTCGCGGTGATCGCCCTGGTGGCGGCGAGCGGTCGCAGGGAGCGGACGGCAGGGGCTCCCGCCGCTGATTGACGCACTGTCGAGTACCGCCTGAGGAACTCCGCGAACTCCGCCGGTTGTGCGCCGCGCAGGTGCGGGGTTGGGCGGCCCCGACGTTCAGCGCCGTCCAGGCCCAGACCGGCGCATCGCTGGAACTCCTTATGCGGTGGACAGATGGGAGATCAACTCCCTAGAGTCTGCGTGCACGCCCGGAGACCGACGGAAGGAGGCGAGTGCCATGAGGTTCACAACACCCCAGCGCTCCCTCCCTGTTGACCCGGTGTGCCAAGACTGACCTGACCGGGAGCGCTTCACGCAGTACGCATCCCGGAGGAATCAGTCCATGACCGATCTGGTCATTCGCGCGCTCGACGAGAACGACGCGCACCTTTTCGACGCACTTCCCGATCCGCTGGGCGCCCGAGCCGCGCACCGGCTGACGACCTGGCGGCCCGACTGGCAGCGGGTGGCCCTGCGCGACGGCACGGTCGTCGCGCGCGCCGCCTGGTGGGGTGGCCCCGACGACACCGAACACCGTCGACTGCTTCGACCTGATCGAGGGCGAGGAGGAGGCAGGCGCCGAACTCCTGCGCAGCGTGCCCTGGCGAGTGGACGCGGAGCTGAACCTCCCTCCCGGCTGGCGCGACAGCCCCGAGACCCGCGCCGCCGCCGAAGCCCGCTTCACCGCACTTCGCTCGGCGGGCTACGACTTCCTCGTCGAGCGGTTCATCTACCGATGGACCCCGGAGTGCGACCTGCCCGAACGCCCCGGACGCCTCGACTTCGCCCCCGAACCCGACGACGCCGTGTTCTTCGACGCACTGCGCCGCATCCACTCCGTCACCCTGGACGCCCACGCCCAACGGGCCACCAGCCAAGGGGGAGTCGAAAAGGCCGCACAGGAGGAGATCGACTTCTTCCGCTGGTGCCCGTCCCCGCGCGAGTGGTGGCAGGTGGCCCGTACCCCCGAGGGCGACCTCGTGGGCATCCACATCCCGGCCCGTAACCCGTCGGGCCCCTGCGTCGGGTTCATCGGCGTCGTACCGGAGCAGCGCGGCCACGGCTACGCCCGCGACCTGCTCGCCGAGTGCACCCACTATCTCGCCGAGCGCGGCGCCGAGTTCATCGCCGCCGCCACGGACCAGGGCAACTTCCCGATGGCCGCGCACTTCGCCGCGGTCGGCTATCCGGTGATCCGGGAGCGCGCCCACTTCCAGTTCGTCGAGTAGACGCGTCGGTTAGTAGAGCAGTCGGCCCGGCCCGTGATCCGTGCCGGGCCGACTGTCAGTGCCGGGTGCCATGCTGGCGGCAGGTCGATCCACGGCACATGGCTCTACGGCGGGATGGAGGCGGGCATGGGGTTCGTCGGCGAGGTCTGGCAGGTGCGCGGCGGCGAGGAGACGGTCGGGGAACTGGTCGGGGAGATCCTGATCGACGACGCCGATTTCCCTTGGCTGTCCGGCAAGTTCACCGCGGGTCCGGCCTTCGACGCCGTACGGGACCTGTTCGCTCGGGAACTCGCCCTGGCCCAGGCGGACGACGACTGGACGCGGTGGGAGGAGGTCTACGACGAGGTCCGCAGACAGGTCACGCTCACCTCGTCGGACGGGCCCGTGCCCGAGTTCCTGCTGCACATCGACGGGGAGCGGGCCTGGTTCCGGTGGAGCGACGAGCCGTTCGAGGACGACGAGGACGGGGACGCGGAGGCGCCCGGCGGCAAGTGATCAGCCGGCTTCGCCGGTCACCATCGCCTCCGCCCGCGCCAGGATCTCCGTGACCCGCTGCCCGAAAGCCGCGTCGCACGGGTGCGGTCGGCCCGTGCGGACGGCCTCGCCCAGCGCGTCGGCGGCCCGGCTCAGGGCGGACACCGCGTTGCCCGCGCGGTCCGGGAGGCTGGTCACCCCGGCCGTGCCCCGGAGTTCGACCGCGACCCCCGCCGCCGCGGGCGGCGCCGTGAGGCTCAGAGTGAGCGTGCTCGACGCACCACCCACATGGTCGAGGACCAGTACGGCCGTGTCCCCGGGACCCCGTACGGCCGCCGCCACCCGGCGGACGTCACCGAGCACCGGCAGCAGCACGGACAGCGCGTGCGGGCCGACGTCCCACAGCGCGCCCTTCTCCTGCCGCCAGGGCGAGGCGGCGAACGGACTGTCGCTGGTGAACACCGAGCCCAGCCACTCGGCCCGGGCGGTGAACCAGCCCTCGGCGGCGGCCTGTTCGGCGATCCACGCCTCGGTCTCGGGCAGGAAGCGGGTGGTGAAGAACACGACCGACGCGACCCCGGCCTCCCGCACCGCGTCGACCACGGCCTGTCCCTGTTCGACCGTCGGGGCGAGGGGCTTGTCCAGCAGCAGATGCCGGCCCGCCCGCGCGGCCCGCACCGCCAACTCGGCCTGCACGGACGGCGGAAGGGCCACGGCGACGGCGTCCACGTCCGCGAGGAGCGCGTCCACATCGTCGTAGGCCGGGACGCCGTACTCGTCGGCCAGTTCCTTGGCGGCGTCCGGGCGGCGGCCCCACACCCCCGCGAAGTCCCACTCCGCGTGCCCGGCGAGGGCGGGGGCGTGTGCCATCTGTGCCCAGGGGCCGGTGCCGAGCAGTCCGATGCGCATGGCGGTGCCTCTCCACGGGGCGGATTCACGGGTGTGCATCCGCGCGGCGAACCTGGTGACCACCGGAGTCGCTCCGAGCGGCCGGTCGCCGGTGAGCGTGCCATACGAACGGGGCAGGTGCGCAAGCCCCGGCGGCGCCTACTCCCAGCCGACGACCTTGAAATTCTTGTCGACGAAGACGTGGTGCGGCCAGTTGACGCTGATGTTGTGGACCTCGTACTCGCCGTCGCTCAGTTCGACGACACGGTCGTTGACGCCGCCGGGGACGACGGCCTGGGCCGCTTTGATCGCCTTGTAGGCGGTCGTGCCGTTGATGATCGTGCCTTCGCCCTCGGTGTAGTCCGGGATGCGGCCGACCGACTTGTCGGGGGACGGTGTGCCCTGCTGGAAGGCGATCACTCCCGCCGCTGCGGCGGCCGCCGCTCCGCCGTCGCCGCCGCGCTGGACGACGACCCGCGTCGCGGCGACGGTCGCACTGTCGACCGTTCCGAGGACGAGGACGCTCGCACCCTTCTGCACGGCCTCGGCCGGGGCGCCGGTGGTCTTCGTGGCGGAGGTTTCGGTCACGGTCACCTTCACGCCCGTGGCGGTCGTCATGGTGAAGCCCGACGTGGTCGTGGCGTCGACGATGCCGGTTGCACCGCCGTCGGACGGGTCGGCCTGGGCGCCGCCGCCCTCCGGACTCGTCGGCGTCGGAGCCGGCGAGGCCGTCGCCGCGGATGCGGGAGACGACGAATCCGCGACGGCGGACGTACTGCCGAGCCCGGCTCCCGCCACCGCACAGGCCAGCCCGGCGGCCATGAGGCACGTGCCTCTCCGGGACAGCAGGTCGTGGTTGTCCATGGTGGGGCTCCCTTCGCCGGTGCAACTACTCCGAGCCTGGGCGCCGTACCTGTGGAGACGCTCATGCGCGACTTAAGAAGTCCTGACAAACGCGGCACCCGTCGCGGCCGCGCGGTCATTGAGCAGTCCCGCTGCTGGATGCGTTCGATTTCTTCTATTGGACCTGCGGACCGGGGACGGAGAGGCTGGAGGACGTGCCCTGCCTGCCCGCGACCCGATCGGTCGTCGGGCGGGGCGGGACGGCACGGTTCTGCGCGACAGCCGGAAGACCGGAAGAGGAGCACGAGCAATGGACACCCGCCGTATCGGTGACGTCGAGGTCAGTGCGATCGGCCTGGGCGGTATGCCCATGTCGATCGAGGGACGGCCGGACGAGGCACGCTCCCTCGCCACGATCCACGCCGCCCTCGACGCGGGCGTGACGCTGATCGACACCGCGGACGCCTACCATCTGCACGCCGACGAGGTCGGACACAACGAGACCCTGATCGCCAAGGCCCTCGCCTCGCACGACCGCGGCGCGGACGTCCTGGTCGCGACGAAGGGCGGGCATCTCCGTCCCGGGGACGGCAGTTGGACCCTGAACGGCAGCCCCGAGTACCTCAAGGAGACCTGCGAGGCGTCCCTGCGCCGACTGGGCGTGGAGGCCATCGGGCTCTACCAGTTCCACCGCCCCGACCCGAGGATCCCGTACGCGGACTCCGTCGGCGCGATCCGGGACCTGCTCGACGCGGGCAAGATCCGCCTCGCCGGGATCTCCAACGCGAACCCGGAGCAGATCCGGCTCGCCAACGAGATCCTCGGCGGACGGCTGGTCTCTGTGCAGAACCAGTTCTCCCCGGCCTTCCGCTCCAGCGAACCGGAGCTTGAGCTGTGCGACGAACTCGGTATCGCGTTCCTGCCCTGGAGCCCCCTCGGGGGTATCAGCCGCGCCGGTGAACTCGGCTCCGCCTACGCGCCGTTCGCCAAGATCGCCGAGAAGCACGGCGTCAGCCCGCAGCGGGTGTGCCTGGCCTGGATGCTCGCCAAGTCGCCGGTCGTCGTACCGATTCCGGGCTCCAGCCGTCCCGAGACGATCCGCGACTCGGCCGCCGCACCGGAACTGACGCTCTCCGCCGAGGAGTTCGCGGAGCTGGACGCAGCCTGAGGCGGCGGTGACGCCGGAGGTGTAGTTGCGGCGGGCAAGGGAAGAAAGCGCTTGCCCGCCAACCGGTCACAGGGGGAGGACCACCACCGATGGCGTCGTCCACGGACAAGCCGCTCGACCACCGCTACCGCGACGAACACCCGATCCGCACCCTCGCCTACCTGTTCCGCGAAGACCGCAGACGCCTGGCCCTGGCCGTGGTCGTGTTCACGGTCAAGCACAGCCCCATCTGGCTGCTCCCGCTGATCACCGCGGCCATCATCGACACGGTCGTCCAGCACCAACCCGTCAGCAGACTCTGGATCAGCACCGGCGTCATCCTGTTCATCCTGCTGATCAACTACCCCCTGCACGTCCTCTACGTCCGCCTCCTCTACGGCAGCGTCCGCCGCATGGGCACCGACCTGCGCTCGGCCCTGTGCACCCGTATGCAGCAGCTCTCCATCGGCTACCACTCCAGGGTCAGCGCCGGAGTGCTCCAGGCCAAGGTCGTACGGGACGTGGAGACCGTCGAGCAGATGGTCCAGCAGACGGCGGAGACCGGGCTCGGCGCGATCACCGTGCTCACCGGCGGCCTGGTCATCATCGGCTTCCGCACACCGGAGTTCGTGCCCGTCTTCGTGGTCGTCGTGCCGGTCGCCGCGCTGCTCGTGTCCCGGCTGCGGGCCCGCCTGCGCACCCACAACGAGCACTTCCGCCACGAGGTGGAGACCCTGTCCTCACGCGTCACGGAGATGACCCGCCTCATCCCGGTCACCCGCGCCCACGGCCTGGAGGGCAAGGCCCTGCGCCGCATGGACGGCACCCTGCGCCGCCTCCTCACCACCGGGAACCGCCTCGACCTGCTCAACGGCCGCTTCGGCTCGCTGGCCTGGGTGGTGCTGAACGTCGTCGGCGTCCTGGTCCTCGCCGGTGCGGCCCTGGTGTCGTACTACGGCGTCTGGGGCGTCACCGCGGGCGACGTCGTCATGCTCAGCGCCTTCCTGACGACCCTGACCAACTCCACCACGACCCTCATGGGCCTGGCTCCGGTCATCACCAAGGGTCTGGAATCGGTCCGTTCGGTCGGCGAGGTGCTCCAGGCACCCGAGTTGGAGGACAACGAGGGCAAGGAGATGGTCACCGCGGTACGCGGAGCCGTCTCCTTCCGGGGCGTCGGCCACACCTACGACGGCGGCCAACTCCGCCCCGCCGTCCACGACTTCACCCTCACCGTCGCACCGGGCGAGACCGTCGCCCTCGTCGGCGCGTCCGGTGCCGGCAAGTCCACGGTCCTCAACCTCGTCATCGGCTTCATCCGTCCCACCGTCGGCCAACTCCTGCTCGACGGCACCGACATGAACACCCTCGACCTGCGCACCTACCGACGCTTCGTCTCGGTCGTCCCCCAGGAGTCGATCCTCTTCGACGGCACGATCCGCGACAACGTGGCCTACGGCATGGACGACGCCGACGAGGAGTCGGTGCGCGCGGCGCTGCGGGACGCCAACGCCCTTGAGTTCGTGGACAAGTTGCCGCAGGGACTGGAGACCCTGGTGGGTGAGCGCGGGGCCCGGCTCTCCGGCGGCCAGCGCCAACGCCTCGCCATCGCGCGGGCGTTGATCCGGGACCCCAAGGTCCTCGTCCTGGACGAGGCGACCTCGGCCCTGGACACCCGCTCGGAGGCCCTTGTCCAACAGGCCCTCGCCCGACTGCTGCACGGCCGTACGACCTTCGTCGTCGCGCACCGGCTGTCCACAGTCCGGGGCGCCGACCGCATCGTGGTGATGGGCGACGGGGAGATCCTCGAAGTCGGCACGCACGACGAACTCCTGCGCCGGGGCGGGGCGTACACGGCGCTGCACGGCGGGCAGGTCGCCTGACCTGCTCTCGCGGCCGTGTGCTTGATCAGGCGGTGACGGGGCACAAGGAGCGCACAACGAGAGAGGGGCGCTCCGTGCTCGTGCCGGACCCGAAGGCCGTCAGGAAACTGCTCACCCGGTACGCGGTGCTGCGCATCGCCCAGGCGGAGAGGCAACGCCCGCAGACGGCCGCCGAGTTGAACGACGTCAGCTACACCCTGTGCGTGATGACGGGCACCACGGACATCCGGGAAGCCATCGTCGCGGCGGACGCCCTGCTGGCGGCGGCACGTGGCGCGGCTGCCGACGACCGCGCCCTCGCGTAGAGGCTTCAGGAGACCGCCACTTCGCGCGCCGTCCTGCCGTGGAACGCCGAACGGTACGCCTGCGGGCTGGTGCCGACCACCTTGCGGAAGCGTTCGCGGAACGCGGTGGGGGAGCCGAACCCGGCCTGCTGGGCGACGCGTTCGATGGGATGGTCGCTGTTCTCCAGCAGGTACTGGGCGCGTCGGACCCGGGCGCGCAGCAGCCACTGGAGCGGTGTGCTGCCCGTCTGTTCGCGGAAGCGGCGGCTGAACGTCCGCTCGCTCATGCCCGATCTCGTGGCCAGTGTCGCCAGGGTGACCTCGTGGGCGAGGTTGTCCTCGATCCACTGGAGGAGCGGTTCGAGGGTCGAACCCTGGGGGACCGGTGGGTGCCGGTGCACGATGAATTGGGCCTGCCCGCCCTCGCGTTCGAGCGGCATGACCGAGAGGCGGGCCGCGTCGGCGGCGACCGCCGAGCCGAAGTCCCGGCGGATGAGGTGCAGACACAGGTCGAGTCCGGCGGCGGCCCCGGCCGAGGTGAGGATCTGCCCGTTGTCGACGTACAGCACGTCCGGTTCCACCTCGACCAGCGGATACTCGCGGGCCAGCAGATCGGCGGCGATCCAGTGGGTGGTCGCGCGCAGCCCGTCCAGCAGTCCGGCCGCGGCGAGCACGAAGGCACCGGCGCAGATCGACACGATCCGGGTACCCGCCGCCGCTGCCTCCCGCAGCGCCGCCAGCACCCGCGGGGAGGGCGGCCCGGCCTGCTCCGAGCAGCCGGGGACGATGACGGTGTCGGCGTCCGCCAGCGCCTCAAGGCCGTGGTCGACCCGCAGCGTGAACCCGTCCGTCCGCACCTCCGGCGTCTCGCCGCACACCCGGATCCGATACGCGTTCCGGCCGTCGGGCAGCCGGGTGCGGCCGAACACCTCCATCGGGGTCGCCATGTCGAACGGCACCACATGATCGAGAACGAGAATCGCGACGGTGTGCATGAACACCACGATAGGCAGATTCCCGCCAGCCCGGTGACATGGCCCCATGCCTCTGAAGCCTGACCACAGGGGTTGGCGGGAATCCGTCGGAAGCTGTCGTTCCAGCCCCTGTGCAGTCGACCCGGACATTCCTAGCCTGGGCCGGTGACCAAGATCCTTCTCGCACTGCACGTGCTGGCCGCCATCGTCGCGGTCGGCCCCGTGACCGTCGCCGCCAGCATGTTCCCACCGGCGGCCCGCCGCGCTCTCACCAGTACGGACGGTCCCGACGCGGGGGTGACGACCGTACGACTGCTGCACCGCATCTGCCGCCTCTACGGCGCGGTCGGTCTCGCGGTGCCCTTCTTCGGTTTCGCCACCGCCTCCGCGATGGGCGTCCTGGGCAGCGGCTGGCTCATCGCCTCCATCACCCTCACCGCGGTGGCGGCCGGACTCCTGATCGCCTTCGTGCTGCCGCGTCAGGACGAACTCCTGGAGGAACTAGGCGCTGGGCGGCCGGTGGAGCGCGCCGGGACCGTTCAACTCGCCATGTTCACCGGCATCTTCAACCTGCTGTGGGCCACCGTCACCGTCCTCATGATCATCCGGCCCGGCTCGACGACCGGCGCCTGACCGGTCAGCCCGTGGCGCGGACCAGCAGGAGCGCGACATCGTCGTCGGGCTCCGGGCGCAGCGCGTTGAGGAGCATGTCGCTCGTCTGCTCCAGGGGGCGCCGGGAACTCTGCAGCAGCCGCGTCAGCGTGTGCAGCCCCACGTCGATCGACTCACCCCGGTTCTCCACCAGCCCGTCGGAGTACAGGGCGAGCAACGCGCCTGTGCCGAACGCGACTTCGGCGGTCCCGAAGTCCACTCCGCCGACACCGAGCGGGACTCCGCCGGGGATGTCGAGGAGTTCCGCATGGCCGTCGGGGCGGATCAGGACGGGCGGCAGATGCCCGGCGCTGGACAGGGCGCAGGTGCCCCGGCCGAGGTCGACCACGCCGTACGCGCAGGTCGCGATCGTGTCGAGGGAGCCGGTGAGGTCGTCGAGGTGGTGCAGCAACTCGGCGGGCGGCAGGTCGAGTCGGGCCAGTGCGCGGGTCGCGCTGCTCAACTGGCCCATGATGGCGGCGGCTTGGACGCCCTTGCCCATCACGTCGCCCACGACGAGCCCGGTCCGGCCCGGCCCCAGCGGCAGCACGTCGTACCAGTCGCCCCCGACCTCGCTGAGCGCCGGCAGATAGCGGGCGGCGATGTCGAGCCCCTCCTGCCGGGCCGGGACCGGCGGCAGCAGGCTGCGCTGCAGGGTCAGCGCGGTGGTGCGCTCACGGCCGTAGAGACGGGCGTTGTCGATGCAGATCGCGGCGCGCGCGGCGAGTTCCGAGGCGAGCACGCGGTCCTGTTCGTCGAAGGGGCGCTCGTTGACGGTGCGGTAGAGGCTCAGCGTGCCGAGCACCTCGCCGCGGGCGATCAGCGGGACGGCGAGGTAGGAGTGGACGCCCGCCGCGTGCAGGGTCTGTGCGGCGCGTCCGTCCCTGGCGATGCGCCGCATCATCGGCCGGTCCACCCGCTCGACCAGGATCGGCCGGGCCTCGCGGACGCACTGGGTGATGATGCGGTGGGGGCCGTAGGTGGCCAGTTCGCCGACCGGGTCCGCCGCGTGGATCGCGTCGGTGAGGTATCCGGCGGCGACGGCCAGCGCCCGGAACTCGACCTGCGCGTCACCGGCCACCGGAGTGATCCCGCCGTGTGCCACGACCGACTCCAGTACGTCGACGGCGGCCAGGTCGGCCACATGCGGCACCGCCACGTCGGCCAGCTCCCGCGCGGTCTGCTGGAGGTCCAGCGTCGTCCCGATCCGCACCCCGGCCTCCGCCACGACGGACAGGTGCTGGCGCGCCTGCGCGACCTCGGCCGCCGCCTGCTCCCGCTCGGTGACGTCCAGGACGGCCATCGCGAGACCGAGCACCCGGCCCTGCGCGTCCTCGATGCGGTGGTACGACTCCGAGTACGCGCGCTCCGCTGCATCGGCCGGCGTACGGCCCACGGTCTGCTGGTCGAGCAGCGGCTTGCCGGTGATCAGCACATGCCGCATCCGTGACTCGATGGCCGCCACGTCGAGACCCGGCAGCACCTCGCCGACCCGGCGCCCGACGACCTCCGTCTCCGGTACGCCGTTGATGCGCTCCAGGGCCGGGTTCACCGTGACCCACCGCAGATCGGTGTCGAACACGGCGATGCCCACCGGTGTCTGTCGCACCAGGCTGTGGGAGAGCGCCAGGTCCCGTTCCACGCCCCGAACCGTCGTCGCGTCCGCGGCGAGACCCAGCAGATGCGCCTGGCCGTGGCTGTCGCGCAGCCGCATCGTGCGGAACTCCACGGGCCGCTCGGTGCCGTCCCGGTGCAGCAGCGGGAAGACCCCGGCCCAGCGGGCACCCGAGCCCACCTGCGCGAACAGTTCACGGGCCCGGACCCGGTCGTCGGGCGACACCAGCAGCCGGTCGGCGCGCTGAGTCAGCGCCTCCTCGGCGGAGTAGCCGAGCAGCTGCTCCGCCTCGGGACTCCACAGCGCGATGTACCCGCCGGCGTCCAGGACCACCGCCGCGACCTGCAACAGGTCCAGCAGTCCTCCCGAGGCGGCCGTGACACCGTCCCCGGCAGCGTACGCGTCCATCCAGCCGCTCCTTCCGGCGCGGCACGACACCACCAAGATCCGCACCGCCGGTCATCCGATTACGGCACAGCCCGCCCCACCCGGCAACACCGTGGGGACAGGGGGAGCGGACGCGGCCGTATGGAGCACATACCCGCGCGGGCGCCGACGAGCCCCCGGATTCTGATCGTGCCCTGCCCCCACTCCCTCCAGGACGCCCGATGCCCCTTCCGCTCCGTCTCGTCTCCCTCCTGGTCGCCGGCTGCGTCGGCGCCCTCGTGCCCGCGTCGCCCGCCGCGGCCGACGACCACTCCCTGCAACGCGGTCTCGACGAACTGGTCGCCGCCCCGGACGGCCCGCCCGGCGTGATCGTCGTGCTGCGCGACGGCGACCGCCAGCGCGTCCTGCGGGCCGGCACCGCCGACGTCACCACCGGCCGCCCGCTCGAAGCGGACGACCACACCCGGACCGCGAGCACCAGCAAGGCGTTCAGTGGGGCGGTGGCCCTGAGTCTCGTACGACAGCACCGGCTCACCCTCGACGACACGATCGGCAGGCAACTGCCCCAACTGCCCAAGGCCTGGCGGTCGGTGACGCTACGTCAGTTGCTCCAGCACACCAGCGGGCTCCCCGACTTCAGCCAGAGTACGGAGTTCCGCAGCCTCATCCAGGCCGACCCGCACCACCACTTCGACTCGCGGCGCCTGCTCGACTTCGTGGCGGGCGAGCCGCTGCGGTTCACGCCCGGCTCGCGGTACCAGTACTCCAACTCCGACAACATCGCCGTCGCGCTGATGGCGGAGGCCGCGACCGGCACGCGCTACGAGAACCTGCTGCGCCACGACGTGTACCGGCCGCTCGGCCTGCGGGACACGAGCCTGCCGCAGGGGTACCGGATGCCGGAGCCGTACATGCACGGCTACGCGGTCGGCGGACCGTCGGGACCCGAGGACGTCAGCGAGGCGATCGGCATGTCGGGGGTGTGGGCGTCCGGCGGCATCACCTCCTCGCCCCGCGACCTGGCCTCGTTCATCGGCGGCTACGCCTCCGGAGCCCTCACCTCGAAGGCGGCGCTGCGGGAACAGCGGCACTGGATCCCCGGCTCCTCCGAACCGGCGGGACCGGGTCGCAACAGCGCGGGACTGGCCATCTTCCGGTACGAAACCCGCTGCGGGGTCGTTCTGGGACATACCGGGAACACCCTTGGTTACACACAGTTGATGGCGGCGACCCCCGACGGCCGGCGCGCGCTCACTTTCTCATTGACAACTCAGGTGAACCAGGCGGGGAACGCCGCTCTGCTGAGCAAAGTGCGCGCGGTCGAGGAGGACGCGGTGTGCGCCCTCCTGGGGACATACGGGTCGTAACACCACAGGCGTGCCGGACGCCTCCGGCATGCCGGACCATGAGTGCGTGCACATGCGACTCACTTATCAACGGCAGGACGAGCGGGCGGCGTTCGCGCTCGCGGACGCGCTGGGACGCGTCGGCGCCGACGTCGAACTCGACGTGTGGCCGACGGCCGCGGACGGCGCCCCCGACCCGGAGACCGCCGTCGTCCTGCTGTGGTCGGCGGCGTGGGACCGAGCACTGGCGGAACCCGCGCCGCTCGGCGCACCTGTGCCCGTCCGGCTCGACGACACAGCGCTGCCGCCCGCCCTGGCCGGGCTGCGCCACGTACGGCTCGCCCAGGGCCGGGGCCGGGTGTCGGACGAGGCGGCGGCGATGATCGTGCGCCTCGCCTTCCCGGCCCTCGTGCCGCCGCTCCCCGTTCGGGGCACCCCCACCGAAAGCACCTTGGCGATCAGCGACTTCGGCCCTCTGGGGCTGTTCGCGAGCTGCCCGCGGTGCGGTGGGAGCAGCGAACGGCTGCGCCCGTACGTCACGGTCGACCATCAGAACGACCAGGCGCTGCGGCTGGTCATCTGTGGCGCGTGCAACTGGCAGGACGACTGCGAACTGTGACTGCGGCGAACCGTTTCCGCTACCTCAAGCGACCGTGCTGTCCGACCCGTTGACCAGGCCCTCCCGCTCCGGGTCGGCGGGCAGGGCCAGCCACTCCGCGATGGTGCGGGCGATCGGCTGGCCGGTGTCCGCCTCGACGAAGCCGAACTGGCCCGACTGGTTGCACTCCAGGAACCACCAGGTCCCGTCCCCGTCCTCGGCGAAGTCGAAGGCGCCGTAGGCCAGTTCGGCCTCGCGCAGATACGCGCGGACGGCCTCGGCGATACGCGGCGGGACCTCGGTGGGGTGCCAGGGCTGCGCGGGCGCGGCGAAGCGGACGTCGACCTCGGCGGGGTCCGCGTCCGGGTCGATCGGCATACGGGCGGCCAGCATCCGGTCGCCCACCACGGTGAGCCGGATGTCGGCGCGCTTGGCGACCCGGCGTTGCAGCAGCGTGGGGCCGAAGGCCACGGCGGCGAAGTCGGTGTCCGGCGCGACGCGGCTGGTCGGCACCGCCCGGGGCGGATCCTGCGGGTGGGCGCCGGAGACCGGCTTGACCACCAGGTCCGGGAAGCGCCGCGAGAACTCGCGGGCGGCCTGCGGGAACGTGGTGATCAGCGTGGCGGGCACCGGCAGTCCGCTGCGCTGGGCCAGCCGCAGCTGCCAGGGCTTGTGCCGGGCGCGGCGCGCCGCGTCGGGGTGGTTCATCCAGCGGGCGCCGGAGCCGCGCAGCATGCCGTAGAGCGCCTGTGAGGCCTCCTCGGTGAGCCATGCGGAGGGCTGCGGCGCGCGGTTCGCCGGGGCGCCCGGTCTGCGCACCCAGATGGAACGCAGTCCGCTCACGCTTACCAGCCGCCCGCCGGCCGCGAGATGGCCGCGGAAGCGTCCGTGGACGTACTCGCCGGAGAGCGCGACCCCGCCGGTGAGGTCGGCGGGATCGATCCGGACCACGGGGACGCCGGCCGCGTGCAGATGCACCATCACCAGGTCCGCGGTGACGTCCTCTTCGCAGGTAAGGACCAATACGGTCATTTTCGTCGTTCCGCGTTCAGTCGTCGAAGTGAGTCTTCGATCCCGCGGTGGACGTCGTGGTCCCCAGTTCTCTCAGCAGAGCGAGATCATGGGCGGCGACCCGTCCGTCGGCGAGCACGTTCAACTGCAGTCCGGAGTCATAGCTGTACGGAGTGGTGAGCTCCAACTGTGCTGCCGGGCGAGCGTAGTTGAGCGCGAACGGTTGCATCGTCTCTCCCTCGTCGGTACTGCCTCGTGCAAGCGGTGGCCACCCCGCGAGGTCGCTTGGCCCGCTGACTTCCGTCTGCTTCCAGAGACTTATACGAATCGAACGAGTGAATGGTTTCCTTACTCTGCGTAGTCATAGTAAGGAAGGTAAGACGCTCGCCGGGTTCAGCCGAGGTCGCCCGGCCGCCCCTCCTCCTGCTCGCCGAGGGACTTGCGCATCGAGCGCAGGGCGAGAAGAAGGACGGCGATGTCGTCCAAGTACACGGGATCGGGCATCAGGTCGGTCGGCAGCACGAAGTAGAGGACGGCACCCCAGAAAACCCATTTGGGGCCGGTCGGAAGTCCTGCGCGCCGCAGTCCGCGCCGCATGCGGACGAGCCGCACCAGCACTCCGACGGCCACGGCGAGCAGCGCCACCGCGAGCACCGCGGCGACGACGATCACGGTTGTGGTCGAGTCCACGGGCACCCCTTTTTCCGGTCCGGCCGCACGACATGTGCCCTATCCGGATGCCCGGTTGAGGCCCTGGTATTGCCGAAGAGGGGAACATCACACCCGAACGCCCGGAAGAGTCTTGACAGTCACCGACCCCACGTCGGGCACTGGTACGTTTTCACCGTGAGCGCGACCAGCGGGACGGAAACGGGAACCCACGTACGGATCGGCCTCGACGCCCCACCGCGCGTCGCGAGCCTCGGCGTCGGTGTGCACGGCACCGTGAGCCCGCGTGACGTGTTCCGGCTGCCCGACCTCTGGCAGCTCCATCTCTACCGGTACGAGGCGGAGTTGACCGTCGACGGAGTGCCGTACGAGATCAGGCCCGGCCATGTGAGCCTGGTGCCGCCCGGCGCGCTGGTGCGCTTCCACTACCGGGGCCGCTCCGAGCATCTCTTCGCGCACCTGGAACTCCCTTCCGCCGGTGAGCGGTTGACCGTTCCCGTGATGCAGGACGCCGGTACGCAGACTCCCGTGCTCACCGACCTGATGCTGAGGGCCGTCGCGGCGGCGCCGCGCAACTCCGCCCGTGCCGCTGCCGAGTTGTGGACCGTGCTGTGGCGGGTCGCCGACCTCGCGACCCCGGCCGACGGTGACGCCGCCGGACCCCACCCCGCGCTCGCCCTCGCCGTCGCACACATCGAGGCGCAGCTGGCGGCGCCGCTGACGGTGCCGGAGGTGGCGCGCGCGGCCGGCGTCTCGCACAACCACCTCATCCGCCTGTTCCGCGCCGAGATCGGCAGCACGGTCGTCGCCTACATCCGGCACCGCCGCCTGGAACACGCACGACACCTGCTGCGGGAGTCGACGCTCTCCGTCCCGGCCATCGCGGCGGCCGTCGGCATCGGCGATCTCCAGGCCTTCAACAAGGCGTGCCGACGCGAACTGGGCGCCTCGCCGAGGGCGGTTCGCGCCAGGACCGGGTGAATCCGGGCCGCCGCCGTGCGGGTCGGCCTGGGCCGGCATTGTGAAGGTCGGTCCCGGGCCTCATCGGGCGGGTCGGTTCCGGCCCTCAACCGGCGGGTCGGTTCCGGCTCACGCGGTTCAGCCCCGGGGCGGCGTCGTGCCGCTCGGTCCGGGCGGTGTCGTGCGGCTCCGTCCAGACCGGCGTCGCGCAGTTCGGTCCGAGCCGGAGCGGCGCAGCTCGGTGCGGGATCAGCGCCGCGCGGATCAGTCCCGGCCCGTACCCCGATACAGGTCCAACTCTCCCTCCAGCTCCACCGCCAGGACCGTTGCCAGCTCGTCCACATCGGCGGCCTGCGGGGCGTCGATCCATGTCACGCCCGGGACCTCGCCGAGTCCGCCGATCACGTCGTGGCCGAGTCCGGCGCCGGTACCGAGCACCGTGACCCGCTTGACGGGCGTGCGCAGGCCGCGCACCGACACCGACTCGCGCGGCGGGTCGAAGCACACCAGGTACAGCGTGCGGCGGTCGGCGGACAGCGTGCTGGGGCCGTAGTGGTGCCCGGCGGGCAGACCGGCCACCGTGCCGTACACCGCCTCGGAGTGCCGGGCGATCCAGGCTCCAAGTCCCTCAAGACGTTCCACCTGCGCGGGCGGGATCGTCCCGTCCTCCTTCGGGCCCACGTCGAGCAGCAGATTGCCGCCCATGCCGATGGTCTCCGTGAAGTAACGCACCAGCTGCCGCACCGACTTGTGATGCTCGTCCTGGTGCTGGAACCCCCACGAGTCGTTGACCGTCAGACACAACTCCCAAGGCCCGTCCGGGGCTTGCAGCGGCACCCCCTGCTCGGGCGTCGCGTAGTCGCCGTGGCTCAGCATGCGGGCGTTGAGCACGGTGTCGGGATTCCCGGCGAGGATGAGTTCCGCCAACTCCCGCATGCCCCACTGCTCTTCGGCCCGCTCCCACTCGCCGTCGAACCACAGCAGGTCGGGCCGGAAGCGGGCCACCAACTCGCCGACCTGGCCGTCGCGGTAGGCGAGATATCGCGCCCAGGCGGCCGGATCCTCCTCACCGGGCCGGGCGGAGGCGTACGGGTTGGCGAGGATCTCCTCGTCCGGCGGGTTCGGATGCACCGTGCTGGCGTAGTCGGGGTGGTTCCAGTCGGAGTGGGAGTAGTAGAGCCCGACCTTGAGGCCCTCCTCGCGCAGCGCGTCGGCATAGGGGTCGATCAGATCGCGGCAGGCCGGGGTGCGGCGGACCACGTCCAGGTCGCCGTAGGCCGAGTCCCACAGGGCCACACCGTCGTGGTGCCGGGCGGTCAGCACCGCGTACCGGGCCCCGGCGCGCGCGAACAGCCGTGCCCAGTCCCGCGGTTCGTAGCGCGCCGCGGTGAACCCGTCCAGCTGGCGCATGTATTGGTCGTGCGGGACCTGACCGGTGTAGAACGACCAGGACTCCGGCACACCATCGACGGCGTAGATCCCGTAGTGGACGAAGATGCCCAACTTGGCATCGCGGAACCAGGGTTGCATCGGCATACCGCCAAGCTAGGCCGCGGGACGGCGGGGCGCGTGGGCGGTGATCACCACTGGTGGTTCATTTTCACCCCCGCGACCGCGCTGCGCAGGCTGGTCGCATGACTGGGGATCCCGGAAGCAACTCGCGTCACCGGACTCGCGTCACCGGAGTCGTCCGGTCCAGGCGCCGCGTTTCCTGCGCGGTGCCGGCGCCCGTCGTCGCGCCGCCCGGAGACGAGGAGTGCTGGTTGCCGACCACCCGCACCGACCGGGCGTGCGCGACCTGACCATCCACTGCCTCTCGGACGCGTAGCGCGCTTTGGTGGCGGTGCACACCCCCGCTCCGAGCTTGGCCCGTCAGCGAGTGGACTGGCCGTCGTACGCCCCCCGGACGGACTGCTGGGCCGCCCCGTCCCCCTGGACTGGACGGACGAGCACTACGCCCGCGCCGCCACGGGCCGCGCACCGCTCACCGGCGCCGAGCGACGCTCCCTCGGCGCCGGCGCCGACCGCCTACCGCTCTTCAGCTGACCGGTCGCCGTCCCGCGGCGGCTCGACGCGGTCCCCGTCGGCCGACGGCGGTTCAGGGTCCCTCTCGGCCGCCGGCGCCGGGCGCAGTGCCTTCGTCACGTCCCGCAACCGGCCGAACGTCCGCTGGAACGGGGACCCGGCAGAAGAGGGAGGCCCGTCCGGCACGACAGCGCCGCCGGACTCGCGCAGCGCGGCCAGTGCCTCGTTGGCGCGGTCGGCGGACTCCCGGTACAGGTCGCGGGACTTCGTCATCGCTTCGAGCGCCTCGGCGTACATGGCCACGAGCCTGCGCTCCCGGGCCAGTTCCTCCTCCAGCGTCATCAGGCTCCACTGCTCGCGCAGCGCCGTGACGGCTTCGGCGCCGCCCTCCGGCAGGGGGCGCGCGGAGGCGGCGTAACGGCACAGCACGTCCACGAGTTCGGTGGGCTCGGAGCCGTCGAGGAAGACGCTGCGCACGGAGAAGTCACGGACGTCGTAGCCGGGGGCGGCCGGGTTGGTGGGCAGCACCACGGCACCGCCGCGCGGCACCTGGAAGTCGAACTCGCGCAGCAACGCCCAGTTGACGGAGCGTAGTTGGTCGGGTGTGGCCCGGTGCTCGACCACGCAGTGCCGCAGACTCGGCGGCAGCAGCCGGGCCAGGGGGAGCCGGCCGCGCGCGTCCGGGGTCATCGCCTCGTGCACGACGACGTGGACGCTCCAGCCGTCCTGCGCGCAACTCCGGAACAGCCGCCGCAGATCCTTCTCGTCGGACGGCAGCGGATTGACCTCTCCGAAGCGCAGCCCCGGGACCGGTGCGTGGTCCCAGCCCGTGTCCGCGTCCTCGGGCCAGAACACGGTCGCTGGAGAGGGCCACCGGGGATCCCAGACCTGCTCGGCCTCCGCGACCAGGATCCATTCCCGCCCGTCGGCCGAAGCCGGGGCCGCGGGCGAGCCCGGTTCCGGAAGCGGCGGAAACGTCAGCCGGGCCCGCACGGTGACCGTCCCCTCGACCCGCCAACGGGCCTCGAAGACCAGCTCCCGGGGGTCATGGCCCTGATCCTCGTCCGGTTCCATGTGGTCGTCGATGACCTCGCGGTCCTTGAGTCGCTGCAACTGTCGCCGTACGACACCCGCCGCGTCCTGGGACCCGACGTGGCTGCCGCGAGCCAGCCACACCGTGTGGGGGATCGTGGGCGGAGCTGTGGAGGAGTTCGACATAGGCCAATCTGCGGGCGGGGGCGGGGCTGACCCACCAGTATGAGCGTCGGAGATCTTGGTGGGTCAAGCGGGGGTCGTGGAGTCTCGTATGCCCGGAATTCCTGCGATCCCGCGTGAGCATACGCGCGGGGTGTGATCGGTCCACTCCGGGCGGCGGGGTTTCACACGTGCCTTTGACATGGCCCGGTCCCCAGAATGGTGGCGCGGACGGGACCCGCCCACCATCCGCTCGGGGTGGGTCCCGTCCGTGTGTCCCGCACCGCACACGTCACCGCCGCCGTCGTTCCGGCCGGGACGCCGTACCCGCCTCGGCCGGTGGCGCGCTGAATCCGGCCGGTACCGAGCGCGCGCTCGCCGTGGGCGCCGCCTGCAGGGGTACGACCGTCTCCTGGCGCGGCGGCCTGGTGCGTGGCGCGGGCTTGCCGACGACCCGGGTATGGGTCATCAGCGAGGCGCAGGCCGCGCAGACCTCGGCCAGGGTCCACACCTGGCCGACCGCCGGATCGTGCCGCAGCACGAGCAGCACCGAGCCCGAGCAGTCGACCCGGGTCCCCTCGTGCGCCGCACACCGCTGGCGACGGCAGCCGCAGGCCGCGTCGGGGCGTACGGTCGCCGCTCTGACGTGGGCCGCCGCATGGGCTTCGGCGAAGCGGCGCAGGGCCGGGAGGTCACGCGACCGGACGGGCATGCCGCACCCGGAGGAGCAGCTGACCGAAGCGGTGCGGTCGCGGTGACCTGTGATGCGAATAGTCCAGGTACGCCCGGGTCGACGGGCTGACGGGGCGTCAGGGTACGCGAGAGCCAAGACCACAGTTCCTTTGAGTGGAGGTGTTCACGCGGAAGAGGCGCTGAGTTAAGAACTACCCGTCGTGGGGCACTTCACAGCATTTACGGACCCCAAGTATTCGTTCGATCCCGTCGGGCCCGTTCGCCCCGGTCAGGCGCCCGGTTGTTGGGGTCCGGGTGCGGGAGCACACTGAACCCATGGATCCCGCCCGCGGGGACGACGACGAGCGCGCGCTGATCGAGCGCGCGTTCCGGCAGGCGTCGTTCTCGATGTCGGTGTTCGACGCCGCGCAGCGGTATCTGCGGCTCAACGCCGTGGCCTGCGAGGTGATGGGGCTCGGCGAGGAGGCCCTGCGCGGCCACGCCTTCCCCTACGGCCTGCCTGCGGACGTCGACCAGCTGGGCACCCTCCAGGCGCTGCGGGACGTGGCGGCCACGGGCAAACCCGCGCACTACGAGAGCTACACCCGCGCCCCGTCCGGAATCCGCGAGCACGCCTGGAACCTGGAGCTGTGGCCGGTCCGGGACGACCGGGGCGAGGTCTGCGCCGTGGGCATGGCCGGATTCGACAGCAGCGAGCAGCACTGGGCGCGGCAGCGGCTCGCGGTGCTCGACGAGGCCGCCGTCTCCGTCGGCACGACCCTCGACCTCGACCGCACCGCGCGGGAACTCGCCGAACTGGTCGTCCCGCGGTTCGCCGACTTCGCGAGCGTGGACCTGCTGGAGGCGGTGATGCGCGGCGAGGAGCCCGAGGACGGCGGCCCGGACGCGGACGTCGTGCTCCGCCGGGCCGCGCACCTGTCCACCGAGCCGGGAACCCCCGAGGCCGTGATCGGCCTGGGCGCCAGCGACGCCTACCCGCCCTACGCGCCGCCCGCCCGCGCCCTGCTCACCGGCCGTCCGGTGCTCAGCGGGAGCGGCGACCCGGACTTCGACCGGTGGATCGCGGGTGTCCCGGCGCGGGCCTCGAAGATGCGAGGCTTTGTCGTCACCTCACTGCTGGCGGTGCCACTGATCGCGCGCGGAACCACACTGGGAGTCGCCGTCCTGCTGCGCACTCGGCCCGACGCCTTCACCCAGGACGACTTCGCCCTGGCCCGGGAGATCGCCGGCCGAGCCGCCCTCTGCGTCGACAACGCCCGCCGCTACACCCGGGAGCGCTCCACCGCGCTCACCCTCCAGGAGAATCTGCTGCCGCGCGGCACGTCCCCGCAGTCGGCGGTCGACGTCGCCTGCCGCTATCTGCCCACCGACTCGCGGGCCGGTGTCGGCGGCGACTGGTTCGACATCATCCCGCTCTCCGGCGCGCGGGTGGGCCTGGTGGTCGGTGACGTGGTCGGCCACGGCATCCAGGCCTCCGCGACCATGGGTCGGCTGCGCACCGCGGTCCAGACGCTCGCCGACGTCGACCTGCCGCCCGACGAACTGCTGGCCCACCTCGACGACCTGGTCCTGCGGCTCGGCGGCGACGACGAGAACGGCGGGCGCGCCGGCGTCGGCGGCACCGGGGCGACCTGTCTGTACGCCGTCTACGACCCGGTGTCGCGGATGCTGAGCGCCGCCAGCGCCGGTCACCCCCCGCCCGTCCTCGTCCTGCCGGACGGCACCACGCAGGTGGTCGACATCGGCGTCGGCCCGGTCCTGGGCGTGGGCGGCCTGCCCTTCGAGACCACCGAACTCGAACTGCCCGAAGGCACCCTCGTCGCCCTGTACACGGACGGTCTTGTGGAGTCCGCCGACCGGGACCCGGACCTGGGTATCTCCCGACTGCGTGAGGCTTTGGCCGGATCGCGGTCCACCCTGGAGGACCGCTGCGACCAGGTGCTCTCCGCGCTGCTGCCGAAGCACCCCGGCGACGACGTGGCCCTGGTGCTCGCGCGCACCAAGGCACTTGACGCCGACCACGTCCAAGTCTGGGACCTGGCAGCCGACTTCGAGGGCGTCTCCGAGGCCCGCAGGCTCGCCACCGCCCAACTCGACGCCTGGGGGCTGACGGAGGAGGCCTTCGTCACCGAACTCGTCGTCAGCGAACTCGTCACCAATGCGATCCGCTACGGCGCCGAGCCGATCCAACTCCGCCTGATCCTCGACCGTACGCTCATCTGCGAGGTCTCCGACGGCAACTCCACCTCGCCCCATCTGCGCCGGGCCCGGATCTACGACGAGGGCGGCCGGGGCCTGCTCCTGGTCGCCCAGCTCACCGCGGACTGGGGCACCCGGCACACCGCGACCGGCAAGACCATCTGGGCCGAACAGGCGCTGACACCGGCGAGTTGACCACACCGGGGCCGGCGGTCAGTGGGGATAGGCGCGCGGTGGCCGCTGCCGGGGCAGTTCCTCGCGGAACTCCTCGATGCGGGAACTGACCTGCCGGATCAACGCGGTTCGCCCCAGCCGGTCGAGGTAGAGGTTGCGGCGCGCGAGCCCCGGAGCGTCCACGCAGAAGTACAGCGACATCAGCGGATTGATGAACAGCTCGCTGCCGCGCGTGCGTTCGGTGAAGCGGACGTCGCCGAAATCCCCGCGTATTGCGGCGGCGACGGAACCGTTGACGATGCTCGGGTGGTCCGGCGTGCTCGCCTGGGCGTGGGCCACAGCGTCGAGGTACAGCCGCCCCTCGCGGCTCTCGCGCGGGAGCGAGAACGCGCCGAGGTAGGCACCCTCGCGCTCCAGGGCGGCCAGATTCTCCAGCACCAGCGCGTGGTTGACCCCGTGATAGGCGTCGATGCCGAAGCCCAGACACGCCACCAGCCGCACCGGCACGTCGTCGAGCCCGTCCACCGCGGCGAGGCTGACCATGTCCTCCTCCGGTGTGCCGAGCCCGTGTTCGTCGCCGCGCATCAGGATGTCGGTCCCGCCGTCGACGAGCACGACGGCGTCGACACCGCCCAGGTGGTCGATCAGCGCGCGGTACGCCGCCCGCAGCGGCTGCACGCCGGTCAGGGGGAACGCGTACACCGTGTCAGGCATGTCGTTCAGCCGGAGCCACCGGGCGAGCGAACGCTCGGGGAAGTAGTCCCCCCGGGCCTCCGTGTCGGGGCCCACCGCCGCGACGTCCGGCTCCACCCACACGTCCTGGTCGAGGCCGTAGAGATCGGCGAACGACAGGTTGGCGAGGTGCACCTCCTTGCCCGCCGAGCGCAGCGCGAGCGCGAGGGGCAGCCCCGCGTAGACGTCGAAGCCGCCGCCGGCCCCGGCGACGAGGATCCGGCGCGCGTCGCGCAGCCGGGAGAAGAACGGGGGTTCGAGGAGGGAGAACACCGGAGGACGTTAACAGCCGCGTACGCCATGATGGGCGGGTGGACTTCGAGCCGTACCGGGGCGAGTTGGTGGCGTACTGCTACCGCATGCTGGGCTCGTTCCACGAGGCCGAGGACCTGGTGCAGGAGACGATGCTGCGCGCGTGGAAGGCCCGCGAGCGCTACGACGCGAGCCGTGCGTCCGTCCGCACCTGGCTGTACCGCATCGCCACCAACGTCTGCCTCACCGCCCTCGAAGGCCGCGCCCGCCGCCCCCTCCCGTCCGGCCTCGGCGCGCCGGGCGAGGACCCCATGACACCGCTCACTCCGGCCACCGACATCCCCTGGCTCCAGCCCTTCCCCGACGCGCGCTACGACATGGAGGCGCGGACCGACATGCGGCTCGCCCTGGTCGTGGCCCTGCAACGGCTCCCGGCGCGCCAGCGGGCCGTGCTCGTGCTCCGCGAGGTGCTCCAGTTCAGCGCCGCCGAGGTCGCCGACCAGCTCGACACCACCGTCCCGGCCGTCAACAGCACACTCCAACGGGCCCGCGCCGCCCTCACGGACATCGGCGACGGTCACACGGTCGCCGAACCGGACGACCGGGAGTCGCGCGAGGTGATCGACCGCTACCTGCGGGCCTTCGAGGCGGCCGACGTCCCCGCCCTCGTACGGCTCCTGGCCGACGAGGTCGTCCTGGAGATGCCGCCGGTCCCGCTCTGGTTCCGGGGCACCGGGCACTACGGCGCGTTCATGCGCAGGGTCTTCGAACTCCGGGGTACGGACTGGGCGTTGAGGCCGATCGCGGCCAACTCGCAGCCCGCGCTCGCCGCGTACGCGGCGGACCCCGACGGAGGCCGGTGGCTGCACAGCGTCCAGGTGTTCACGGTCGTCGGCGGCCGTGTCACCAGCAACGTCGTCTTCACCGAGCCGCAGGTGCTGGCGTCCTTCGGCCTGCCCCGGCGGATTTCCTCGGATTGACGGCGCTCGCCGCGATGAGTTCGGCCGTTGCCGCCGGTACGTACCGGTGAGCATCGACCGAAAGGACAATGGATCATGAGCGTCACCGTCATTCAGTTCACCACCCTGGACGGGGTCGTCTCCGACCCCGACGGGTCCGACGGCACCCCGTACGGCGGCTGGCTCTTCCGCTACGGCCGCGAGGAGATCGAGGGCGACAGGTTCCGGCTGGCCGACACCCTGGGCGACGGGGTGCTGCTGCTCGGCCGTGGCACGTGGGAGGCGTTCGCGCGGCTGTGGCCCGGCCGCGACGACCCGTTCGCCGCCCGCATGAACGCCGCGTCGAAACTGGTCGCCTCCCGCACCCTGACCGACGTGTCGGCGTGGGCGAACTCGACGCTCCTCGACGGCGATCTCGGCGATGCCGTGAAACGCGAGGAGCGCGAGGTGATCGTCATGGGCAGCCTGAGCGTCGTCCACACGCTGATGGCGGAGGACCTGGTCGACGAGTACCGGCTCATCACCTTCCCCACGGTCGTCGGCACCGGGGAGCGGCTCTTCGCCGCGGACGGTCCGTCCGCGCAGCTGGAGTGCCTGGAGGTGGAGAAGCCGGGGTACACCGTGTTCGCCCGGTACGGGAGGGCTGTGAGCTGACGTGCGCGAGGGGCCCGGCGGTACGGCCGCCGGGCCCCTCGAACTTCAACTCGTCGAGGCTTACGCGCCGCTCGCCCGGAGCATGTCCTCACGTTCGACGATCTTCACGCGCTCACGGCCCTGCGGCTCGCCCAGCGCCTTCTCGGCCGCGTCCAGCTTGTACCAGCCGTCCCAAGTGGTGAAGCGGACGTTCCGCTCGGCGAGGAACGCCTCCACGGCCTCCGGGTCGGGCGAAACAGGCGTGTGCAGACGGCCGTTGGCGTGGTCGTCGAGCAGGTTCGCGACCGTCTCGTTGGCATCGCCCTTGGTGTGACCGATCAGACCGACCGGACCGCGCCGGATCCAGCCCGTCACATACGTCGACTGAAGGTGCTCGCCGGTCTCCTGGATGACCCGGCCGCCCTCGTCCGGGACCGTGCCCGAGTCGATGTCCCAGGGCAGCTTGGGGAGCTTGTCGGAGAGGTAGCCGACCGCGCGGTAGACCGCGGTGACGTCCCAGTCCTTGAACTCGCCGGTGCCCTTGACGTTGCCGGTGCCGTCGAGGGCGGTGCGCTCGGTGCGCAGGCCGACGACCTTGCCGTCCTCGCCGAGGATCTCCGACGGCGACTCGAAGAAGTGCAGGAACAGCTTGTGCGGGCGGTCGCCGACATCGCGGATCGCCCAGTTCTCCAGGGTCTTGGCGACCATGTCGGCCTGCTTGTTGCCACGACGGGTGGTGATCGAGCCCTCGTCGTAGTCGATGTCCTCGGGGTCGACGATGACCTCGATGTTGGGGGAGTGGTCCAGCTCCCGCAGCTCCATCGGGGAGAACTTCGCCTGCGCCGGGCCGCGGCGGCCGAAGACGTGGACTTCGAGGGCCTTGTTGGCCTTGAGGCCCTCGTGGACGTTCGGCGGGATCTCGGTCGGCAGCAGCTCGTCGCCGGTCTTGGCGAGCACACGGGCCACGTCGAGGGCCACGTTGCCGACACCGAGGACGGCGACCTTCTCGGCCTCCAGCGGCCAGGTGCGCGGGACGTCCGGGTGGCCGTCGTACCAGGAGACGAAGTCGGCGGCGCCGTAGGAGCCGTCCAGTTCGATGCCCGGTATGGACATCTCGCGGTCGGCGGTGGCGCCGGTGGAGAAGACCACAGCGTCGTAGAAGGAGCGCAGGTCGTCGAGGCTGATGTCGGTCGGGTAGTCGACGTTGCCGAAGAGACGGATCTGCGGCTTGTCCAGGACCTGGTGCAGGGCGGTGATGATGCCCTTGATGCGCGGGTGGTCGGGGGCGACGCCGTACCGGATCAGGCCGAAGGGCGCGGGCATCCGCTCGAAGAGGTCGATGGACACACCGGGTTCGGCGGCCACCTCGGACTTGAGCAGGGCGTCGGCGGCGTAGATCCCGGCGGGACCGGCTCCGACGATGGCTACCCGCAGGGGGCGCGGCATGATCAGGTTCCCTTCGAACGATGACAGGCGACTCGACGGGAAGCCTAAGCTAAGGCATGCCTAACCCAGTACGTGGGTCCGGTCTATGACCTCATAAGGCCGACTTATGGGGTGTCCAAGGTTGCCGCATGGTGTGGACCGGGGGCCTCAGCCGGCCGGGCGGATGTGCACCACGTCCTGCACGACCTCGGGCGGAGTGGCGAGCAACTGGACCATCACGCGGGCGACGGTCGCCGAGGGGAGCGGCTTCATGGCGCCCACCCTGGTCAGATAGCCGTCCGCCTCCCATACCGGCGCGGCACGCTGCCGGTCCTCGCCGGGGAAGTTCTCGATGAAGGCGCTGTCCGAGATCGAGCCCAGGATCACCAGCGCGACCCGGATGCCGTCCCCGCGCAGCTCCTTGTGCATCGCGGCGGTGAAGCCGTTCAGGCCGTGTTTGCTCGCCGCGTACATCGCCATCAGCGGCATGTGGTCGAGGGTGATCTCGGAGGAGATGTTGAGGATGTCGCCGCCCCCGGCCGCCCGCAGCAGGGGCACGGCCGAGCGGATCGTGTGGATCGGGCCCAGCAGGTTGGTGCCGACGCAGGCGTGGATGTCCTCGTCGGCGGTCTCCTCGATGGCGCGGATACGGGCGACCCCGGCACTGTTCACCAGGATGTCCACCCGCCCGAACCGCTCCTCGACCTGAGCGAAGGCCGCGCGGACACTGTCGCCGCTGCTGACGTCGGTCGGGATCGTCAGCACCGAGCCGGCCATCTCCCGCGCGGCCGTCTCCAGCCGGTCGGCACGCCGGGCGAGCAGCACCACCTGTGCCCCGTTCTCGGCGAGCTGCGCCCCGACGGCCCTCCCCACGCCGGTCGAACCGCCGCTGATCACCGCGACCTTGCCCTGCATCGTGCCTGCCATGACGGCCTCCCCGGCGAGACGTGACGATCGGATGAGAGGCTACCTCTCGTCATTTGAGAACGCCATATCCACACCCGAGATGCGACGGTCGCGAGCGGCGAAGTCGCTCTGGTGGCAGGGCGGCCGGCTCGCTAGGCTGCGCGGCAGAAGCGGGATCGTCAACGCGTCGGTGGCTGGGTAGCGCGTCCCTCCGACGTGCTCACGGGAGACGCCGATGGCGTACCGACCCCTTCTCCGCGTTCCCGGCGCGGGATTCTTCCCGCTCGGATTCCTCGCCCGCCTTCCCTACGCGACCTCGTCGCTCGCGACGCTCATCCTCGTCCGGGCCGCCTCCGGCAGCTACGCCTTCGCGGGTCTCGCCGCCGCTGCCCAGGGCATCGCCAACGCACTCGGCGCCCCGGTCACCGGAGCGCTGGCCGACCGGCACGGGCACCGTCTCGTCGGGGTGGTGAGCGCGCTCGCCAACGCCGGTGCCCTGACCGGCCTCGTCGTGGCGAGCCACACCGGCCGCCCGGGCATGATCACCGCGGCTGCCCTGGCCGGACTCACCCAGCCGCCGGTCGGCTCCCTGGTCCGCGTCCACTGGTCACGCCTGCTCCACGCGCGCGAGCGGCCCGACCTCGTCCCCACAGCCCTCTCGTACGAGGCGACCGCCGACGAGATCAGCTTCGTCGCGGGCCCGGCGATCGTCGGACTCCTCACCGCCCTCGGCCCGACAGCACCGACCGTGGCGGCCGTCGCCCTGCTCCTCCTGGCCACCCTGCCCTTCACCCTGTCCCTCGCCCCCGGCGGAGCCGCACAGCAAGAGGCACCGGGCAGCCCACGAACTCCCTTGCCCCGTCTGCCACTTGCGGTCATGTTCCTCGCCATGGCCGCGATGGGCACCGTCTTCGGCGCCGTACAGACCGGCGTCACCGCCTACGCCGACGACAGCGGACACCCTGGCAGCGCGGGGCTCCTCTACGCCCTCTTCGGCATCGGCAGCGCTCTGGCCGGTGCCGCCTGCGCCTGGCTCCCCGCCCGCTTCACGCTGCTCCACCGGTACGTGACCTTCGCGGCGACCCTGCTGCTGGGCACGCTCACCCTCGTCGCCGGGTACGGACTGCACGCCGTTCCCGCGGCAATGGCCGTCGCCGGTGTGACCGTGGCGCCCTACATGATCAGCCTCTACGCGCTCACCGAACGCCTCGCGCCCGCCGACCGCGCGACCGCAGCCCTGACGATCCTGTGCGCGGGCGGCCCGCTCGGCACCGCGACCGGACAGGCGCTGGCCGGCTACCTGACCGACGGTCACGGCCCCGCCGGAGCCTTCCTGCTGGCGCCGGCCGCGGCAATGGCGGCTCTGCTGCTCGCCGTTGCGGTGTTTCTGGCGGACACCGACATGCTCCGCCCGGGTGTTCGTGTTGCCGTCGGGTCCGGGACACCCGAGTCTGGGGGAATGGGTCGGGCCAAGGGGAGGACACACGATGGCGACGAGCGCTGACACACCGGATGCCGAACGGCGACGGCTGGCCGAGGCCGACGACTCCGGGGTGCCCTGGCGCCGTTGGGGCCCCTACTTGAGCGAGCGCCAGTGGGGCACCGTACGGGAGGACTACAGCCACAGCGGCGACGCCTGGTCCTACTTCACCCACGACCAGGCCCGCTCCCGCGCCTACCGCTGGGGCGAGGACGGCATCGCGGGCATCAGCGACGACAAACAGCGGCTGTGCTTCGCGCTCGCGCTGTGGAACGGCCGTGACCCGATCCTCAAGGAGCGGATGTTCGGCCTCACCAACTCCGAGGGAAACCACGGCGAGGACGTCAAGGAGTACTACTTCTATCTCGACAGCACGCCCACGCACTCGTACATGAAGTACCTCTACAAATATCCGCAGGCGGAGTACCCCTACGAGGACCTCAAGGCCACCAACTCGGCACGCGGGCGCGGCGACTTCGAGTACGAACTCCTCGACACCGGCATCTTCGACGAGGACCGCTACTTCGACGTGTTCGTCGAGTACGCCAAGGCCGGGCCCGAAGACCTGCTGATCGAGATCACCGCCCACAACCGGGGCCCCGACGAAGCCCCGTTGCACCTGCTCCCGACCCTGTGGTTCCGGCACACCTGGTCCTGGGCGGGAGGCACCGCCGTCCCGTCCATCCGCCAGGAATCCGGCGGCGAACTCCGCGCCGACCACGAGGACTTGGGCCCGCGCCGGTTGTACTGCGACGCGGAGGCGCGGACCCTGTTCACCGAGAACGACACCAACAACGAGAAGATCTTCGGCAGTCCGAACGCCTCCCCGTACGTCAAGGACGGCATCGACCGGTACGTCGTCCAGGGCGAGACCGGAGCGGTCAACCCCGACGGCACCGGCACCAAGGCCGCCGTCCACCACGTGCTCACCATCCCGGCCGGACAGAGCGCGACCGTCCGCCTGCGTCTCACCGCCGCCGAACTCCCCGACTGGACCGCTGACTTCGACACCGTCATGACCCAACGCCGTTCCGAGGCCGACGAGTTCTACGACGCCTGCACCCCCGCCGACGCGGGCGCCGACGAACGGCGGCTGGTACGGCAGGCGTTGGCCGGGATGCTGTGGAGCAAGCAGTACTACTACCTCGACGTCGAACGCTGGCTCACCGAGCACGGCGTCGACCCGCTCGCCTCCGACCCCCGGGTACGGAACAGCAACTGGTACCACATGGTCAACGACGAGATCATGTCGATGCCGGACACCTGGGAGTACCCGTGGTTCGCCGCCTGGGACCTCGCCTTCCACACCGTCGCCCTGTCGATGGTCGATCTCACCTTCGCCAAGGGCCAGTTGGACCTGCTGCTGCGCCGCCTCTACCTCCACCCCAACGGCCAGATCCCGGCCTACGAATGGAACTTCGGGGACGTCAACCCGCCCGTGCACGCCTGGGCCACCCTGTTCCTCTACGAGTTGGAGAAGCACCGCACCGGCAAGGGCGACCGCGCCTTCCTGGAGAACGCCTTCCAGAAGCTGATGAAGAACTTCAGCTGGTGGCTCAACCGCAAGGACACCGACGGCAACAACGTCTTCCAGGGCGGCTTCCTCGGCCTCGACAACATCGGCGTCTTCGACCGCAGCGCCCCGCTTCCCACCGGCGGCCACCTCGACCAGGCGGACGGCACCGCGTGGATGGCGCTGTACTGCCAGAACCTCCTTGAGATCGCCATAGAGCTGGCCGTCGACAACCCCGTCTACGTAGAGCAGGCGCAGTCCCTTTTCGAGCACTTCGCGTGGATCGCCGTCGCCATGAACCGTATCGGCGCCGACAACGCGAGCCTCTGGGACGAGGCGGACGGCTTCTTCTACGACGTGCTGCGGCTGCCCGACGGCACGGCGACCCGGCTCAAGGTGCGCTCGCTCGTCGGCCTGATCCCCCTCGCCGCCACCAGCCTCGTCGGCGGCTGGGCGGACCAGCGCTTCCCCGAACTCGTCGCCGGAGCACTGGAGTTCATCGAACGCCACCCGGCCGTGGAGGCCACCATCTCCTCGCACGAGGCGATGGGCCCGAACGCCGACGGCCGCTACCTCTTCGCCCTGTTCGGCGAGGACCGGCTGCGCCGCGTCCTGTCCCGGATGCTCGACGAGGACGAGTTCCTCGGCCCGCACGGCATCCGCTCCCTCTCCCGCTATCACGCCGAGCACCCGTACACCTTCGACGTGCACGGGGAGACCTACGGCGTCGGCTATCTGCCGGCCGAGTCCGACTCCGGGATGTTCGGCGGCAACTCCAACTGGCGCGGCCCGGTGTGGTTCCCGGTCAACCTGCTATTGATCCGCGCGCTGTTGAACCTGCACGCCTTCCACGGCGCCGACTTCACCGTGGAGTGCCCGACCGGCTCGGGCCGCCACCTCACCCTCTACGAGGTCGCCCGCGAGATCGCCGACCGCCTCACCGCCACCTTCCTCAGCGACGAGGACGGACACCGCCCGGTGCACGGAGCCCAGGCCAAGTTCGCCAAGGACCCGTACTGGAAGGACCTGATCCTCTTCTACGAGTACTTCCACGGCGACAACGGCGCCGGCCTCGGCGCCTCCCACCAGACCGGCTGGACCGGCCTGTCGGCCATCACCGCCACCCTCTTCCACACCCTGGGCGACGGCGAGTGGTCGGCCCGGGGCCGCGAGAGCCTGCGCCCGACCGGCGACCGAGAGGAGCCGCTGTCATGACCGCCTGGCCCGACCACCCGGTGATCTACGAGATCAACACCCTCATCTGGCTGGGGGAGTTGAGCACCCGCTACGGCCGCCCCATCACCCTCGGCGAGGTGCCCGCGCCCGCCTGGGACGAGGTCGCCCTCCCCGGCGTCGACGCCGTCTGGCTGATGGGCGTCTGGGAGCGCAGCCCCGCCGGACTGGAGATCGCCCTGCGCGACGATTCGTTGCAGGCGTCGTTCCGGGCGGCACTGCCCGACCTCCGCCCGGCGGACGTGGCCGGATCGCCGTACTGCGTCCGGAACTACGTCGTGGACGCGTCCCTGGGCGGGCCGGAGGGGCTGGCGGAGGCCCGCGCCCAACTGGCCGCGCGTGGCGTCCGGTTGATCCTCGACTACGTTCCCAATCACGTCGCCCCCGACCACCCCTGGCTGACCGAACGCCCTGGCTGCCTGGTCCAGGGCACTCCGGACGACCTCGCCCGCGACCCCGGCGCCTTCCTGGAGACCGGCGGCAAGGTGTTCGCGCGGGGCCGCGATCCCTACTTCGCGCCCTGGCCCGACGTCGTCCAACTCAACGCCTTCAGCGACGAGTTGCGCGCGGCAGCCGTCGACACCCTGGCCTCGATCGGCGACCAGGCGGACGGCGTGCGCTGCGACATGGCCATGCTGCTGATGACCGACGTGTTCGCGAAGACCTGGGGCGAGCGCGCGGGCACGGCACCGGCCGAGGACTTCTGGCCGTACGTCGTCCCGAAGGTCCGCGAGCGCCACCCCGATCTCCTCTTCGTCGCCGAGGCGTACTGGGACCTCGAACGGGCCCTCCAGCAGCAGGGGTTCGACCACTGCTACGACAAACGGCTCTACGACCGGCTGCTGCACGAGGGCGCGGACTCGGTGCGCGGCCATCTGCGGGCCGACCTCGGCTACCAGCGCGGCCTGGTCCGCTTCCTGGAGAACCACGACGAACCCCGGGCCGCCGCCACCCTGACACCCGAGCGGGAACGGGCGGCGGCGGTCACGATCGCGACGCTGCCCGGCGCGACCCTCTGGCACGAGGGGCAGTTCGAGGGCCGCCGGGTACGCCCGCCGGTCTTCCTCTCCCGTAGGCCGGACGAACCCGTCGACAGGGAACTCCTCGCCTTCTACCACCAGTTGACAGCCGCGCTGGGCGCCTCCGGCATGCGTACGGGAGGGGAGTGGCAGTTGCTCGACTGCACCGGCTGGCCCGACAACCCGTCCCACGAGAACCTGATCGCCTGGTCCTGGACGACCGATTCCAGCCGCCATCTCGTCGTCGTCAACCTGTCCGAGCAGCCGGCCCAGGGCCGGGTCCGCCTCCCGTGGAGCGACCTGCTCGGCGGGCCCCGCCAACTCACCGAACTGCTTTCCGATTCGACCTACGACCGGGACGGCGACGAACTCCTGGACCCCGGCCTTTACGTCGAGTTGGACGGCCTGCGATGGCATCTACTCGCGGTGATTCCCGGATCTTGACCTGTGGCCAACTGGTGAAGGATTGACGGGAGTTGTGAAAGGTGACAAGAATTCAGCTTGCTTCGCTGTGGCTTCGCTGAGCGAAGCATTTGCGGGCGGTCCGGTCGCGCACGCCCTCGAACGTTTCCTTTCGTGCGCCCGCCGCCCGCGCTCTGCCACCTCCCACACCTTTTATCATCGTCGAGGCTCACCTTGTCACGTTCGCACCACCTCCCATCCCTGTCCGCCCTGGCGGCCACCGCGTTCATAGCCGCCGCCGCGCCCGTGCTCGCGGCCGGTACGGCGAGTGCCACCGAGAACGACGCGTGCCAGTCCGCCACCGTGCAGTACCGCATCGTCGGCGCCGACGGAAACGTTGTCGGCGCCGACTGGACCTCGCAGGGCGGCTTCCACCAGTGGGACGCCGTCCCCGGCACCGTCGAGGTCCGGCTCGCCCCCGGCCAGAGCGTCGGCGAAGGCTGCAAGTACCCCGTCTCGCTCGCCGAGTACACCGCCGAAGGATCCACCTGGTACACCTCCGGCCACCAGACCATGGTCGACAAGGCCACGGTCTACCTCACGTCCAAAGACGTCGCCGGCGCGGACGACTCGGGACAGACCTGGCAGAAGCTCAACGTCAAGTCGCCCGACTGCTACGGCCAGATCGACCTCTACGGCGACGACGTCACCTACGACGGCGGTACCGGCGAGGGCCACGGCCCGCTGCCCTACGAGCCCGACAACATCATGACCCCGTACCACCTCATCGCGGCCTGGAACGGCGGCGACAAGGAGTGCACTCCCAGCACGCCCGAGTCGCCCACCCCGACGCCGACCCAGCCGGCCTCGGCCCCGCCCGCGACGCCGTCGACCCCGGCCGGCAGCACGCCTCCCGCCGACGAGACGACCCCGCCGCCCAGCCCCAAGCCCTCGACGACGCCTCCCACCTCGGCGCACGTCCCGCCGCTGAAGTCGACGCCCTCGCCCTCGCCGAAGGCGACGCCCAACGGCGGCAAGCAGCCGCTGGCGGAGACCGGTTCCAACGCGCCGGTCGGCCTCCTCGCGGGTGGCGCGGCCCTCGTGATCGCCCTGGGCGGCGGCGTGGTCTACGCGGCGAGCCGCTCGCGCCGCTCGTCCTGATCCAGCTGCACCAGGTGTGAACCGACCGCCCCGCCCCGTGAGTTGCCACGGGGCGGGGCTCACTCATGGCCGCGGCCAGGGGCGCCCGCCGAGCCGCTCGATGTCGGTGTTGAAGCGTCGCAGAAAGGCCGCGAAGGCGGCGATGTCCGCCTCCGACCAGTCGTCCATGATCTGGTCCAGGGACTGGACGAGACCCTCGCGTTCCTCGTCGAGCATCTGCGCGCCCAGGTCCGTGATGCGGAACTTGCGGGCCATGCCGCCCTGCGGATCGGGGATCCGCTCCACCAGGCCGGAGCGCATGGCCGCCGCCGTCTGCCGGTTGAGGGTGGACGTGTCGAGGCCGAAGGCGTCGCTCAACTCGCCGATGGACATGGGCCCTTGGATGCGGATCCGGCTCAACAGGATGTAGGCGCTGCGGTCCAGCACACCGTCCTTGCGACGCCCGCCCTTGTGCGAGAGCAGTCCGTGCCGGCTGAGGAGCATCTGCTCGTACTCGATCTCGCGCGTACGCCTGTCCATCGGTCCGCTGCCTCCTGCTTCCTGCCGATGCCGCCGCCGTTTCCTGCGGTTCGGGGCGGCCGGACCCATCCTCGCACGACGGTATGCATCATCCCCATCACATGGTTGATACATACGATGTGTACGATGCACATTCCGTCACGTCCCGACCGAACAGATATGCCGAGGAGTCCCGTCATGGACGCCCCCCAGCCCACAGCCCGCGCAGGCGGCGTGGTCGCCACGCTGGCCTTCGCCGGCACCACGGCCGCGATCATGCAGACGCTGGTCACCCCGCTCATCGCCGACCTCCCGGAGATGCTGCACACCTCGTCCTCGAACGCCGCGTGGGTGATCACCGCCACCCTGCTGG
The DNA here is from genome assembly GCF_044457385.1 of Streptomyces sp. NPDC050548. Taxonomy (NCBI): domain Bacteria; kingdom Bacillati; phylum Actinomycetota; class Actinomycetes; order Kitasatosporales; family Streptomycetaceae; genus Streptomyces; species Streptomyces sp. NPDC050548. The sequence continues at coordinate 220,379 of NZ_JBITGV010000010.1, forward strand.
TGGCCGCGGTCTGTGTGCCGGTCGTCGGCCGCCTCGGCGACCTGCTGGGCAAGCGCCGCATGCTGCTCGCCTGCTCCGTCCCGCTGATCGTGGGCTCGGTGGTGTGCGCGCTCTCCTCCTCCGTCGTCCCGATGATCGTCGGACGCGGGCTGCAAGGCATGGGAATGGGCATGGTCCCGCTGGGCATCGCCCTGCTGCGGGACGTCGTACCGCAGGAGCGGCTCAGCCCCTCCATCGCGCTCGTCAGCGCCTCCATGGGCATCGGCGGCGGCCTCGGCCTGCCGATCGCCGCGGCCATCGCCCAGTACGCCAACTGGCGTGCCCTGTTCTGGGGTTCGGCCGCCCTCGCCGCGGTCGTCGCCGCACTGATCTGGTTCCTGATCCCGGACGTACCGGCCGCCGCCAAGGGGCAGCGCTTCGACGCCCCCGGCGCGCTCGGCCTGGCCGTCGGCCTGGTCTGCCTCCTCCTCGGCATCTCCAAGGGCGCCGACTGGGGCTGGGGTTCGGCCACCGTCCTGGGCCTGTTCACCGTCGCGATCGTGGCTTTCCTGGCCTGGGGTGTCTGGGAACTGCGCACCGGTGACCCGCTGATCGACCTGCGCACCACGGCCCGCCCCCGGGTCCTGATCACCAACATCGCCTCGATCTTCGTCGGCGTCGGCATGTACTCCAGCATGCTGGTCGTGCCGCAGCTGCTGCAGTTCCCCGAGGCCACCGGCTACGGCCTGGGTCAGTCGATGCTCGCCTCCGGCCTCTGGATGGCACCCGGCGGCATCATGATGATGATCGTCTCCCCGCTCGGCGGAAAGCTCACCAACGCCCGCGGTCCCAAGTTCACGCTCATCAGCGGCGTCCTCGTCATCACCGCCGGCTACGCCCTGTCGATGGGCCTGATGAGTTCCGCCTGGGGCCTGATGGTCGTCTGCATCGTCATCAACAGCGGCGTCGGCCTCGCCTACGGCGCGATGCCCGCGCTCATCATGAGCTCGGTCCCGCTCTCCGAGACCGCCGCCGCCAACGGCTTCAACACCCTCATGCGCTCGCTCGGCACCTCGATCGGCGCCGCGGTGATCGGCGTCGTCCTCGCCCAGATGACCAACACGGCGGGCGGCTACACCTTCACCTCCGAGAGCGGCTTCCGCACCGGCCTGCTCATCGGCGGCGGCGTCGCCCTCCTCGCGGCCCTGGTCGCGGCGGCGATCCCGGCGGTACGCCAGGCGGCACCGAGCGAGGAACAGCCCGAGCGCACCGGCAAGTTGGAGGAGGCCGGGGTCGAGTCCTGACCTGGGCGAGCTGAACGTACGGGGATGCACTGCCCGGCGTCGAAGGAGCGGACGATTGCTCTTCGGCGTCGGGCAGTGCGCTGTCTGCCCACCAACTCAGTTCTGCGGCCCGAGGCCCTGCAACGCGTCGTTGAGCTGTGTCGCCGTGAGGGCGGGGGAGGGAAGCGCGTCGGTGGCGGGTGTGGCGCGCAGGCCGTCGAGGAGGAGGGCCAGGGGGCGGCGCCAGGCGTCGGGCCCGGCGGCCGAGGCGAGGGCCGGAACGGTACGGCCCAGCGCGGCGAGGGCGAACAGGACGTCCTCCGGGGCGACATCCGCACGGACCGTGCCCTGGTCGCGGCCCCGGTCCAACAGCAGTTCCACGGTGCGGCGGTTGTGGGCGTGCACGGCCTGGAGTGATGCGACGCCGTCGAGGTGGGTGGTCATGAGGTCGTTCGTGCCGCGGTCGGCGGCCAGCCCGGCGAAGACGGTCTCCAGATAACCGGTCAGCCCCGCCCAGGCGTCGTCGACGGCACGTGCCTGCTCGCCCGCCGTCATCGTGCCGGTGAGCAGGTCGCGGAAGACCGAGTCCACCAGTGCGGCGCGGGTGGGGAAGTGCCGGTACAGGGTCGCGTTGCCGATGCCGGCGCGGCGGGCGATCACATCGATCGGCGCGTGCAGGCCCTGTTCGGTGAAGACGGCGTGGGCTGCCTCGACGAGCAACTCCCGGTTGCGCCGCGCATCGCGGCGACGAGCAGGCTCCTGCGCGTCGTTCGGGCCCGTCATCTGCGTCCTCTTCATCTTCTTCGTCTTCCGAGCTGGTGGGGAGTGCTCCCCGGTACTGATGCTATCGTCGATCCATCAAGTGGGGAGTAGTCCCCATTTTGTTGCGAGCGGGGGTGCGTCTTGCGTGGCACAGCACTGGTCCTGGGCGGCGGTGGGCCCGTCGGCGGGGCGTGGATGACGGGGGTGCTCGCCGGGCTCTCGGAGGCCGGCGTCGACCTCGACCGGGCCGACGTGATCATCGGCACCTCCGCGGGCGCGATCTTCGGCGCCCGGCTCGCGGCGGGCGAGACGCCAGGGGAGATGTACGAACGTCAACTCACCCGCGCCGACAAGGTGGAGCTGCGGGTCACCGCGGCCCAGACGGTCCGTTTCCTGTGGGCGGCGCTGGGATCCCGCGATCCGCAGCGCTCCGTACGACGGCTCGGCCGGGCCGCGCTCCGCGCACCTACCGGACCCGAGTCCGAACTCCTCGACGCGGTAGGGGTGTTGCTGCGCGACGCACACGACTGGCCGGACCGAGCCCTGCGGATCGCGGCCGTGGACGCCACGACGGGGAACCTGGAGACCTTCGACGCCGACTCGAAAGTCCCCCTCCTCGAAGCGGTCGCCGCGAGCTGCGCGGTCCCGCTCGTCTCGCCGCCCGTCACGGCCGCGGGCCGGCGCTGGATCGACGGCGGCAGCCGCACGACCGCCAATCTCCACCTGGCCGCCGACCACCGCCACGTCCTGGCCGTCGTACCGATACCGACCGCGGTCGGCCCACACCCCGGCGCTGCGCAACAGGCGGCCCAACTCGCCGCCCAGGGAGCCGAGATCACCCTCCTGACCCCCGATCGCACGGCCCGAAGAGCGATGGGCCGCGACCTGACCGCCGACCCCCGCCGCCCGGCGGCCGCCCGAGCCGGCCACGCCCAGGGGACGGCGCTCGCGCACAAGGTGCACGCCGTGTGGCGCGGCGGCGGGTGACCGCCCGGACCCGTCCGCCCTGCCCGAGTACCCGGTGACCATGTGACCATCGAAAGGAGTGCCGTGCCGGCACCCACCCTGCAAGACCTCGCCCTCGACGGCCATGACCTGGCCACCGATCCCCACCTCGTCTACGCGGCTCTGCGCGAGCGCGGCCCCGTGCACCGCGTCCTGGTCCCGGGCAGTGGCGAGAGCTGGCTGGTCGTCACCCGGGACGCGGCCCGTGCCGCGCTGACCGACCCGCGACTGCGCAACGACATCCGCCACTCCTCCACCTGGCAGGACGACGGCGGTCACGCCCTCGGCCGCAACATGGTGCAGACCGACCCGCCGGACCACACGCGACTACGGCGGCTGGTCGCGGGTCACTTCACGCCCGCCCGGATCGCGGCCCTCCGCCCGCGCATCGTGGAGATCGCCGGCGATCTGCTCGCCGAGCTGCCCGCGTGCGGGACGGTGGATCTGGTGAGCCGGTATGCCCTGCCGCTGCCCGTCACGGTGATCTGCGACCTGTTCGGGGTACCCACCGTCGACCGTACGGTGTTCCACGCCTGGTCGAACGAACTCGTCATGCCTGCCTCTCCCGAAACGGGCGCCTCGGCGGCCACCGCGCTGGGCGGCTACCTGGCCGAGTTGATCCACCGCAAGCGCGGCACCCGCGAGGCCGACCTGCTCGGCGACCTGGTCGCCGCGGCCCGTGAACCCGCCGCCGAGTCGCCCCTCACCTCCGAGGAACTCCTCGGAATGGCCTTCCTCCTTCTCGTCGCCGGTCATGAGACGACCGTCAACCTGATCTCCGCGACCGTCCATGCCCTGCTCACCCACCCCGACCAGCTCGAACTGCTGCGCTCCGAACCGGACTTGGCCGGTGCCGCCGTCGAGGAGTCGCTGCGCTACCACTCGCCCGTCCACGCCACCGCGTTCCGCTTCGCGGCCGAGTCCCTGGACCTCGCCGGTACCCGCATACCGGCCGGCGACGCCGTGCAGATCTCCCTGGCCGCGGCCTCCCGCGATCCCCTGCACTTCCCCGAACCCCACCGCTTTTACCTGCGACGCCAGGGTCCCGGACACCTCGCCTTCGGCCACGGCCTCCACCACTGCCTGGGTGCGCCCCTGGCCCGCGCCGAGGCCGCCATCGCCGTACGCCTTCTCCTGCACCACTGCCCCGACCTCACACTCGCCACCGACCCCGCGACACTGACGTGGCGAACGAGCACGTTGTTGAGGGGGTTGAGCGAACTGCCGGTGCGCCTCGGGCCGTTGGGAGACGCAGGCGGCGCCGCCTAGTCCAAGGTCAGCACGTCGGCGGGTAGTTGGGGGTCCGGCCAGCGAGGTTCGGGGCGCCAGTTCCTCAACCCCCGGTCGACGGCGAACGGTCCGACGGCCTCCCCGATCATCGCGACCGCCTCCTCGCGAGCCGCACCCACCGCCCGGTGCTCGACCTCGCTCACCACCCCCAACCGCCGGCCGTGGGCGTACTCGTCCTCGTCCTTCCACTCCCACCGGGACAGATCGGGCGCGACCACCAGGTCCAGCAAGAGGTCGAAGGTGTCGAAGCCGATGGGCGTGCGGCTCAGCGGGCGCTGGAAGTTGACGTACCAGTGCGTGAGGCGATGGTCGCCCGTGACGTCGTAGAAGGCGTTGACGCTGAACCAGGTGTCGGGCGGTACCCATTGGAGATGGGCCGTGTCGCGCCAAGTCCACCGGCCGAGCTGCCAGTTGCCGTCGGCCAGGTTCGGCAGGGCGCGTTGGCGGGCGGACGCGTCGCCCGTGCGCAGCCACTCGATCCAGGTCGTCGGGACCGCCAGCTCCGCGCCCGGCCGGCAGCCGAGGACAAGTGCTTCCGGTGTGTCCTCGACGACCCGGAACGCATGAGCACTCCACACCTTCCGACGGAACACATCACGTCGTACGACCGTCTCGTCCGGCTGGAATTCCTGCACGGCTCATGTCTGCCCACGTGCCACCGCACGGAACTCCAATGGCGTGCGGCCGTCTCGCTTGCGGAAGAACTTGGCGAAGTCGGTCGGTTCGGCGAAGCCGAGGGCGCGGGAGATGTCCGCGGCCGTCGCGTCGGTGTGGACGAGGAGGCGTTTGGCCTCCAGGAGGACCCGCGCGTCGAGGTACTGCTTGGCGGTCGTGCCGGTGGCCGCGAGGGTCGCGCGGGTGAGGGTGCGCGGACTGTAGCCGAGGGCGGCGGCGTAGTCGGAGACATGGTGGCTGGTGCGGAAGTCGCGTTCCATCGCGGCGGTGTAGCGGCGGAACGTGTCGTCGGCCGGGGCGGACGACACCGGGTCGGGGCGGACGTGCGAGAGGCGGAGCAGCAGGACGGAGAGGAGCATGCGGAGGGTCTGGAGATGCGCGTCGAGGGGGAGTGACGTCAAGTCGGCGTACTCGTGCGCGAGATGACGCAGCGTCAGGCGGGCCGCGCCCGCGTGGGGTTCGGGCGGGAGCAGTGGTGACTGGTCGAAGGGCGGATCGGCCGGCACGAAGCCCGGCTGCCAGATGACGATCGTGCCCCGGGCCGTCGTCAGGTCGGTGGGGACGTACTGGTGCACCTGCCCGGGCCGCACCCACAGCCAGCCGCCCGCCTCCACCGCGCAGTCCGCGAAGTCCACCCGGTGGCGCAGCGTACCGGCGGTGACATGGATCAGATGGTGGAAGTCCGGCCGCTGCGGGGCCGACAGGTCGATGCCCCGGCGCTCACCGCGGACCAGCAGCTCGGCGAAGTCCAGGACGTCCATGCCGATGGGAGCGCCCAGCGACGGGCGGTACGACACGTCGGTGATCTCAAGCCGATGCTGACCGTTTTTTCCCATGATGAGTCCCGAGCCTACCCTTGTCGGGCCCGGAACCGCTCCTACGGTCGAAAGCACAGAGACCGGACTGGGCAAGGAGCTGGACGACGTGCGACTGATCGTGGCGATGACCGGGGCGACCGGAGCCGTCCTCGGGGTCCGGCTGCTGGAGCAGCTGGCCGAGCTGCCCGAGGTGGAGACCCATCTCGTCCTCAGCCGCTGGGCCAGGACCACTCTTGAACTGGAGACGGGCCGCACCGCCCGCGAGGTCGCCGAGTTGGCCGACGTGGTCCACGGCCCGGAGGACCAAGGTGCCACCATCGCCTCCGGGTCGTTCCGCACCGACGGCATGGTGATCGTGCCCTGCTCCATGAAGACCCTGGCCGGCATCCGCACCGGCTACGCCGACGGGCTGATCGGACGGGCCGCCGACGTCGTCCTCAAGGAACGCCGCCCGCTGGTCCTCGTACCGCGCGAGACCCCGCTGAGCGAGATCCACCTGGAGAACATGCTCGCCCTCGCGCGCAAGGGCGTACGGATCGTGCCGCCGATGCCCGCCTTCTACAACCACCCCGCCACGGTCGACGACATCGTCACCCACATCACCTCCCGCGTCCTCGACCAGCTCGACCTGCCCGCCCCCGCCGCCGAGCGCTGGGCGGGCATGCGGACCGCCCGCGACGCACGCATCCACCCCGCCGCCTGAGCCCCCCCCAGCGACCCACGGAGTCCCCATGCCCTACGACGACCTGCGCAGTTTCCTGGACACCCTGGACAAAGAGGGCCAGCTGCTGCGGATCACCGAACAGGTCCTCCCCGAACCGGACTTGGCCGCCGCCGCCAACGCGGCCGGCCGTATCGGCGAAGGCGCGCCCGCCCTCTACTTCGACGACGTCAAGGGCTTCACCGACGCCCGTATCGCGATGAACGTCCACGGCTCCTGGCGCAATCACGCCCTCGCCCTCGGTCTGCCCGGGGACACCTCCGTGCGCGAACAGGTCGAGGAGTTCGCCCGCCGCTGGGACGCCTTCCCGGTCGCACCCGAGCGCCGCGAGGACGCGCCCTGGCGGGAGAACACCCAATTCGCCCCGGACATCGACCTGTTCAAGGTCCTCCCGCTGTTCCGGCTCAACGACGGCGACGGCGGCTTCTACCTCGACAAGGCCGCCGTGGTCTCCCGCGACCCGCGCGACCCGGACCACTTCGGCAAGCAGAACGTCGGCACGTACCGCATCGAGGTCATCGGCCGCGACCGCCTCGCCTTCCAGCCCGTGCCCATGCACGACGTGGCCCAACACTTGCGTGCCGCCGAGGAGTTGGGCGAGGACCTGCCCATCGCGATCACCCTGGGCAACGACCCGGTGATCACGATCGTCGCCGGCATGCCCATGGGCTACGACCAGTCCGAGTACGAGATGGCCGGCGCCCTGCGCGGCGCCCCCGCCCCCCTCGCCACCGCACCGCTCACCGGCTTCGACGTCCCCTGGGGCTCCGAGGTCGTCGTCGAGGGTGTCGTCGAGAGCCGCAAGCGTCAAATAGAGGGCCCCTTCGGCGAGTTCACCGGCCACTACTCCGGCGGGCGACGGATGCCGACGATCCGCGTCGACCGCATCTCGTACCGCACGAGCCCGGTCTTCGAGTCCCTCTACCTCGGCATGCCGTGGACCGAGGTCGACCACCTCGTCGGCCCCAACACCTGCGTCCCCCTCCTCAAGCAACTGCGCGCCGAGTTCCCCGAGGTCCAGGCCGTCAACGCCATGTACACCCACGGCCTCGCGGTCATCATCTCGACCAAGAAGCGCTACGGCGGCTTCGCCAAGGCGGTCGGCATGCGCGCCATGACCACACCGCACGGCCTCGGCTACGTCACCCAGGTGATCGTCGTGGACGAGGACGTCGACCCCTTCGACCTGCCCCAGGTGATGTGGGCGATGTCCGCCAAGGTCAACCCCCAGGACGACGTGGTCATCGTGCCCAACCTGTCGGTCATGGCACTGGCACCCGCCGCGAACACACCCGGCATCACCAGCAAGATGATCATCGACGCCACGACCCCGGTCGCCCCGGACAACCGGGGCCACTTCGACACCCCGGTACGGGACCTCCCCGAGACCCCCGAGTGGGCCGACCGCCTGCGTGCCCTGATCGCCGCCCGCTGACCCGACCCACGAACCCCCGTCCGTCAGGAGCCACCGCCATGATCTGCCCCCGCTGCGCCCACGACACGGTCGACACAGTGACCACCTCGCCGGTCCCCGGCGTGTGGGACGTACTCCAGTGCGTCCGCTGCCTCTACATGTGGCGCACCATCGAACCCGACCGCCGCACCCGCCGCGAGGCGTACCCCGACGAGTTCCGCATGACACCGGCCGACATCGAGGCCGCCCCGGAGGTGCCCGTCGTCCCACCGCTGCTCTACGGCCGCAACGAGCCCAACAGGCCGTCGAGAACCGCCTCTTGACGCCGGGGCGTGGTGGCGTGGGGCAGCAGGACCGCGTTGATCTGGAAGCCCATGAGGGCCGCGAGGAGAGTGTCGACGACCTCGTCGTCGGGTGACCCCGTGTCGATGTCGCCCTGCCGGCGGGCCTGTTGCAGATAGCCGCACATCTGCTCGCGCCAGGCAGCCATGGCGCTCTCGTGGACCCCGGCCATGCGGTCGTCGTGGACGGCACGGTCCCAGAAGGCGATGACAACCCGGGCCTCCATGAGGCGCACGTCGTCGAGCGGCATGATCTCCAGGCAGAGCAGGCGCAGCGCCGGCAGGCCGGTCGCATCGGCGATGGATTCGCGGGCGCGGACGTTGGTGCTCTCGAAGGCGTGCTGGAACGCGGCGAGCAGGATCTCGTCCTTGTTGCGGAAGTAGCCGGTCAGCGCCCCGTTGGCGTAGCCGGCCTCGGCGGCGAGGTCCCGCATGGTGACGGCGTCGAGCCCGCGTCTTGCGATCAGGGCCCATACGGCTTCGATGATCTCGCGGCGCCGCGCGTCATGATCGACGATTTTGGGCATGCCCCGACCTTAATCCAGCCGCTCCGACGCAGGTCCGACCCGGTCAACCCAGCATGGCGGCCATGCCGAGGGCCATCATCGCGCCGCCCGCACCGCTGAGCGGACCCGCGCACGGCACACCGGGACGCAGCGCCCGGTGCATGACGGCCCCCGCCCGGGCCAGCAGCCACAGCACCACCGCAAGCGCGAACAGCCCATGGCCGTCGGCCTGGTGATGGTGCTGCCCGTCCGGAAGCTGGGCCATGGCCGCCGTGACCACGGCCATCACCGCGAGGTCGGCGGCGACCGGCCCGCGGACGAACAGACACATGCCCGCCGTCACGCCCGCGCCCACGAGCAGCGGATACGGCCCCGGGCTCCCCACCACCATCAGCAGCGTCACGGCGAGCACGACGGCGTGCGGACCCCAGCGCCGTACGGGCCCCGGAACATGCCCCGCGAGGCACAGACCGGAGCCCGTCAGCGCGACGGTGGCCGGGAGGACTTCATGCATCGCGGCGGCGCCGGACGGCGGCGGAGACCGCCCCGGCCGCGAAGAACAGGACGACGATCCCCTCGAAGAGCCGCGCGAGCGAGGCCGAACCGCCGATCAGGGTGGTGAAGTTGGCCAGCACCATGTACGTGATCCAGCACAGCCCGAGGGCGCCGAGGGCGGGCGCGAGCCGGGTGTGCCACAGCCGGGTGTCCGCGCCCGTGCGGGCGAAGAAGGCGATGATCGCGACGCCGACAAGGATCATCAGCACCAGCACCCCGAGCGTGGCCAGACCGCTCATCCAGGTGAACAGCTCCAGCACCGGATCCGACCCCGCGAGGACGAACGCCCCCACGACCACGGCGGCCGAGGCGCTCTGCACCACCGAACCGGCGTGCGGCGAACCGTGCTTGGCGTGACTGCGGCCCAGGATCGCCGGGGCGTCGCCCTGGCGGCCGAGGGAGAACAAGTAGCGGGAGACCGCGTTGTGGAAGGCGAGCAGCGCCGCGAACAGGCTTGTCAGCAGCAGGATTTCCATCGTGTCGGAGGCGGCCGAACCGACATACTGCCCGGCCACGGCGAAGACCAGCCCGCTCGTGTTCTTCGCCGCCGCGCCCTGTACCTCGTCCGTGCCGACCGCCAGGACGACCGCCCAGCTGGACAGCGCGTAGAAGCCGCCGATGGTGATGACCGCGAGGTAAGTCGCCCTGGGCACACTGCGCTTGGGGTCCCGCGCCTCCTCGCTGTAGATGGCGGTCGCCTCGAAGCCGACGAAGGACGCGACCGCGAACATCACGCCGATCCCCGCCGAACCCGTGTTGAAGGCACCCGGCGTGAAGGAGTCGAAGTCGATGCCGTGGGCGCCTCCTTGGGCGAGGATCGCCACCGTCATCACCGTGACGATGCCGACCTCCAGGACCAGCAGCACCGACAGCACCTTCGTGCCGACCTCGATGTTGCGGAAGCCCAGCACCGCGACCAGTCCCCACAGCACTCCGGCCCACAGCCACCACGGCAGGTCGGGGCCGCCGTACTTCACGACCAGCCCCTGAAGGGTGATGCCGGACAGGCCGTAGATCCCGGCCTGGATCGTGCTGTACGTGAGCAGCGCCAGCCCGGCCGCCCCGGTGCCGGTGATCCGGCCGAGGCCTGCGGTGACGTAGGAGTAGAAGGCGCCGGTGTCGACGACATGGCGGCTCATCGCCGCGTAGCCGACGCTGAACAGCAGCAGGACGACGGCGACCAGGAGGTAGGCGGCCGGTACGCCGGGGCCGTTGCCGATGGCCAGCATCACCGGCAGGGCGCCGCCGATGGCGGTGAGCGGCGCGGCCGCCGCGACGACCATGAACACGATCCCGCCGACTCCGACGGAGCCACGGAGTTTTGACGATGTGTCAACTGAGCTGTCGCTGATGGTCTGTTCAGACATGACAGCCTCCGGTGTCTGTTGTCCCGCAGTGGCCGGAGGCGCTCGGCGGCACGTCGAGGGTGGGGTTGCGGTCGAAGAAGCCGACCGGCTTGAGCGTGAAGCCCGTGATGTCGACCGGCATGATCGGCCAGTCCTCGGGGCGTGGGGCGTGGGTCAGTCCGAAGGTGTGCCAGACGACGAGGTCCTGCCCGTCGATGTCCCGGTCGGCGGCGGCGTACGCGGGCAGCCCAGCACCGCCGGGATGCTGGTTGACGAAGTCGCCCGCCGAGTAGCGCTCGGCCGGGTCGTAGGCGGTGACCCACAGGTGCTTCGTGGCGAAGGCGGCGCGGGCCGCGATCGAGGACTCGGGATCGGCGAGGAGAGCCGGCTTGCCCTCCGGGTGCAGGGCGTAGGCGACCGGCCTGCCGAGCCGGTTCAGGGACCCGGGGTTGGAGATGTGCCACACGCGGTCCACGCCCGCGTCGGCCATCCGCTGCGCCTCGCTCTCCCGCGTCAGCGGGGTCCGCTTGAAGGCGAAGGCGTTGCCGCGCAGGTTGTCGGGCCCCATCGGCACCCGGACCGTCTCGATCTCCTCGACGCGGTTGACGGGACCGTCCACCGCCATGTCCAGCCGCGCGCTGAACAGGTGCTGGTGGTAGGGGGCGCCGAGGCCGGGGGCGAGTTCGGTGGCGTAGGGGTAGTCGCCGCCGGGGTGGGCGGAGGTGAAGACGACGCCGGTGGCCTTGGCCTCGAACTCGATCGTGCCGTCGAGGTACAGGTACCAGTAGAAGCCGTAGTCGTAGTTCCCGACCGTGGTGAAGAAGGAGAGCACCATGCGCCGTTGGCGCCGGGTCTCGACGGAGCCCGCCCAGAGGTCGGTGTGCTTCCAGAGGATGCCGTAGTCCTCCTCGTGCAGACAGACGGCGTTGGTGAGCGTCTGCGGTGTGCCGGTCTCGTCGGCGATCACCGCGTCGAGGTAGGTGATGTCGCCGACGCAGTCGCAGCCGAGCTGGAGCGCGTTGGCGTAGCGCCCGATGAGGTACTCGCCGGTGTCGAAGTAGTTCTGCCAGGACCGCACGGGGGAGGGGTCGGCGTACGGCACGACCATCTCGGCGATCGACGCGCGATGGACCACCGGGCGCCCGGCGAACGCGAGTTGATGGAGTATCAGCCCCTCGCGGGCGTCGAAGCCGATGCGCAGGGACCAGTTCTCCCACGTCAGCGTGTTGCCGTCGAGAGCGAAGCTGGGGCCCTGCGGCTGGGTGATCTCGATGGGCTTCAGGGTGGTGCGCGGCGGGCCGGTGACGGCAGGGTCGTCGAAGTTCCCCGACTCCGCGGGTACCGGTACCGGGCCGGCGTCGATGACCTGGTCCACGCTCCGGTTCAGGACGTCCACGTAGGCGACGAGTCCGTCGACGGGATGCGCCCACGCGTGGTCCCTCGCGTGTTCCTGCACGAAGGCCAGCCCGCGCAGGATACGGCGGCCCCGCTCCTGCGGGTACTCGGCGTCGTACACCCCCGCGGAGAGCGGGGCGACGCGCACCGAGTCCACGTCCAGGCCACGGGCGGCCAGCGCGGCCAGCCAGCGCGGGTCCTTGGCGAGGACCTCCTCGACGATCGCGAACTCCGCGTCCAGTACCGGGAGTTGGCCTTCCGTCGCCGCGTCGATCAGCCGGTGCGACACGACCCGCGACTCGGTCAGGGAGACCGTCGCGTCGCAGGAGGGACCGCCGGAGATGTCGAGCAGCAGGACCCGCAGCCGGCGATCCCCTTGCCCCGGGCCGGACTTGGGCGGGTCGAGGAGCCCGAGGTAGGCGAAGCGGGTGGCCTCCGTGACCAGTCCGGCCGCCACGAGCAACTCGCGGGCGGCGGTGATCTCTTGAGGGGCGAGCGGGTCGAGGGGATGTGGAGCGGCAGCCATACGGGCCTCCGGGGGATTTTTTCTCTACGTCCGTAGAGCAAAAAATCGCGCGGCCACGTTTCGCTCGGCAGTACGCCCGCGTTGCCTTGCTGTTAAGTCCTGGGGGTCGATCAGATGGACAGGATCGCCCGCACCCGCTTGCCGCCCCCGGTGAGCGGGGTGACATCGAGGCGGTGGGCCAGGCAGCGGACCATGGCGAGGCCGCGTCCGCTCTCACCCTCGGCCGTCAGCGGCCGTACCCGGGGCGGGGTCGGGTTGTCGTCGTAGACCTCGACCGTGACGCGCTCGTCGGACAGTTGGAGCCGCAGCCGGCACTCGCCGCGTCCGTGCTCGGTCGCGTTGGCGACCAGTTCGGAGACGATGAGCGTCGCGTCGTCGATCTGCTCCTCGTCGACCCGCGCCATCCGGCTGCGGGAGCGGGCGAGGAACTCCGATGTCAGCCTTCGTGCCTGACCCGCCGCCGCGGCCTCGTCGGGCAGCAGGTACTCCACGCGTACGGAACGCCTATGGGTACGCCGATGCGTACGCATGGCGAATCACTTCCCCTCCTAGGACAACCCGGTATCCCCGCGGTGTCACCGCACCGGGGCCGCTGCATCTCTTGCGCGGCGGGTCCTTCACACTTCACTTGCCCGGAGTCCGTGATCGCCAACCGGCCCGCGCCGATTGGTTGTCGCCGATCAGGAAATGTCAGTTCTCGGAATCAATTGGGTAAAGGGCCGGGCGCCTCCGAGGGGTTGCCTGGCAGCCTTGCGATGTCCAAGGTGGGGGAGGGACCCCTGCGCGGAAGGCGAGGGCGGCTTCGGAAGCCGTGACGCCGTTGGAGTGGACCATGGCCGCAACGAAGCCGCAGCGCAGTCTCTCGGTGCTGACCTGGCTGCCCGCCGTGGTGATGGCGGTGGTCGCCGTCGGGGACCTCCTCACCGGCCCCGGACTCGGCTTCCTGCCGCTGGCCTCCCTCGGACCGGCCTTCGCCGGACTGGTCGGCGGCTGGCGCCGCACCGCGTGGTTCGGCGCGGCGGCCCTCGCCCTGTGTGTCGGACTCGGGCTCTACGACGGCCTGTTCCAGGAACGCAGAGGTTTCCTGGCGATGGTGTCGGTGGTGGGCGTGACCGGCGCGGGCATCGCCGCCGCCGTGATGCGCGGACGCCGCGAGGCCGAACTGGCCAGCGTGCGGTCCATCGCCGAGGTCGCGCAACGCGTCCTGCTGCGCCCGGTGCCGCTGACCGCCGGTCCGCTCCAGGCGGCGGTGTCGTACACCTCGGCCGTCGCGGAGGCCCGGATCGGCGGTGACCTCTACGAGGTGGTCGCCTCCCCGCACGGTGTGCGCGTCATCGTCGGCGATGTGCAGGGCAAGGGCCTGGCCGCCGTCGAGACGGCCGCTGTGGTGCTCGGCGCGTTCCGGGAGGCCGCGCACGACGAACCCGACCTGGTGGGCCTCGGCGAACGCCTGGAGCGCAGCGTCTCCCGCGTCCTGTCCGACGAGAAGTTCGTGACCGCAGTCCTCGCCGAGATCGGCACCGACCACGAGGTGCTCTTCCTCAACTACGGCCACCCGCCCCCGATGGTCGTACGACGCAACGGCACCGCCGACTTCCCCGCACCGCCCGCCTACGCCCCGCCCCTCGGCCTCGGCGGCGCCCAGGGTGGCGAGCCCCCGAAACCGTTCCCTGTGTGCTTCGCACCGGGTGAGCAACTGCTGCTCTACACCGACGGCGTCACCGAGGCCCGCGACGAGGACGGCACCTTCTATCCGCTCGGCGAGCGGGCGCACCTGCTGAAGGAACCCGACGCGCAGAGCGCGCTCGACTCCCTCCGCGAGGACCTGGTCCGCCACACCGCGGGCCCGCTCCACGACGACGCCGCGATGCTCCTGCTGCGCTACCACGGGCACGCGGAGACGACGGGGGAGACCTCGCCCCTCGGGTGAGCAAGAGAGCTGCGCCGAGCCCTTGCTGTTGTCGAAAAGTCATTGCTGCGTCAATCAAGTAAACTGGTGGCATGACCACGCCCGAGCAGCCGCTGCAGCCCATGAACCCGCACGAAGAGGCGCTGGTGCGCGAACTCGCGCGGGTGATGCTGGTGCTGCCCCGCGCGGTCGACGCCGACATGATGCGCGAGCAGCGCCTGCCGCTGTCCGAGTACACGACCCTCATGCACCTCTCCGAGGCCGCTGACCGCCGGATGCGCATGAGCGAGCTGGCGTCCGTCTGCAACCTCTCGCTGAGCGGCATGACCCGCATCGTCGCCCGCCTGGAATCGCAGGGCCTGGTCGGACGGGAACGCTGCGCGGAGGACGCCCGCGGCTGGAACGCCGTCCTCACCGACCAGGGCCTCGCCCGCCTCCAGGAGGCCTGGCCCGCCCACCTCGCCAGCGTCCGGCGCCATGTCCTCGACCACGTCGACGCCGACGACCTGACCCGGCTCCTCGGCGTGATGCGCCGTATCGCCACCTGACCCACCGAGCAGACCCAAGGAGTACGACATGACCAACCCGACCAGTACCGACGGCGTCACGCTCGGTCTCGACACGTTCGGCGACGTCACGAACGGCGCGGACGGCAAGCCGATGACCCACGGCCAGGCCATCCGCCGCCTCGTCGAGGAAGGAGTCCTCGCCGATCAGGTCGGCGTCGACCACTTCGGTATCGGCGAGCATCACACCGAGGCGATGCCGCTGTCGGCGGCGGACATCGTCCTCGCGGCCATCGCCGCGCGCACCTCGAACATCCACCTCAGCTCGGCCGTCACCGTGATCAGCTCCGACGACCCCGTCCGCGTCTACCAGCGTTACGCCACCCTCGACGCCGTCTCCGCCGGCCGCGCCGAGGTCATCCTCGGCAGAGGATCGAGCACCGAGTCCTACCCGCTCTTCGGTTACGACCTCAGCGACTACGAGGAGCTGTTCGAGGAGAAGGTCGCCCTCTTCGCCGAACTGCTCAAGGAGAAGCCCGTCACCTGGTCCGGCAACACGCGTGCCGCCCTCGACGGCATCTCCGTCTACCCGCACAGCGAGACCGGCTCGATCCCCACCTGGATCGGCGTCGGCGGCAGCCCCCGGTCGGTGATCCGCACCGCCCAGTACGGGTTCTCCCTGATGCTGGCGATCATCGGCGGGGACATAGCCCGCTTCGCCCCGTTCTCCGAGCTGTACCGACGGGCGCTGGCGGAGTTCGGCCACCCCGCGCGGCCCATCGGTGTGCACGCGCCCGGCCATGTCGCCGCCACCGACGAACAGGCGGTGGAGGAGTTCGTGCCGGCCTTCCAGGAACTGATCCGCGGCGTGGCGCGCGAACGCGGCTTCCGCACCCCGACCCGCGAGAGCCTCATGCGCGACGTCGGCCCCGGCGGCGCCCTGCACGTCGGATCACCCGAGACCGTGGCCCGCAAGATCGCCGACACCCTGAAGACCCTCGACGCGACCCGCTTCAACCTGAAGTACGGCATCACCGGAATGCCCCACGACACCCTCATGACCAACATCGAGCTGTACGGCACGAAGGTGGCGCCCCTGGTGCGGGAGTTGATGGCGGACTGACCGGACGGGCGAGGAAACTCCGTTGCGAGCCGGGGGCGGTCATCGGACAGTGGGTCCATGACCGCCCCCACCGCTTCGCCGCCCGGCCTGAGCGTCCGCCCGGCGACATCCGACGACGCGGGGGCGATCTGCGCCCTGCTCAACGAGATCGACATCCTGGAGATCGGCCGCCCGGACACCGAACTCGCCGCGATCCAGGGGGACTTGAAGCACCCCGAAGTGGACCTGGAGCGCGACTCCTGGCTGCTCCTCGACGGCGCCCGCCTGATCGGATACGGCCTGCTGTGGGACGACTCGGGCGGCGAGCGGATCGACATCGACCACTACATCGTGCCGGGGCAACTGCCGGGCGCCCTGCACCTGTTCGACCTGATGGAGACCAGGGCCGCGGAACGCGCCGCCGCCAACGGAGCGCCCCGCGCCGTGGTGCATCTGCACCTCACCCTGAACCCCACCATGGACCTGCCCGCACTACGCGCCCGAGGCTGGCAACCGGTCCGCCGCTACAACGTGATGGCCCGTCAACTGTCGCCGTCGGACGATCCGTTGCCTCCTTCTCCGCCCGGCGTGTCGCTGCGCCCCTGCCTGGAGGAAGCGGACCGCCGCCGCGCCCACGCGCTGCTCCAGGAGGCCATGACCGAGCACTTCGACTTCCAGTACCGCACCTACACACAGTGGTTGGACGACATCGACGCCGAGCGAGTCGACTGGTCGCTGATCTGGCTCGCCCACGTCGACGGACTCGGAGACGCCGGCCTGCTGCGCACCCACGACGACCGCGCCTCCATGGCCTGGATCGGCAACCTCGCCGTCCTGCGCCAGGCCCGCGGCCGGGGCCTGGGCAGCCACCTCCTGCGCCACGCCTTCGGCCACTACGCGGCGCTGGGCCGCGACCGCATCGGCCTGGGCGTGGACACCGACAACACGAGCAACGCGCTCGCCCTGTACGAGCGGCACGGCATGACCCTCGACTACGGGGTCGACACCTGGGAGTCGACCCTCCCCGTCACCGCCGCGTGAACGACTTGAAGGTGTGGCTGAAGTACCAGGTGTCCTGGGCGATCCCGGAGCAGTTGTTGGCGCCGCCGGTGCCCACGCAGTTGCCGTTGTCGCGCTGGAGCGCCCAGAAGGAGAGCGTGTTGATGCCCCGGGCCTCTGCCCACTTCTTCACGGTGACGGCGTTCTGAGTGGTGAAGGTCTCGGCGGGACCGAAGTCGTCGATGCCGGGCATCTCGGTGACGCCGATCCTCTTCCACAGCTTCGCCGGGTTCGTCTTCGGGTACAGCGCGGCGAGTTGGGAGTGCAGACCGGCCGCGGCGGTCTTGGTGTCCTCCGCCATGTCGTGGCTGGCGCCGTCGTAGTAGTCGAACGTCATGATGTTCACGACGTCCACGCGCGCGCCGTTGTCGACGGCGTTCTGCAGCAGGGCCACGCCGTTGGGCGCGAGACCGGTGGTGGTCGTCGGTAGCGTGTAGGAGAACTCCACGCTGCGGCCCGTGCGTTGGGCCCAGTGCTGCACCTTGGCTATCGCCTTGTTGCGGCGGTCGATGCCCGCGGTGTTGTTGATGGAGTCGGCCTCGATGTCGAGGTCGATACGGCTCACGCCGTAGGTCGTGACGAGGCTCTCGTAGACCTTGGCGATGGCGTCGACATCGGTGCAGCTGTCGGCCAGCTCGGTGTTGGTGGTGTCCGCGCTGTAGCCACCGAAGGACGGGATGACGTTGCCGCCGCGTGCCTGGATCGTGGCGATGTCCTCGCCGAACGTGGACCTGGCGATCGGCTGGGCGGGCAGGCCGTTCCAGTACGCCGTGCACGAACCGGCCGCCTCGGTCTGGAGGAAGGCCATCGTGAGGTACTTGTTGCCGGAGGCCGCGGCGAGCGCGGCCGGACTCTCACCGGTCCACGCCTCGAAGTACGGCGCCGCGACATGGTCCGGCATGGGCCGCGCGCGATGATCGGCGCTCGCGGCACCCCCGCCGAGAGCAACAAGCCCCGCGGACAGGGCCGTTACGGCCGTACAGGACAGTGACGCGCGAAGAGGCCCCGGTCGTCTCATTGACGCTCCCATGCTGAAAGGAGAGAAGTCGCCCCGGACCGGGGCGAACAGCGACCATATTTGGACTAGACCAATCGCCTGTCAAGGTTCTTTACAGTGAACTGACCGGTACGGCGCGGGAATGCGACGCCGGTAACCTCGCCCGATGCGCATCCTGTTCACATTTATCGGTGGCAGCGGTCACTTCCGCCCGCTCATCCCGGTGGCCCGAGCCGCACGGGACGCGGGACACACGGTCGCCGTCGCCGGAGCGGGTGGCAGGGGTCCCGAGATCGTGGCCGCCGGGTTCACCGCCTTCGCCACGAGCGAGCCGCGCGGCCGCACGCGGGCCGCGGATCGCGGGACCGTACGGACACCCGACCCGGAAGCGGATGTCCGGCAGCTCGCAGAGGGATTCGCCCGGCGCGGTGCGCGACGGCACGCGGCGGCGGTTCTCGAACTCGCCCGTGCGTGGAAACCCGATGTCCTGGTGCGCGACGAGGTCGACTTCGGCACCGCGATCGCGGCCGAAACGCTCACGCTGCCCTGCGCGACCGTCCTCGTGCTCGCGGCCGGGGGCTTCCTGCGCAAGGAGGTCGTCGCCGCGCCGCTGCACGAGCTGCGCTCCGCGTACGGCCTGCCGCCGGACCCCGAACTCGCCATGCTGGACCGGCACTTGGTCCTGTCCCCGTTCCCGCCGAGCTTCCGGGACCCGCGCTTCCCCTTGCCGGCACACACCTTCTCGTTCCGGCCGGCCACCGCCGGTCCGGCCGACACCGCGCCCCGCACGCCCACCGTGTACTTCACCCTCGGCACCGTGAACAACACCGCCGACCTGTTCTCCCGCGTCCTGGCCGGACTCCAGGAGCTTCCCGTGAACGTGGTGGTGACCGTCGGCGAGAGCGTCGACCCCGCCGCGCTCGGTCCACTGCCCGACCACGTCCGGGTCCAACGGTTCATCCCGCAGGAACTGCTTCTCCCGCGCTGCGATCTGGTGGTCTCACACGCGGGCTCCGGCACAGTCATGGGCGCGCTCGCCCACGGTCTCCCGTCGGTCCTGATTCCCCTCGGCGCGGACCAGCCGTACAACGCGCGGCGATGCCTCGACCTCGGGACCGCCCGCGTTCTGGACCCGGTCACCGTCACCTCCGAGGAAGTGCGCGCGACGGTGTCGGCCGTGCTCGCCGACCGCGACTGCCGCCGCGCCGCCGGGCGGGTCGCGGAGGAGGTCAACGCGCTGCCGGGACCTGAGCGGACGGCTCCGCTGCTCGAAGGGCTTCATCGATGGACCGCGCAATGATGGCGGGGGCTTGGATCGGCCGGGCAGTTCCTAGTGGTCGTGCTGGTGATGGTGCTCGTGCGGGTGCTCCTGCTCCGGCCCGCCGTGATCCGGTGAACCGCCCATCATCCGCAGCATCGCCGGGCCGCCGCTGCGCAGGAACCGTACGACCAGGCTCGCCGCCAGGAGCAGGAAGGCGATGTTGAGCCAGGTCGTGTAGTTCCAGGTGATGCCGTCGTCGGGGATCGTGGCGTCGGCCTGGTCGGGGATCAACCCCAGCCCGCCGAAGGTGAATTCGACGATGTAGCCGGCGACGGCCATCGCGGCGAAGAAGGTGACCAGGAGGAAGCCGGCCATCCGGGCGCCGTAGTACTTCCGGTAGATGTTCAGGATCGGGAGGATCAGCAGGTCGGCGTAGATGAAGGCGATCACCCCGCCGAAGCTGATGCCGCCCTTCCACAGGACCACCGCGAGGGGCACGTTGCCGATCGAGCAGACGAAGGTCGCGATCGCCACCAGGGGGCCGACGAGTGGCCCGACCAGCTTCGCGGCGAGGGGATGGTCCGCGAGGAAGAACGTGTGCCAGAAGCTGTCCGGCACCCACGCGGCGATCGCCCCGGCGATCAACAGCCCGGCCACCAGGTCGCGCAGGATCGCGGCCCACTCCATCACGAAGATGTGCGCGACGGACGTGAATCCGTCCCCCGAGAACAGCCGACGGACGAAACTCCCCTCGCCCCCGATCGACATGTCCATCGCCGCGTGCCCCTCCATGGAGCCGGCGATCCCGCGCTCGGCCTGCTCCTGTGCCTGGTGCAGCAGGCGCTCGCGCAGGAAGAGGCGGAACAGCACGGCGAGTACGACGATCATGATCGGTCCGCCGACGAACTCGGCGGCGGTGAACTGCCAGCCCATCAACAGGGCCAGGATCACGCCGAGTTCGACGACCAGATTGGTCGAGGCGATCTCGAAGGCCATGGCGGCAGTGAAGTTGGCGCCCTTGCGGAAGAGGGAACGCGCGAGCGCTACAGCAGCGTAGGAACAGGAGGACGAGGCCGCGCCGAGCCCGGCGGACAGCGCGAGCGTGCGTGGCCGGTCGTCGCCGAGCAGCCGTACCACCGTCGACCGGCGCACCACCGCCTGCACGACGGCGGAGAGTGTGAAGCCGAGGATCAGCGCCCAGGTGACCTCCCAAGTCATCGAACCGGCAATGGACAACGCGTGCCCGATCGCTTCCATGAACCCGCCCCTCTCCGGTGTCCGTCGGCCAGGACTATACCCGTAGGGGGTATACGGCGCATGCATTGCGGCCGGGCGAGGGAAGTGACATCGGGCATGTTGCCCGGGGTGACGAGCGGCCCTATTCGGTACGGCGCCTGTGACGGTGCAGGGTGAACCCGCCCACGAGGGCAACCTTCACCACGACGACCGTCACCAGGAAACCCACCAACCAGCCGGTCCACGACGTCCGGGTGAGGACGGCTCCGCCGAGCCCCAGATGGAGCGCTACGGCGATCACCGCCACGCCGATGACCCCGAACCGGGCCCGGCCGCCCCGCCGTTGGGGCGCCGGCACCGCCTCGTCGGACGTCTCGGACTGCTGCCACTCCACCGTCAAGGGGTCCCGCCTGCTGAACCGGCCCAGGTGCGTGGTGACGAGGTCCCGCAGTCGCCCCAGGTTCTCCGGGTCGTCCGCCTCGACGCGCACTGTCAGCAGGCCCGGAGTGGCCCGCAGGACGCACCGCCCCCAGGGCAGGGTGAGCGTCCCGTCGGTATCCGTCCACTCGACGTGGATCTGATCGGGCCGCGGCTCGGGAAGCGTGTGCGTCCTCGGGGACCGCATGCCGTCTTCGGTGCCGTGGGAGCGCGGGCGGTGGCCCAGGTGGCGGCCTTTGTTGTCGAAGTGCTTGCAGAGCTGGACGAGATATCGGCCGGGGCGTTCGGTGGCGACGTGTGCTTCGGCGGTGGGCATGGGTTCCTCGGTTCGGTCGGGCCCGGGAGTTCAGGTGCGGTTGCGGGCGGCGAGGGCACACGGCCTTTCCCTGGCTGAGGCCGTTTCCACAGCTTTATCGATACACTCTGTCGCTGTCAATGCGTCATGTCTCGACCACGGCGGTGCGTATGCTGAGGGGGTGCCGAAGCTCTGGAACGAGACCATCGAGGAGCACCGCCGCGCAGTGCGCGACGCGGTGCTGGAGACCACGGCGGTGCTGGTGACCGAGCGCGGGCTGCGCTCGGTGACGATGTCGAGGATCGCCGAGGAGAGCGGGATCGGCCGCGCCACGCTGTACAAGTACTTCCCGGACGTCGAGTCGATCATGACGGCGTGGCACGAGCAGCAGATCACCGGGCATCTGCATGAACTCGCCCAACTCCGGGACGGCCCCGGCAGTTTGGACGAGCGACTGCGAGCAGTGCTGGAGGCCTTCGCGCTCATCCAACAACGGCGCCACGGCCACGGCCCCGAGCTCGGCGCGCTGCTGCACAGGGGCGACCACGTCGCAGGCGCCGAGCAGCACCTCCACCGCTTCCTGAGCGAACTCCTGGCGGAGGGCGTGCGGGCCGGCGACATCCGTGACGACGTCTCCCCGGACGAACTGGCGACCTACTGCCTCCACGCCCTCGCCGCGGCGGGCGTCCTGCCGTCCAAGGCGGCGGCGCGACGACTGGTCTCGGTCACGGTCACGGGGCTGCGTCCGAGGGCCGAAGGATGACGGAACTTCCGGGCTTCGACGTGCTGTTGGCACGGTTGGCGAGTCATCGGCAGCCGGACATCGCTGACCTGTCGAGGACGGCGGGGGTCCCTGAACCCGAACTCCGGGCGGTTTTCGGCGGCACCGAGGCGAGCCCGTCGCTTCTCCGGAGGCTCGCGACGGCGTTGCACCTGCACCCCGCGGACTTGTGCGTGATCGCCGACGTGGCGGTACCGGACGAATGGGCTGCTCTGGACGTGACAGCGGGCGGGAGGGTCCCGTATCTCGTGCGGGACGCCATGAGCCTGCGACCGGAACAGAGGCGCCGACTGCGTCAACTCGTCCGGTCATTGCCCCAGGAGAACCGCACGCGGCCGGTTCCGGTACCGAGAGCGCATGAACAGTACGAGCGGGGTCCCGGTGCCGTGCTCCTACGCATGATCGGCAACCGAAACCTGAACTGGTCGGGGACAGCCAAGACGTTCCTGTGCCTGACGGGCCGGTACTGGTCCGCCGCCACGTACGGGATGGTGGGACACGGCCTCAAGGAACTCACCCCCGACCTGCTGGTCGACTTCGGGACCGTCCTGGGTGTCCCCGTGGACACCCTGTCCGTCCTCACCGGTATCGACGTCCCCGACGGCACCCCGCCGCAGAAGCCGGCGTCGGCCGATGTGGCCGAACTGATCTGGGACGTCCGGCGCCTGACGGCCGATCAGGTACGACAGGTCGGCGACGCGGCGAGGGCCATGCTGCGCGCATGAGCGGACCGTCTCGGCGACATCCCGTTCAACCGATCGGTTGAACGCGACTTCAACCTCTCGCGCATCCCTCGCTCCGTACGGACGACGCGAACGGCCTTCGGGCGGCTGAAGAATCACGAATGACCATGGCGCCGGGTTCCCGCCCACGCAGCCCATGGCTTCGAGCCCCCCATCGGAGAGGTCCCACAGCGTGTCCAGCTTCCTCAGTAGACGACGTGTACTCGCCGGCGGTGCCGGTGCCGCCCTCGGAATGAGCGTGCTCGGTGCCACGGCCACGACCGCCTCCGCCTCCCCGTCCTCCCCGTCCTCCCCGTCCTCCCGGTCCTCGCGGGAGGAGACCAGGTCGCTCGACGAGCTGTACCAGGCGGCCCTGGCAGACGGCGGCGAGCTCGTGATCTACGCCGGTGGGGACACGCCGACCCAGCAGGACGCCACCAAGGCCGCCTTCCGGAAGCGTTTCCCCGAGATCGATCTGACGCTGATCGTCGACTACAGCAAGTACCACGACGTCCGCGTGGACAACCAGTTCGCCACCGACACCCTCGTACCCGACGTCGTACAACTCCAGACGCTGCAGGACTTCACACGCTGGAAGGAGCAGGGCCGACTCCTGCCCTACAAGCCGGCCGGGTTCTCGAAGGTCCACGACGGCTTCAAGGACCCGCAGGGCGCCTGGGTGGCCATCGCCGCGGTGGCCTTCAGCTTCCTGTACGACGCCGCCGCGGTCGGTGCGGACGCCCCGAAGTCCCCGCTCGAACTGATCGACCCGAAGTGGAAGGGGAAGATCGCCTCGTCGTACCCGCACGACGACGACGCGGCCCTCTACCTCTACACGCTGTACGCGCAGCGGTACGGCTGGGAGTGGGTCGCCGCGCTCGCCGGACAGGACGTGCGGTTCGCCCGGGGCAGCAACTCCCCGGGAGACGCGGTGCGCGCCGGGCAGAAGGCGATCGGCGTCGCCTCGTCGGGCACGCTGGTCTCCACGTCTCCTGTGAAGTGGGTCGTCCCCGACGGCCACCCCTTCATGGCCTGGGGCCAGCGCGCGGCGATCCTGAAGCAGGCCAAGAACCCGACGGCCGCCAAGCTCTACCTCAACTGGCAGCTGTCCGCCGCCCAGCAGCAGGCGTCCTTCAACGGCTGGTCGGTACGCACCGACATCACGCTCCCGGCGGGACTGAAGCCGATCTGGGAGTACCCGAACGCGAACATCGACGGCTTCCCCCGCTTCATGGCCGACCGCGCGGCGGTCGAGCGCTGGAAGCAGACCTTCGCCCTCTACTTCGGCGAGGTGAAGGGCGATCCCTCGCCGGGCTGGCTGGGGCTGCACCCGGGGGCGTGACGGACCCCGCTGTTCACACCGGTCATACAGGCGGTCGATAGACTCGGGAGCCCTGTCCGGATCTTTCGTCCCAAGGGGATCTGCCGTGTCCGCTCGCGCTCCGCTGACCGCTCGCGGCAGTCGGCACACCCTGGACCACGTCTCCCATCTCGCGTTGTTCCTCGTCGTCGGGGCGGGCTTCGTCCGGCTCGCCCTTCTCGACATCCCGTTGTGCTGGTACATCGTGAGCATCAGCGGATCGCTCGCGCTGGTGTACGCGGCGGGCCTGACGTGGTGGGACCGACTCGGGCCGTTCGGCCGGCGCGCCTGGATCCCCGCACTGCTCCTGCTGTGGACCGTTCTGACCTTCCTCACCCCGGCGACGCTGACAACCGCCTACGTGTGGTGCGCCGTTCCGCTCGCCTGCGCCGCCCTGCGCGTGCTCGGCCGATGCGCCGCCGTGGTGACGGTGGCCGTGATCACCGTCGTACTGGTCGGGGCGCTCGTCCGGTCCACGGGCCGGTTCGATCCCGAGGTCGTGCTGGTTCCCGTCGCCGCGGTGTGGGCGACCGTCGCCCTCTACCGGAACCAGCAGCGGGACGCGGCCGTCCGCCAGCGGCTCGTGGAGGAGTTGCGGGACACGCGGGACACCCTCGCGGAGCAACAGCGGGAGGCGGGCGTGCTGGCGGAGCGGACCCGTATAGCCCGCGACCTGCACGACACACTGGCCCAGGAACTCGCCGGCAGCGTGATGCTGCTCCAGGCGGCCCAGCGCGACTGGGACGAGCGGCCGGACCAGGCACTCACCAGGGTCCGTGCCGTGACCGACGGCCTGGGCAGCAACCTGACGGAGACCCGGAGGATCATCCGTGGTCTCACTCCCGCCGCCGTCGCCGAGGCGGGCCTGGAGGACGCCCTGCGTCTGCTGTGCGCCCGATCGCGGGCCGAAGGCGCCGGGGCCGGCGTCCAGTTCCGCACGGTGGGCGCGCATCGGCCGGTGCTCGACGAGCACA
Organism: Streptomyces sp. NPDC050548; assembly: GCF_044457385.1. Taxonomy (NCBI): domain Bacteria; kingdom Bacillati; phylum Actinomycetota; class Actinomycetes; order Kitasatosporales; family Streptomycetaceae; genus Streptomyces; species Streptomyces sp. NPDC050548. The sequence continues at coordinate 245,635 of NZ_JBITGV010000010.1, forward strand.
CGGCCACCGCCCTCTTCCGCGTCGCCCAGAGCACCCTGGCGAACGTACGCGAACACGCCGATGCGGGAAGCGTGTTGGTCACCTTCCGGCGCCACCGCGACCGGGTGGAACTCGAAGTGGCCGACGACGGGCGGGGATTCGACCCCGCCGCGGCCTTCGCGGCCGGTGCCCGCGCGGACCGCGGATTCGGGCTGCCCGCGGCCAGAGATCGACTGCGTGAGTGCGGGGGAGACCTCGACGTGAGCAGCGTGCCGGGCCGCGGGACCAGGGTCCGCGCCACGGTGTCCGCCCCGTCCCGGATTCAACCGGTGGTGCCTCTCGCCGTGGCGACCGCCTCGTGACCGCCGGACCGCTCCGCGTCCTGATCGCGGACGACCACGCCGTCGTACGGGCCGGGTTGAGCGCCCTGCTCGACGGTGAACCGGACCTCGACGTGGTCGCCGAGGCCGGCAGCGGCGAGGAGGCCGTACGCCTGGCGGTCCGGTTGACGCCCGACGTCGTGCTGATGGATCTGCGGTTCGCCGGGCCGGGGAGCGGGATCGACGGCGTCGAGGCCGTCCGTCGGCTCGCCGAGCGGGCGCCGGGTGTGGCGGCGGTGATGCTGACCAGCTATGCCGGACGGGCCGATGTCGTACGGGCGTTGGAGGCGGGTGCCCGCGGCTATGTGCTGAAGGCGGGGCCGCCGGAGGAACTGTTCCAGGCCGTTCGTACGGCCGCCGCCGGCTCGGTCGGGCTGGCGGCGGAGATCGTCGGCGAACTCGTCGGCCAAGTGGTCGATCCCGCACAGGAGTTGACCGAGCGGGAGGTCGAGGTCGTCCGGCTGATGGCCGAGGGGCACAGCAACCGGGCCATCGCCGAAGCGTTGTTCCTCAGCGAGGCCACGATCAAGACCCATCTCGTGCGGATCTACCGCAAGTTCAAGGTCGACAACCGGGCGGCGGCCGTGTCGGAGGCCGTCCGCCGGGGGCTGCTCGAACTCACCTGACGGGTCGGCGTACCACCGCGACGTCCCTGGGGGCGAGGACGGGGAAACCGTCCTCGCCCGCCGTGCCGACCAGGAGTTCCCCGGACAGACCCGTCAACGGCACTGTTCTGTCGGTGCGGTTGACCAGGAACAGATAGCGGCTGTCGGTGTTGCGGCGGACGGTCAGCTCGACAACTCCCCCTGCGGCGTCCGGCAGTTCGCTCTCGACACCGGCGGGCGCGAGCAGCCGGGGGAGGAGGCCGGTGAGGCCGCCGCGGCCCAGCCGGGTGGACACGTACGCGGCCGAACCCCCGCCCACCGTACGGCGGGTGACCGCGGGGCGGCCGGTGTACGTGCCGCTGCGGTAGTGGGCCAGCACCTCCACCTCCGGGTCGGTCACCGTGATCCGGTCGGTCCACAGGGAGCCCGTGGCGGCGGTGTCGAGGTCCAGCTCGACCGTGTCGCCGTCGAGCAGCGGGCCGAACTCCTCGATACGGATGCCCAACAGGTCGCGCAGGGCGCCCGGGTAGCCGCCGAGCCAGATGTGGTCGTTCTCGTCGACGACACCGGAGAAGTAGGTGGAGACCAGATGGCCGCCCTGCTCGACGTAGCGCGTGAGTTCCTTGGACAGGGCCGCCGGGATCATGTGCAGGACCGGTGTGATCACCACGTCGTAGCGGTCCAGGGCTGTCTGCGCCGTGACGATGTCGGCCCGTACGCCGAGGTCGAGGAGGGCGGAGTACCAGTCCAGCGCCTCCTGGCGGTAGTCGAGCCGGTCGGTGGGGTGCGAGTCCTGCTCGCTCGCCCACCAGGACTCCCAGTCGAAGACGATGCCGACCCGGGCCGTCTCGCGGTCCGTGCCCGCGACGGGCGCCAACGTCCGCAGGGTGCGGCCGAGTTCCGCCACCGCGCGGAACACCTCGCTGTCGGCACCGGCGTGCGGCACCATCGCGGAGTGGTACTTCTCGGCGCCCGCGGCAGACTGGCGCCACTGGAAGTAGCAGACGGCGTCGGCGCCGTGCGCGACATGCAGCAGCGAGTCACGGGCCAGGTCGCCGGGGCGCTTGGCCACGTTGACGGGCTGCCAGTTGACGGCGCTGGTGGAGTGCTCCATCAGGAACCACGGCTTGCCGGCGGAGATGCCGCTGACGAGGTTCGCGGAGAAGGACAGCTCGTCGCGGTCCTGCGAACCCGGCGTCACGTAGTGGTCGTTGGAGACGAAGTCGATCTCGGCGGCCCAGTCGGCGTAGTTCATGCCCTTGGTGTTGCCCATCACCATGAAGTTGGTGGTGACCGGCACATCAGGGGTGATCTCGCGCAACAGGTCGCGCTCCGCGCGCAGATGGTCCTTGAGCGCGTCCGAGGAGAAGCGCTTGAAGTCGAGCTGTTGGGTCGGGTTCGGGAAGGACGCGGCCAGCCGGGGCGGCAGTATCTGCTCCCAGTCGCTGTACCGCTGCGACCAAAATGCCGTGCCCCAGGCCTGGTTGAGCGTGTCGATCGTGGAGTAACGGGCGCGCAGCCAGTCGCGGAAGGCGCGCGCCGCGTCGTCGGAGTAGTCGTAGACGTTGTGGCAGCCCAGCTCGTTCGAGACATGCCAGGCCACGAGCGCGGGGTGGTCCGCGTAGCGTTCCGCCAACTTCCGTACCAGGCGCAGCGCGTGCTCGCGGAAGACCGGCGAGGTGGGACGCCAGTGCTGACGGCCGCCCGGCCACAGGGTCTCGCCGGCGGCGGTCACCGGGAGGATCTCCGGGTGCTCCGTGCTGAGCCACGGCGGCGGTGACGCGGTCGCGGTGGCCAGGTCGACGCCGATGCCGCCCGCGTGCAGCAGGTCCATGACCTCGTCGAGCCAGCCGAAGTCCCAGTCGTCCCGGGCCGGTTGGATGCGCGCCCAGGAGAAGATCCCCAGCGAGACGATGTTGACGCCGGCCTCGCGCATCAGCCGGATGTCCTCGTCCCACACCTCGCGAGGCCACTGCTCCGGGTTGTAGTCGGCGCCGTAGGCGAGACGGGGGGTGGCGTCACCGTCCGGCCCGTGCCGCAACTGGGACAGGAGGGTGGAGATCATGGGGGTCCTTCCGGCTACTGCACAGGTGGAACGAGATGCGGGGTGGATTCCGGGCGGGCCGCCGCCGGGCGAGTGCTGCTCGGCGGCGGCTCCCGAGGAGGTGCCGGTCGCTGCGGACCGGCTACTTCGAGCGGGTCACTTGTTGACCGTGAAGCCCTGCTCGTTGCCGTACTTGACGGAGGCGTCCTGCCAGCTCTTCAGACCTTGGGCCAGCGTGGTGCCCGAGATGTAGGCCTTGCCGACGGTGTCGTTGAAGATCGAGTTGGCGTACTGCTGGAAGGGCAGGTACGACCAGTCGGAGGCGACCTCGGACGCGGACTGGGCGAAGATCTCGTTGGCCTTCTGGCCGCCGAAGTACGGGAACTCCTTGTTCAGGAACGCGGAGGACTGGAGTTCCGCCTTGGTCGCCGGGAAGGCTCCCTGGTCGACACGGGTCTGGACACCGGCGCCGGCGTTGGCGTACTCGACGAACGCGTAGGCGAGTTCCTTGTTCTTGCCCAGCGCGGGCAGGGCGAGGGACGAACCGCCGTTCTCCGCGCTGGCCTTGGCACCCGCGGTCCACTGCGGCATCGGGGCCGCGCGCCAGTCGCCGGAGGCACCGGCCACGCCGCTGACGAAGTTGGCGGGCATCCAGGCACCGGTGGTCAGGGTGGCGATGGTGCCGTCACCGAGGCCCTTGTACCAGTCGTCGGTCCAGCCGTTGATCGGCGCGACGAGCTTCTCGTCGAGGAGCTTCTGCCAGGTCTCCGTGTACTTCTTGGCGCCCGCGTCCTCGAAGTTGACCGTCACCTTGGTGCCGTCGACCTTGTACGGGCGCGAACCGGCCTGCCACAGCATGCTGGTGGTGAAGCCCGCGTCACCGGCGTCGTTGGCGATGTACGCCTTCGGGTCGGCCTTGTGCAGCTTGCGGGCCGCGACGACGTACTCGTCCCAGGTGGTCGGGACGGCGATCTTGTACTTGTCGAAGACCTTCTTGTTGTAGAACATCGCCATCGGGCCCGAGTCCATCGGCAGGCCGTAGACCTTGGAGCCGTCGCTCACCGCGTTCCACGGACCGGCCGTGTACTTGGAGGCGAGCTTGCTCGCGCCGTACGGCGCCAGGTCGCTGAGACCCTTGGTCAGGGAGTACTGGCTGAGCGCGAAGTACTCGACCTGGGAGACGTCCGGGACGCCCTTCCCGGCCGCGATCGCGTTGGACAGAGCGGTGTAGTACTTGTCACCGGACTTGTCGCTGACCAGGTTGATCTTGACCTTCGGGTACTTCTTCTCGAAGTCCGCAGCGACCTTCTTCAGCGTGGGCTCCCAGGCCCAGACCGTGACCGAGCCGCCCTTCTTCAGAGCCGCCTGGATGTCCGAGGCGGAGACAGCCTTGCTGCTGGAGCTGCTGTCGTCCGAACTGCCGCACGCCGTCGCCCCCAGGGAGAGGACGGAGAGGAGGGCGAGGCCGCGCAGCAGGCGGCCGGTGGTTCTGCGCATGGAGATGCTTCCACTTCTTCGTGGGTGGGACTTCTTGAGGGTGGGGTTATTCCTTGACGCTTCCGGCGGCGAGACCGGACTGCCAGTACTTCTGCAGCAGCAGGAACGCCGCGATCAGCGGCACGATGGTGAGCAGCGAACCGGTGATCACCAGGTTGAAGATGACGTCGCCGCCGATCGTCTGGGCCTGGGAGCTCCAGGCGCTCAGACCGAGGGTCAGCGGGTACCAGTTGGGATCCCGCAGCATGATCAGCGGCAGGAAGTAGTTGTTCCAGGTCGCGACCGTGGTGAACAGCAGCACCGTGACGACACCGGGGGCGAGCAGCGGCAGCGAGACCTGGAAGAAGGTGCGGATCTCGCCGGCTCCGTCCATACGGGCGGCTTCGAGGAGTTCGACGGGGATGGCCTCGGTGGCGAAGACCCACATCAGATACAGGCCGAACGGCGAGATCAGCGAGGGGATGATCACCGCCCACGGGGTGTCCGTCAGCCCGATCTTGCTGAACATCAGGAAGGTCGGCACCGCGAGGGCCGTGCCCGGGACGGCGACGGCGCCGATGACCACGGCGAAGATCGCGCGCTTCCCGGGGAAGTTGAACTTCGCCAGCGCGTAGCCGCCGAGGATCGCCAGGAAGGTGGCGCCGCCGGCGCCGAGCACGACGTAGAGCAGGGTGTTCAGCAGCCACCGGCCGAAGATGCCGTCGTGGTAGGTGAACGTGTCGTGGATGTTCGACCAGAGGGCGAAGCGGTGCGCGAACCACAGGCCGTTCGAGTCGGCCAGTCCCGACTGGGTCTTCGTGGCGCTGATGACCAGCCAGATCAGGGGCACCACGGTGTAGACCAGGATCAGACCGGTGAGCACGGTCAGCAGCACGCTGCGCTTGGGGCGCCCAGGTGTGTGCTTCTTGCGGGGGGTGCGCAGCCGCGGCGCGCTCCGGGATCCGCCGCCGGACGGTGCGGGCGCCGACCCGGGGGCGGTGGTGACGGGGGTGCTCATGGTCAGGCTCCCTTGCGCATGCCGCGAAGCTGCACGACATAGGCGATGACCATGGTGATCAGCCCCATGATGATCGCGACCGCCGCGGAGTAGTTGTGCTGCTGGCCGTTGAAGGACAGCGAGTACGTGTAGAAGTTCGGGGTGTAGTCCGTCGTGATCGCGTTGCGTGCCAGCGGTCGCAGGATGCTCGGCTCGTTGAAGAGCTGGAAGCTGCCGATGATCGAGAAGATCGTCGCGATGACCAGCGCGCCGCGGATCGCGGGGAGCTTGATGGCGGTGATGACGCGGAACTGCCCGGCACCGTCGATCTCCGCGGCCTCGTACAGCGAGGTCGGGATGACCCGCAGCGCGGAGTAGAAGATCAGCATGTTGTAGCCGACGAACTCCCAGGTCACGATGTTGCCGATCGACGCCAGCACCAGGTGCGTGGAGAGCGGGTCGGGCAGCGTGACGCCGAAGGCGCTGTTGATGTCACCCACCAGACCGAACTGGGTGCCGTACATGAAGCCCCACATCAGGGTGGCGACCACCGCGGGCACGGCGTACGGCAGGAAGATCGTGATCCGGAAGAAGTCCCGGCCGAAGAGCCGGCCGCTGTCCAGGGCGAGGGCCACGAACAGGGCGATGCCGAGCATGATCGGCACCTGGATCACCAGGAACAGCGAGACCCGCTCCAGGGAGGACCAGAACTGGTCGTCCTGGAAGGCCTGCGTGTAGTTGTCCAGGCCGACGAAGTGGTTTCCGCCGATGAGCTGGTTGCGGTACAGGCTGAGATAGACCGAGTACACGATCGGAGCCAGGAAGACGAAGGCGAAGACCACCGCGAAGGGGCCGATGAAACCCCACCCTGTCCAGGAACGGCGGTCCCGTTTGGCCGATGGCCTGACCGGGGGCCGAGTCGCGGCCGCAGGGGGCTGAAGCGTCGTCATGTAGTTCCTCGCTCGTCCATCTCGGAACCGGCGTCACACGCCGTCGCGATGGTTGCGTAAACACCCAGGTCCGAGAGGGTCCCGGCCTGTTATGTTTACGTAAACATCTGATGGCGGCATGTCTACACTGCCCCAATGTCGGTGGTCAAGGGCCGTTTGGTGAAACGTGCCCCAGGCAATCGGATCGATAGGGGAAGGAGACGGGTGGACACAGCGCACAGTGCCTCGGCCGGCACCGAGGAGCCCCGTAGACGCGGCGGGAAACGGGTCGTGCAGCGCGCCCCGAGCGCGTCCATGGCCGATGTCGCACGCCTGGCAGGCGTCTCCTCGCAGACTGTCTCCCGGGTGTCCAACGGTTACGCGGGCGTGAACGAGGAGACCCGCCAGCAGGTCCTCGCCGCCATGAAGGAACTGGGCTACCGGCCCAACAGCGCCGCCCGCGCGCTCAAGCGGGGTGAGTTCCGCACGATCGGCGTGATCACCTTCAACCTCTCCACCACCGGCAACATGCGCACCCTGGAGGCGATCGCCACCTCCGCCGCGCACGAGGGCTACGCCGTCACGCTGCTGCCGGTCGCCGTCCCCACCCAGGACGAGGTGCGCGGCGCCTTCTCCCGCCTGGGCGAACTCGCCGTCGACGCCGTCATCGCGATCATGGAGGTCCACCTCCTCGACGCGGCGACCATCTCGCTGCCGCCCCACGTCCAGGTCGTCGTCGCCGACTCCGACGCGGGCGACCGCTACAGCGTGGTCGACACCGACCAGAACGGCGGGGCGCGCGCGGCCGTACGGCATCTCCTCGACCTCGGCCACCGCACCGTCTGGCACCTGGCCGGACCCGAGGAGTCCTTCGCCGCCCAGCGCCGCGCCGACGCCTGGCGCGCCGAACTCACCGACGCGGGCTGCCCGGTGCCACCCGTGGTGCGCGGCGACTGGTCCGCGGAGTCCGGCTACCGCGTGGGACTGGAACTGGCCCAACAGGCCGACTGCACAGCCGTGTTCGCGGCGAACGACCAGATGGCCCTGGGCCTCCTGCGGGCCCTGCACGAGCGCGGCCGGCGCATCCCCGAGGACGTCAGCGTCATCGGCTTCGACGACATCCCCGAGGCCGGTTCCTTCCTGCCGCCCCTGACCACCGTCCACCAGGACTTCGCCGAGGTCGGCCGCCTGTGCGTGCAGGGTGTCCTACGGCGGATGCGGGACCGGGGCGACGAGCACGGCACCACCCTGGTGCCGACCGAGCTCGTGGTCCGCGCGAGTACGGCGGCGCCCGCCCTCGCCGTGGACGAGTAGCGGGCGCATGGTCTTTCCGGCCCGCCTCAACGGGCGGGCCGGGTACGGGAGTTGGTCAGGCGGTCGTCTCCGGGCGGCCGGGCCGGGACCAGTGGGTGTGGAAGGTGCCGGAGCGGTCGGTACGCCCGTAGGTGTGGGCGCCGAAGAAGTCGCGCTGGCCCTGGAGCAGGGCCGCCGGCAGACGCTCGGCGCGCAGCGTGTCGTAGTGCGACAGCGCGGCGGAGAACGCCGGGACGGGGATACCCCGGCGGGCCGCGGAGGCGACCACCTCGCGCCACGGGACCTGCGCGTCGCCGATCTCGCGCGCGAAGGTCTCCTCGCCGAGCAGGCTGACCAGCCCCGGGTCGGCCGTGTAGGCGGCGCGGATCCGGTCGAGGAAGGAGGCGCGGATGATGCAGCCGCCGCGCCAGATCCCGGCGACCGCGGCGAGGTCGATCGACCAGTCGTACTCGGTGGCCGCGTCCTGGATCATCTTCCAGCCCTGGTCGTAGGCGATCACCTTCGAGGCGTACAGCGCCTGTTCCACCTGGGCGGTGAAGCGGTCGGCCTCGGTGCGGCTGAGCGGGGGAGTGGTGCCGCCGGGCAGCCCGCGGTAGGCGGCGCGCAGGTCCGCCTGGCTGGAGGAGGCGCGGGCGAAGGTGGCCTGGGCGATCGCGGTGACCGGCGAACCCAGCTCCAGCGCGGTCTGCACGGTCCAGCGCCCGGTGCCCTTCTGGCCCGCCGCGTCCTTGACGATGTCGACGAACGCCCCGCCGGTCTCCGCGTCCGTGTGCGCGAGGACCTCGGCGGTGATCTCGATGAGGTAGGAGCCGAGCCGTCCCTCGTTCCAGCGGCGGAAGATGTCCGCGATCTCGGCGGGGGTGTAGCCGCCGACCTGGCGCAGCAGGTCGTAGGCCTCGGCGATGAGCTGCATGTCGGCGTACTCGATGCCGTTGTGCACCATCTTCACGAAGTGCCCGGCGCCGTCCGTGCCGATGTGCGTGGAACAGGGCTCCCCGTCGACCTTCGCGCTGACCGACTCGAACATCGGGCCCAGCACGGCGTACGACTCCGCAGAGCCGCCGGGCATGATCGACGGCCCGTTCAGCGCGCCCTCCTCGCCGCCGGAGACCCCGGCGCCGACGAAGTGCAGTCCCTGTTCGCGCAGGGCGGCCTCACGGCGGCGGGTGTCGGCGAAGTGCGCGTTGCCGCCGTCGATGATCATGTCGCCGGGCTCCATCAGCGCGGCGAACTCGTCGATCACGGCGTCGGTGGCCGGACCGGCCTGCACCATGATCATCAGGCGGCGGGGGCGTTCGAGAGCGGCCACGAACTCCTGTGCCGTCTCGGCCGGGACGAAGGCACCCTCGTCGCCGTACTCCTTCATCAACTCGTGGGTGCGGTGCGGCGACCGGTTGTGGACGGCGACCGTGTAGCCGTTGCGGGCGAAGTTGCGGGCCAGATTGCGGCCCATCACACCCAGGCCGGTGACGCCGATCTGCGCGGTGGCGTCGGCGGCTGGGCTGTTCGGTGCGGATGCGTTCATGGGGTGCCTGTTCTCCGAATTGGTGACGTGGCGGGTCGGCGCGGGGCGCCCATGACCGCTGGTACGTGCGCGATCGCGGATTGACTCGAAATTCCGCGTGATTGGGAGCGATCTTGCCGACCGCCGCACGGCGCGTTCCGCCGGATGCGAAGATCGCTCCCCTGGAAGGGAGCGGCCATGGGTGACATACGGGTGCGGTGCGCGACGTTCAACGTGCTGCACGGCCAGCTGATCCGGCCGGACGGCCACCCGGCCGCCGGCCGCCCCGAGGACCCCTCGGCACCCCTCGCCGAAGCCGTCGCGTCCCTGGACGTCGACGTGCTGGCCCTCCAGGAGGTCGACCGCTTCCAGGAACGCTCCGGCCGCCTCGACCAGGCGGCGGTCGCCGCCGCGGCGCTGGGCGCCCGCGACTGGCGCTACGCGACGGCCCTGCACAGCCGTTTCGTACCGGACCGTGGCTGGGTCACCGACCCGTCCCAACCCGCGCTGCGCGTCCACGGCCCCGCAGCCCTTGAGCCCGAACTCCCTTCCCAGGGCGTCGCGTTGCTGTCCCGGCTGCCGGTCCGCGAATGGCGGTCCCTACGGCTGTCCCCGGGCCCGCTGGCCGTGCCGTTGCGCGTCGCCGGGCGGGCCGCTCCGGTACTGGCCCGGGATCAGCCACGGGCCGCGCTGGCCGCCGTACTGGAAGGCCCGCAGGGGCCGTTCACCGCCGTGGCCGTGCATCTCTCGTTCGTGCCGGGCTGGAACATCGGCCAACTCCGCACCGTGCGCCGCTGGATCGCGGAGCTGCCCCAACCCCGGGTGCTGATGGGCGACTTCAACCTCTTCGGCGCTCTTCCCCGGATCACTCTGAACGCGACCGCGCCGCGTGGCTGGCGGAGTGCGGCCCGGCGGGCGACCTTCCCCTCGCACCGGCCGCTCGTCCAGCTCGACCACATCATGACGACGGGGCTCGCCGCGGACGCCGTGGGGGCGGTGGGCGCGCCGAGGGTGGAGATCTCCGATCACCGGCCGCTGGTGGTGGAGCTCTCGCTGTGAGTCAGTTCCACAGGGGGTAGGTCACGGTGTGCTGGAACTTGTCCGGCCGCGCTCCGGGGTACGTCAGGGTGATCTCGCCGTACTGCCGCAGCTGCGGATGCCGCTTCCAGGTCTGTGCGGAGTCGAGCCGCACGGTCACCGGGAAGGAGTGGAACTTGCCCGCCGCGCAATAGGGTTTGCAGTCGTTCACCCAGTTGACGCCCGTGGCCGTCGCGGAGTTGGCGTTCCAGGCGGTCCAACGCAGCGACGCCAGGCGGCTGTTGCCGTCGCCGCAGGCGAGCATGAAGTCGGCGGGACGCACCTCGGGATGCCAGAGGCAGTCGACCAGCACGGGGACCGCGGGCTGCCGCTGGGCGACCGGTTGCGCGTGCACCGTCGCCGGGGCCGCGGACGAGGTGCCCACGGCCGGCGCCAGCAGAGCGGCCGCACAGACCGTGACGACTCCGACCATGGTGTGTTTGTACATGTCCGCTCCCGGCCGCCCGTTCGTACCCGTCACTCCGCACCCGCACCGGCGGTGGACCCGCCTGCAGGGACACGGTCGTCGTCCGTCTCTCGTTCGACGCTACGACCGTGTCCTGGGTTCCACCACTCGTACAGAGCAACGACGCGGCCCGCCGGGAGTAGCGGGACGCATGTGACCCATTGGCTCAGGCGGGTCGTACGGCGCCCCGGATGGCGGCGGAACCGGCGTAGAAGATCGACTCCTCGCGTATCGGCGTGCCGGGGCTCGGCGCGTGGATCATCAGGCCGTTGCCGGTGTAGAGGCCGACGTGGTCGATGCTGTCGTAGAAGAAGATCAGGTCGCCGGCGCGGATGTCCGTGAGCGGGACGAGGGCGCCCGCGCCGGACTGTTCCTGGGCGGTGCGGGGGAGCAGGACTCCCGCCGCCTTCCAGGCGGCCTGGGTGAGGCTGGAGCAGTCGTACGCGTCCGGTCCCGCAGCGCCCCACAGGCAGGGCCTGCCGATCTGTGCGCGGGCGAAGGCGAGCGCGGTGGCGGTCTTGCTCTGGGCGCCGGCGTCCGGTGTGGTCGCGGTGGGCACGACTGCGGTGGGCGCGGGGCTCATGGCCGGGGCCGGAGGGAGCGGGACTTCGGGGGCCATGGCCGGAGGGGCGGGGGGCGCGGGCGCGACGGACGGGGCCGCGGCGAAGGAGACCTCGGGGGCGGGGGCGGCCGGCTGCCACTCCTGCTGCGGCGGGCGCCAGGACGGTTCCGGTGCGGGCTGCCAGTCGGGCCGGGCCGCGGGCTGCTGGGGGATGAGAGGTATTTGCCCGGTGGACCAAGCTGGTTGCTCGGCTACTGCGGGCATCTGTCCGGTGGACCAAGCTGGTTGCTCGGCTACTGCGGGCATCTGTCCGGTGGACCAAGCCGGTTGCTCGGTCACCGCGGGCATCTGGCCCGTGGACCACGTCTGTTGCTCGGTCACTGCCGGGAACTGGCCGGTGGACCACGGCTGTTGTTGGGTCACCGCGGGCATCTGCCCTGTCGCCCAGGTCTGTTGCTCGGTCACCATGGGCATCTGCCCGGTGGACCATGTGGTCTCCGGGGCGGACCAGGCCGTCTCCGGGGGTGGCCAGGTGGCGCCCGTCGGCGCGGTCTCGGTGCGCGGTGCGCCGATGGACGGGAGCAGGTCCAGGCTCGCGGTGAGCGGGTCGAAGGCCGGTGCCGGGGCGGTCGCGAACTGCTGCGGTGCCATGACGCGCGCGGGCGGCACGTCGACAGCGGGGGCGGGCGGTACCGGCGGCAGGTCGAGAATGGTCGCCGGAGGCATCTGCGACATCTGGGCCTGTGCCATCTGTGCGATCTGCGCGATCTGAGACATCTGCGGCACCTGAGACATCTGCGGCACCTGAGATATCTGCGGCACCTGAGATATCTGCGGCACCTGAGACATCTGCGCCTGAGGTGCCTGCGTCTGTGACATCTGCGGCATCTGTGCCATCACAGGAGACTGCTGTGTCTGCTGTGTCTGCTGTGTCTCCTGTGCGGCGGGAGGCAGCGCGGCGATGGGTGCTGCGGTCAACTCCGCTGCGGGGCCCATGAGTTGCGGGGCGGTGGACTCCGGTGCGGCGGTGGTCCCCATGGTCAGTTCGGCCACGGCGCGGCCGGGCTGCGCTTCGAGTTCGCGGCCGGTGCTCTGGGGCTCGGGACGTCGCTCGGACCGCTCGGGGCGGGATTCGGCCGGGCGGGCCGGGGTCCTGCCGGGCGGCAGCATCGCCGGTACGGTCGGGCCCAGTTGGGTGCGGGCGCGGTCGAACAGCTGCCGGGTGACGGCTTCGACGGCGGGGTCGGAAGGACGTGACGCGCTGGAGCGGGACTCGACACGCTTGCGCGGTTTCCCGGACATCGCACGTGTGGCGTTGTAGGTTCCGGAGTCCGTCTCGGCCCGGTCGTAAAGAGAGTTGATCCGCCGCTGGACTTCGTCGCGGGTGGGTCGGTCGTCCACGGTGGGGCCACTGCCTCCGGTGCGCGTGCGTCGTTCTGCCGGCATGGCAGACGTGCTCCTTCCGCTTCGCGCCTACCGGGTTAGCTGTCGGGTTCGGGCGTCGATCACGGAAGGTTTGCCCTACGGTCCTTGCCCTGAAGGGCAGTTGGACCGATTCACCCCAAGTTCGGTTGGGTCCCCGGCTCCGGCTGTCGCGAGCGACACGCCGGACTCGGCGCAAGCCGTGCGGCCCGGCGCCGATCGCCGGAGTAGGTCGTACGGCCTGACGCCAACTTAGCCAACGTGTGTGCCTCGTGTGAAGGTTGAAGCGCGATATGTCCGATACGTATTTGTGACCTTTACCTCGCCCTGGTGTGTCGAGGGGTCAGGGGCCCGTCGGGGCGGGTGATCCATAAGAGGTCGCTATGAATTTCTGGGACGGTTGAACACACCGGGACCGGGCTCCGTATTGGGTCGGGGGATTTCCATGCCGGGACGAGCCGGGCCGACCGATACGTGTAGGAGCAACTTCCTTGGCACGCAACACGCGCAGACGCCCCACAGGCGCACGACGCGCGACGATGGCAGCAGTCGCCCTGATGCTGGGCGGCGGAGGACTGATGGCGGCGAACGTCTACGCGTCGGCGTCCGAAGGTGGTTGGGGCGGTGACTCCGCCCAACAAGGGTCTCCGGACGCGGCATCGCGAGGCGCGACGATCGACTGCCCGGACATCGGTACCCAGTTGACGACGGTGCCCGACGAGGCGAAGACCGACGTCGACAAGGAACTCGCGAATCTGGACCAGCAGATAACCGAGGCCTACCAGAAACTTCAGGACTCCAGGGAGTCCATCCGCCAGGACGCCTCCTTCGCCGACAACGCGATCATGAATCCGTTGAAGGAGAAGCGGGCCGCGACCATCGGGCGGATCGACGACGCGATCGCACGCGTCGGGGACCGACCGGAAGGACTCGACGCGCTCGCCGCCTGCACCCTGATCGCGCCCACGAACGAGAACGGCGACCAGGGCGACCAGGACGGCAACGGCGACGACCAGAGCGCCAGTGCCAGTGCCAGTGCCAGCACCGGAGACCAGGGCGGCCAGGGACAGCAGGGTCAGCAGGGCCAGCAGCAGTCCACCAACGGGCCCGTCGCCTCGGACTACGCGGACATCACCTCCGTACAGCCGAATGTGAACGCTCCGCAGGAGCAGGCCGATGCCTCCCGGGGCACGTTCGTCACCGCCTGCGGGGTGAACGAGAACGGCCTGTTCAACTCCGACAACGTGATCGTCGCGCCCGGTGTCACCAACGGCGCCCACCACTTCCACGACTACATCGGCAACCAGTCCAACAACGCCTTCGCCAGCGACCAGGACCTCGCGAACGCCGACACCAGCTGCGAGAACCCGGGCGACAAGTCCACCTACTACTGGCCCGTGCTGCGCCTGCAGAACGGCAAGCAGGAGCGGGACGCCGACAAGCCCGGCGGCGGCACCGAGGGCAATACCGGTGAGATCGTCACGGCCAAGCAGGTCACCCTGACCTTCGAGGGCAACCCGCAGAGCAAGGTCGTCGCGATGCCGCGCCTCCTGCGCATCATCACCGGCGACGCGAAGGCCTTCGTCAACGGCCCGGCCAACGCCAACGCCTCCTGGAGCTGTACCGGGTTCGAGGACCGGCAGCTCAAGGACAAGTACCCGCTGTGCCCGTCCGGAAGTGACGTCGTGCGCACCTTCAAGTTCCAGAGCTGCTGGGACGGCCGCAACATCGACAGCGCCAACCACCGCACCCATGTGGCCTTCGAGGCCGCCGACGGCGCCTGCCCGGCCGGCTTCAAGGCCATCCCGCAGCTGGTGCAGCGGATCGTCTACGCCGTCGACGCGCCGAGCCTCCAGGACGGCGGCAAGACGAGCCCGCTGTTCGCGGTGGACTCCTTCCCGGAGCAGCAGCACAAGCCCGTCACCGACCACGGCGACTTCATCAACGTCTTCTCCGAGAGCCTGATGAACGACATGGTCACCTGCATCAACAGCGGCGAGAAGTGCGGCGCCGGCACGGACAACGACCCCGGAACGGGCGGCGGTTCGGGCTCCGGCGGGGGCGACGGCTCGGGTACGGCCGGTGGCTCGGGTTCGGGTGACGGATCCGGTACGGGCGGCGGTTCGGGTGAGCCGCAAGAGTCTCCCACGGCCACTGAATCCGCTACGGCGACGCCCACCGAGACCGCGTCCGACGAGCCCGCCGGAAACGGTGGCAACGACGGGAACGGCGGAAACAACGGCGACAACGGAGGGACCGGCGGAAGCGACGACCAGCCCACCGCCGAGCCCGAGACCAGCGCGCCGGACACCCAGACCACCGACCCCGGAGATCTGACGACCGCCGTGTCCGTCCCCAAGGCCGACACGAAGACCGAAGGGTCCAAGTCGACGGAGACGCAGGGGAGTTCGGACGACCAGACCGGCGGTCAGGTCGGCAGCCCCGTGGCGACACCGCCCGCCTCGTCCTCGGGCGGGGAGAGCTACGCCGCCGTAGGCCCGAACCAGCCGCAGGCTCAGGGCGGCCTGGCGGAGACCGGCGCGAACCTGTGGCCGGCGGCAGCCGGAGCGCTGCTGCTCGTCGCCGGATTCGTCGTGCTGTACCGGGGCAAGCGCAGCACTCGCTGACACCCCGCTCGGCTGTGACCGACAACGGCCCGGCCGCCCTCACCTGGGCGGCCGGGCCGTCGTACGTTCAGCGTGTTCCGGCGGTCAGACGGCGGGTGCCGGGTACGTCGGGTACTCGACCCCGGAGACGTGCTGGACGACCCGGACGACCTGACAGGAGTAGCCGAACTCGTTGTCGTACCAGAGGTAGAGGATCGCGTTGTCGCCGTCGACCTTGGTGGCGCCCGCGTCGATGATCGATGCATGCCGGGAGCCCATGAAGTCGCTCGACACCGCGTCGGGGGCGGTGGTGAAGTCGATCTGCCGTTTCAGCGGGGACGTCAGCGAGACGTCGCGGAGGTGGTCGAGGACCTCGGCGCGGGTGGTCTCGCGGCCGAGCCGCAGGCTGAGGATCGCGATCGAGACGTCCGGCACCGGGACCCGGATCGAGCTGCCGGTGATGGGCGCCTTGAGGTCCGGCAGCGCCTTGGCGACCGCGGACGCGGCACCGGTCTCGGTGATCACCATGTTGAGCGGCGCCGAACGGCCGCGCCGGTCGGCCTTGTGGTAATTGTCCAGCAGGTTCTGGTCGTTGGTGAACGAGTGGACCGTCTCCACATGGCCGCGCAGCACACCGTACTCGTCGGCCATCGCCTTCAGCGGCGGCACGATCGCGTTGGTGGTGCAGGACGCGCAGGACAGGATCTGCTCGTCCGGCTTGATGGTGTCGTGGTTGACGCCGTGCACGATGTTGGGGACGTCGCCCTTGCCGGGCGCGGTCAGTACGACCTTGTCGATCCCGGGTCGCAGATGCTGCGAAAGTCCTTCCCGGTCACGCCACTTGCCCGTGTTGTCGATGAGGATGGCGTCCTTGATGCCGTACGCCGTGTAGTCGACCTCGGAGGGGTCGCCCGCGTAGATCACCTTGATCTCGTTGCCGTTGGCGATGATCGTGCTGGTCGCCTCGTCGACGGTGATCGTGCCCTGGAACTGGCCGTGGATCGAGTCGCGGCGCAGCAGCGAGGCGCGCTTCACGATGTCCTGGTCGCCGCCCTGGCGTACGACGATGGCGCGCAGCCGCAGTCCGTTGCCCGAGCCGGCCTTCTCGATGAGCAGGCGGGCGACCAGCCGGCCGATGCGGCCGAAACCGTAGAGGACGACGTCGCGGCCCTCGCGGAACGCGATCTTGTTGCCGCCGGTGGCACCGGCGACGGCTTCGGCGGTGAACTCCTCGGCGGTCAGGCCGCGTTCGTCGGTGCGGTGGGTCGCGGCGAGCATGCCGATGTCGATCTGGGAGGGGCCCAGGTCGAGCGTGGTGAGCGCGCGCAGGTACGGCAGGGTCTCGGTGACGGAGAGTTCCTCGCCGTCGATCTGGCGGGCGAACCGGTGGGTCTTGAGGATGCTGACCACCGACTTGTTGACCAGGGAGCGGCTGTGCAGCAGGACCGTGACGTCCTGCTCGCGGTGCAGCTTCCCGATCATCGGGATCATCGACTCCGCGATCTCCTCACGGTGCTTCCAGTTGGTGAACGAGTCCTCGTTGACAGACACAGGTTTCTCTTTCGAGCTAGGCGGCGCTCATATGCTAACCCGCTGTTCATCTGCTCGTTCCGAGGGGTCCCTCCTGGGCCGCCGAACGCCGTGAGGGCCCTGCCGACGCGCGTCGGCAGGGCCCTCACGGTGGTACTGGTGTCTCTCCTACGCGTCCTGGGGCGTGCCGCTGCCCAGCAGCGCCGACGCGTTCTCCATCGGAGTGAGGACGTGCACGGGTACCGCCTCCGGCAGGCCGTGGCAGGTGAAGCCGAGCCGGGTCATGGCCCGGATGACCTCGCCGCTGTTGAAGTCGCGCGGGTCCTGCCGGGTGATGACCTGCCCCACCTGCTTGACGGGGTAGCGGCGCCGCCCGATGGTCACGGACTCACCCGTGACCAGTTCGGGCTTGATGCCCTTCATCGTCTCCAGGACTCCCAGCTTGGTGAGATCGAAGGGATACCGGGCGATGACACAACGCATGTTGCCTCACAGAGAGAAGGGGAAACCGTCCGAACAGGCCCACAAAGAGGCCGAGTTGATCCTCAGGCCGCGGGGCCGAAGGACGACCGTCGCTGACCCCTGCCGCTTCCGCCGGAGCCACCGGTGCCGCCGCCACCGCGCCGGGCGGCGCCGCCGCCGGTCCGGCCCTCGCCGGCGGGACGGCCACGACGGCCGCGCGAGGACGAGGAGGAAGGGCTGCGCCGGGTGCGCTCGCGCTGCTCCACGACCGGAGCGGTGATGACGACCGGGACGCCGGAGGGGGCCTGAGCGCCGGTGATCCGGGTCAGCTCCTCCTCGCCCGACCGTACCGAGGTGACCTCGGCGGTCACGCCGGCCATGGTCATCAGGCGGGTGAAGTCACGGCGCTGGTCGGGGGTGACCAACGTGACGACACTGCCGGACTCGCCCGCACGGGCCGTACGGCCGCCGCGGTGCAGATAGTCCTTGGGGTCGGTGGGCGGGTCGACATTGACGACCAGGTCGAGGTTGTCGACGTGGATGCCGCGGGCCGCGACGTTGGTCGCCACCAGCGCCGTCACATGCCCGTCCTTGAACTGGGCGAGGGTGCGGGTGCGCTGCGGCTGGGACTTGCCGCCGTGCAGACCGGCCGCCCGGACGCCGTTGCTCAGCAGGTGCTTGACCAGCCGGTCCACCGCGTGCTTGGTGTCCAGGAACATGATGACCCGGCCGTCGCGCGCCGCGATCTCGGTGGTCGCCCGCTGCTTGTCCGTGCCGTGGACGTGCAGGACGTGGTGCTCCATCGTCGTGACCGCGCCGGCGGAGGGGTCGACGGAGTGGACGACGGGGTCGGTCAGGTAGCGGCGGACCAGGAGGTCCACGTTGCGGTCCAGGGTGGCCGAGAACAGCATCCGCTGGCCGCCCGTCTGCACCTGGTCCAGCAGACCGGTGACCTGGGGCATGAAGCCCATGTCGGCCATCTGGTCGGCCTCGTCGAGGACGGTGATGGTGACGTTGTCGAGGCGGCAGTCGCCGCGGTCGATCAGGTCCTTGAGGCGTCCCGGAGTCGCGACCACGACCTCTGCGCCACCGCGCAGCGCCCCGGCCTGGCGGCCGATCGACATACCGCCGACGACGGTGGTCATCCGCACGCTGACGGCGCGGGCGTACGGGGTGAGCGCGTCGGTGACCTGCTGGGCCAGTTCGCGGGTCGGGACGAGGACGAGCGCGAGCGGCTGACGCGGCTCGGCACGGCGGCCCGCCGTACGGGCCAGCATCGCGAGGCCGAAGGCGAGGGTCTTGCCGGAGCCGGTACGGCCGCGGCCGAGAACGTCGCGCCCGGCAAGGGAGTTGGGGAGGGTCGTCGCCTGGATCGGGAACGGGACGGTGACGCCCTCGTGGCCGAGCGCGGCCAACAGCTTGGCGGGCATGTCGAGTTCGGCGAACGACTCCACGGCGGGCAGGCCGGGGGTCACGGTCTTCGGCAGCGCGAACTCGCCCTGCAGCGCGGCCGGTCGGCCGCCGCCGCCCTTGGAGCGGCGCGGAGCACTGGAGCGATTGCCGGACGGGGCCGCCGAACGGTAGCCGCCGCTCTTTCCGGATTCCGGATTTCCACTGCGCTTTCGCGAGAAGCGGTCATTCGTACGTGCGCGGTTCAAAATGTGGAACCTTCCTTGATATGGCACGTATCAAGGAATTCCCGCGGTGAATGAACGGCGCAGAGAATCGCAAGAACGAGCCGGTGGCTTCGGCGGAATATCGCCGAAAGCTTGGGAAATGCAGCGAGCTGGGGCCCGCACCCCAAGGTGCGGGCCCCAGCTGCGAAGTTAACGTCGGTGTTACGCAGGGACGATGTTCTCGGCCGTCGGGCCCTTCTGGCCCTGCGCGATGTCGAAGGTCACCTTCTGACCCTCCTGCAGCTCGCGGAAGCCCTGGGCGGCGATGTTCGAGTAGTGGGCGAAGACGTCAGCGCCGCCACCGTCCTGCTCGATGAAGCCGAAACCCTTTTCCGCGTTGAACCACTTCACTGTGCCACTGGCCATTTTGTTCTCCTTCGGGGCGGTCAGCGGAGTCCGCACTGTGCGGGCTCCGTGTCGCCGTGATGATCACCCCGCCGGAAGAAAAACCGGACACACAAAAAAATGCTCCACCGCCTCGGAGGGCGGTGCGGGCATCTGAAGGGTTTGGCAACCACAACTGCAACTGAGATCAATAGTAGCACGGCGCGATCGGGAGTGTGCGGCCGTGAATTCCGTTTCTCATGCCGCGAACACAGATATTCGATCTCCCGTCGGGCTATGCGAGGCCGTCGATCCAGTCGCGGACGGCCTCGGCCGTGGTCGGCGCGTCCTCTTCGAGCACGCTGAGATGAGTGCCGGGGGCGTCCGCCGTGTCCCGCGCGCCGGGCCAGGACGACCGCCACTCCGACGGCATGTCCGCCAGCGGTGCGGAGGCCCGGACCAACAGGCTTGGCACCTGCGTGAGTTCGGGCTGCCAGCCACGGAACATCCGCGTGTACGCACCCAACGACAGCAGCGCCAGATCGTCCACCAGGGTGTCGAATTTCTCGCCGGCCGCCAGCGGAATCCGCGCGGGCAGGGACAACAGCCACGGCTCGGCCTCCCGGTCCGGGGTGATGTGGTACGAGTCGATCAGGACGAGCCCGGCCGGGGGAGCGCCGAGGTCCGCCAGGTGCGTGGTGAGCGCGTGGGCGGCCGATCCCCCCATGGAATGGCCGACCACTACATAGGGGCGATCGCCGAGCTGGTGCCGCACGGTCGCGGCGTGCGACGCGGTCAGCGTCTCCAGATCCCGTGGCACCGCGTCCCCGTGATCGATCCCGGAGTGCCGCACCTCGAACACGTCCCGCTCGCCCTCGAAGCAGGCGGCGAGCCCGGCGTACCAGGGACGGCCCAGGTTGGAGGCGAAGCCGGGAACACAGACCAGGGCCGGCCCCCGGGCGCCCGCGGCCAGCCGCAACGGCGGCAGCGCGTGCCGGGCGGCCTCCTCCGGGCCGAAGGTGGTCGCGCCGATGGACGCGGTCACCAGCAGATGCATGGCCGATACGACGTCGCCGGTCTCGCACACCTGCCGGTACAGGGCGGGCAGCGACTGCCCGGCTCCGCGTCCGCGTCCCCCGGACCGCACCGGTGCCGGGACGCTCGCGGCGGCGGTCTCGTCGGGCAGTGCGCCGCGCAGCTCGCCGTACAGGTGCTCGGCGAGCTGTTCGGTGTCCGGCCAGTCGTAGGCCACGGTGACGGCAAGTGGTGTCCCGGTCAGCAGGCTCAGCCGGTTGCAGAGCATGACCCGCATCAGGGAGTCGAGACCCAGTTCGGCGAAGTCCCGGTCCACGGCGTCGACTTCCGTGTGACCGAGCACGGCGGCGACCTCGGTGCGGATGAGCGACCGCAGGGCGGGCAAACGCTCGGGCGGGGCCAGGGCGGCGAGTTGGTTCCGCCAGGATCCGGCGCCGTCGTCCGTCACTCCGCCGCCACCCGCGCTCGCTGCGGCGGCCGTGGGCCGGCCCGTACGCAGCAGCCCGCGCAGCGGTGGCGGAACGGCCGTCCCGGCCGGGAGCGCCTTGGGTGAGCGGTCCAACGGCAGTGGCGCGAGGACGGGTTCGGTGCTGCCGAGCGCGGCGTCGAAGAGTGCGAACGCCTGCTCCGGAGAGACCGCGCGCACCGGACCGCCGTGCACCCGGCCGCTGCGGGCCGCCATGCCCTCCTGGTCCGCCCACGCGCCCCAGACCAACGACAGCGCGGGCAGGCCCAGTTCGGAGCGATGGCGCGCGAGCGCGTCCAGGAAGGAGTTCGCCGCCGCGTAGTTGGCCTGCCCCGGATTGCCCAGCAGCCCCGCCGCCGACGAGAACAGCACGAACCGGGCCAGCGGCAGGTCCTTCGTCGACTCGTGCAACTGCCAGGCCGCGTCGGCCTTCGGCCGCAGCACCGCCGCCAGGCGCTCAGGTGTCATCGACGCCAGCACACCGTCGTCCAGCACCCCGGCCGCGTGCACTACGGCGGTCAGGTCCGGCCCGAACGCCTTCAGTACGGCGGCGAGTTGGTCCCGCTCGGTGATGTCGCAGGCCACCAGATCCACCTGCGCGCCCGCCCGATGTAGATCGTCACGCAACTCCCGTGCTCCCGGCGCCTGTTCACCGCGCCGACTGAGGAGGACGAGCCGCCGCACGCCGTGCCGGTCGACAAGATGCCGGGCCAGCATCGCGCCCAGGGACCCGGTGCCGCCGGTGATCAGGACGGTGCCCCCGGCGAGCGAGCCCGCGTCCTCGGAAGGGGGCGCCGCAGCCAGCCGGGGCACGCGCAAGGCGCCCTCGCATACGGCGAGTTGAGGTTCACCCGTAGCGAGCGCGGCGGGCAGCTGTCGTAGCGACTCGGGGTGGCCGTCCACGTCCACGAGGGTGAGGCGTCCGGGGTACTCGGCCTGCGCGGTTCGGAGCAGGCCCCAGACCGTGGCGGCGGGCAGGTCGGGCGAAGGGTCGGCGGCGCCGCGCGTGACCACGGCCAGGCGCCCGGAACCGGCGAGGTGCGTTTGCAGCAACTGCATTGCCCGCACCGTGAGTTGATGCGCCCCGGCGACCGGGTCCTTGCTGTCGGGAGCGGCCAGGGAGGCGACGGTGGTCTCCGGTGTCTCCTCATTGTCGGCGGAGGCGAGGAACGCGGCCAGGCCGAGGTCGTCCGTCTCCGACACCGCCACGGCGGGCACTTCACCGACAGCGGGCACGTCCGTCCAACGCAGCCGGTACAGCTCTCCGGCCGGGGCAGGACCGATCTCCGGTGCCGGTCGGGTCGTCATCGACTCCAGGCGGGCCACGGGCGCGCCGGTGAGGGTCGCGAGATCGAGGGTGATCGCGTCCGGGCCGGGCCGCGTCATACGGACTCGCAGTGCCGTCGCGCCCGTGGCGTGCACGGTCAGGCCCCGCCAGGCGAACGGCAGCCGGGCAGGACCGGTGGGCGGTTCGGCGAGCAGACCCGGGTGCAGGGCTGCGTCCAGCAGCGCCGGGTGGAGGACATGGCGCCGGGCGTCCGCGACCGGCAACGGGCCGACCTCGGCGAACAGTTCCTCGCCGCGCCGCCACAACGCGGTGACCCCCTGGAACGCCGGACCGTACGCCAACCCTGCCGCGGCCACCCGGTCGTAGGCCTCGGACAGGTCCACCCGCGTGGCACCTGTCGGCGGCCACACGGTGAGCGCGACCGCGTCGCCCAGGACGCCCGGCACGGTCGGGCCGAGCCGACCGGTCGCCTGCTGTGTCCAGGCACCGAGCGCCCCGGATTCCTCGGACCGCGCGTACACGTCCGCCGCGCGGCGCCCGGAGTCGTCCGGGTCGCCCAGGACGACCTGGACCTGGACGCCCTCCTCGTCGTCGTCGGGCAGGAACAGCGGGTTCAGCAGGGCGAGTTCCTCCAGTACGGCCAGCCCGCACAGGTCGCCCGCGTGCAGCACGAGGTCGGCGAAGGCCGCGCCCGGTACGAGGGTGTGTCCGCCCACGACGTGGTCCCGCAGCCACGGTTGGGCCGCACCGGACAACCGCCCGCCGCACAGCAGCCGTTCCGTACCCGGCACCGTGACGACCTGAGTCACCAGCGGGTGCCCGGAGCCGGCGCTCCGGTCGCTGCCGGTGTCGGGCAGCCAGTAGCGCTGCCGCTGGAAGGGATAGGCCGGCAGGTAGTCGACCCGCCGGGCACCGCTGTCGGCGTAGACCCGGCGCCAGTCCAACCGCACGCCGTGTACGTGGAGTTGGCCGAGCGCGTCGAACAGCGTCCGCGACTCGGCGCTTCCCCGCCGGGCCGTCGTGGCGAAGAGAAGCTCCTTGCCGGCCCCGGCTGCCAGGGCGGTGAGATGGGCGTCCGGGCCGACCTCGGCGAACGCGGTCACCCGTCCGTCGTGCGCCAGCCAGTGGACGGCGTCCCCGAACCGCACGGCCTCACGGGCGTGCCGCACCCAGTACGCGGCCGACCGCAGCTCCTCCCCGGTGGCCGGAAGCCCGGTCAGGCCCGACAGCACGGGGATGCTGGGCGTGCCGTAGGTCAACTCGCCCGCGATGCGGCCGAATTCGGCGAGCATCGGCTCCATCAGGGGGGAGTGGAAGGCGTGGCTGACCCGTAGTCGGACGGTACGGCGGCCCCGTACGGCGAAGCGTTCCGCGAGCGCGAGGACCGGCTTCTCCGTGCCGGAGACGACGACCGCGCGCGGGCCGTTCACGGCCGCGATCGCGACCCCCTCGGTCAGCTCGGCCGTCACCTCCGCCTCGGTGGCGTCGAGCGCCACCATGGCGCCGCCCTCCGGCAGTTCCCGCATCAACCTCCCACGGGCCCCGACCAGTTCGACGGCGTCGGCCTCGGACAGCACGCCCGCGCAGTGCGCCGCCGCCAGCTCGCCGACCGAGTGCCCGGCCAGGAAGTCCGGCCGTACACCCCAGGAAGCGAGCAGCCGGAAGAGGGACACCTCGTAGGTGAACAGGGCGGCTTGGGCGAAGTCCGTGCGGTCCAGCAGGGCGGTTTTGTCCGCGTCCCGGAGCACCGAGCGCAGGGGACGCTCCAGGTGTGCGTCGAAGCGTGTGCACAGGGCGTCGAAGGCGGTCGCGAACACGGGGAAGGTGTCGTACAACTCCCCTCCCATGCCGGTCCGTTGGGTGCCCTGGCCGGTGAACAGCAGGGCCAGGCGGGCGGCGGAGGCGACGGTGTGCGGGGAAGCGGAATCCGCCAGGGCGTCGAGGGCGGTCAGGGTCGCTGCCCGGTCGTTGGTGGTGACGGCCGCGCGGTGGGGGAGTCCGGACCGGCTCGTGGCGTGGGTGAACGCCGTGTCCAGCAGGGGGAGTTCGGGGTGTTCGCGGAGGAAGGTCGCGGTGCGGGCGGCCTGCGCTCGGAGAGCGGACGGGGTGGCGGCCGAGAGGAGCAACGGGGGTGTCACCGCGTTGCGCGGGGCTGGTGCAGTGTCTGCTTCCGCCTCTTCCAGGATCACGTGCGCGTTGGTGCCGCCGATGCCGAACGCGGAGACCGCCGCCCGCCTCGGCCGTCCGGGCTCGGGTCGCCACTCCTCGTCCTGGGACAGCAGCCGTACCGTGCCCGACGACCAGTCCACGTGCGGGGAGGGCTCGTCGGCGTGCAGGGTGCGGGGGAGTCGGCCGTGGTGCATCGCCAGCACCGTTTTGATGACACCGCCCACCCCGGCGGCGGCCTGGGTGTGTCCGAGGTTGGACTTCAGCGAGCCCAGCCACAGCGGGCGTTGGGCGGTGCGGTCCCGGCCGTAGGTGGCGAGGAGCGCGTGTGCCTCGATCGGGTCGCCGAGCGCGGTGCCCGTGCCGTGTGCCTCCACGGTGTCGATGTCGGCCGGGGACAGCCCCGCGTCGGCCAGTGCCGCGTGGATCACGAGTTGCTGTGCGGGGCCGTTGGGGGCGGTGAGGCCGTTGGACGCGCCGTCGGAGTTGACGGCCGAGCCGCGCAGCACGGCCAGTACGGGATGGCCGTTGCGGCGCGCGTCCGAGAGCCGCTCCAGCAGGACCAGACCGACACCCTCGCCCCATGCGGTACCGTCGGCCGCCGCCGAGAAGGGCTTGCAGCGGCCGTCCGGAGCCAGCCCACGCAGCCTGCTGAACGCGATGAACGGTCCGGGCGACGACATGACCGTGACCCCGCCGGCCAGCGCGAGAGAGCACTCCCCGTCGCGCAGGGACCGTACGGCCGAATGTATCGCGACCAGCGACGACGAGCACGCCGTGTCCACGGTCACGGCGGGGCCGCGCAGCCCCAGCGTGTAGGCGATACGGCCGGAGGCCACACTGCCCGCCGAGCCGAGAGCGAGATGCGCCTCCAACTCGTGCCCGCCGTGGTGCAGTCGGCTCGCGTAGGTGGCGTGCATGACGCCCACGAACACGCCGGTGTCGCTGTCCCGCAGACCGGCCGGGTCCAGCCCCGCCCGCTCCAGCAGCTCCCAACTCGTCTCCAGGAGCAGCCGTTGCTGAGGGTCCGTGGCCAGGGCCTCGCGGGGTGACATGGCGAAGAAGGCCGCGTCGAAATCGGCCGCGTCGTGCAGGAAACCGCCCCGGCGGGTGACCGACTTGCCGAGGCGGTCGGGGTCCGGGTCGTACAGGTCGGCCACGTGCCAGCCACGGTCGGTGGGGAAGTCGGAGGTCGCGTCCGTGCCGTCGGCGACCAGCCGCCACAGGTCCTCCGGGGACTCCACCCCGCCCGGATAGCGGCAGGCCATGGCGACGACGGCGATGGGCTCCCCGGGGTCGCCCGCGGAAGTGCGCGCGGGCCCCGGGTGACTCTCACCGTGCAACGCGTCGCGCACCAGGTCCGCCACGGCCGCGGGCGTGGGATGGTCGAACACCAGCGTCGCGGGCAGCGCGAGACCGGTCGCCGTGCCCAGCCGGTCGCGCAGCAGGACAGCGCCGAGCGAGGTCAACCCCTGTGCGCTGAACGGTACTTCGGGGTCAAGTTCAGGAACGGGGACGTCGAGGGTCCGTGCCGTCACGTCGAGGACCAGGTCGAGCACGGCGTCGGACGCGGCGGCGAGCCGCTCGCGCAGCGCGGCCGAGGCGGCCGTACGTTCCGCGGCGAGGCGCTGCGGCAACTCCTCGACGAGCACCGCGCGGGCGATCTTCCCGGACGCGGTACGGGGAAGGGACGCGGTCGGATAGATCTCGTCCGGCACCTTGAACCCGGACAGCCGCTCCCGGCAGGCGGCGAGCGCCCGCTCCGTGTCGACGCCGTCCGGGCCGGGCACGACGAACGCCACCGGCACCTCGCCCAGCACATCGTGGCGCCGGCCGACGACCGCGGCGTCGACGATGTCGGGGCGGGCCAGCAACACCCGTTCCACCTCGGGCGGGTTGATGTTCACACCGCCCCGGATGATGAGTTCCTTGACCCTGCCGGTGACATGGAGGTGGCCGTGTGTGTCGCGCCGACCGAGGTCCCCGGTGCGGTACCAGCCGTCGGTGAACGCCTCCGCGGTCGCTTCCGGACGGTTGTGATAGCCCGCCATCAGACCGGGGCCGCGCACCCAGATCTCGCCCTCGTCCCCGTCGCCGGCCTCGGCACCGGTGGACGGGTCGGTGATGCGGACGTCCAGCACCAGCAGCGGGAATCCGCGCGAGGGGTCGTCGCGGGGGCTGTCCAGCCGCTCGATCGCGATCTTCCCGCAGGTCTCCGTGGAGCCGTATCCGTCGAGCAGGGGAGCGTCCAGGGTCTTTTCGACCTCGGCCCTCAACTCCGGCGAGCAGGGCGCCCCGCCGCTGACACACACCCGTAGCGAGGCGGGGACCGGGCGTGCCGTCTCGCGCAGTGACTCCAGCAGGAGACGGTAGGTGGCGGGCACTCCGCCCAGGACGGTGAACGGCTCGGCGGCGAGCGCCTCGGCGAGGTTCGCACCCGGCCCGAGGACACGCGCCGTCGCACCGACCGAGACGACACCCAGCAGGCACACGGAGTGGCCGAGGGCGTGGAACATCGGCAACGGCCAGAGCAGCAGGTCCTGTTGCTCCAGC
Source organism: Streptomyces sp. NPDC050548 (assembly GCF_044457385.1). NCBI lineage: Bacteria > Bacillati > Actinomycetota > Actinomycetes > Kitasatosporales > Streptomycetaceae > Streptomyces > Streptomyces sp. NPDC050548. The sequence goes on from NZ_JBITGV010000010.1 coordinate 272,496, forward strand.
CCGTACGCCGGTACGTAGGCCTTCGTCACGGACCACAGCGCGGAACGCTGCGTGGAGACCACGCCCTTGCTCTGCCCGGTGGTGCCCGACGTGTAGTGGATCCAGGCCGGCTCGTCGAGCCCGAGGTCGTCACGGGCGGCCGTACCGGAATCCGTCCCGGCCAGGTCCTTGAAGTCGAGGGTGCCGTTGGGGAGTTCGTCCCGCCCGACGACGATCACCTGTCGTAGGGAGGCCGGTTGGGCGACCGGCTGCTCCGTCACGACCGCGACGGCGCCGCTGTCGTCGAGGAAATACGCCAACTCCTCTTCCGACGCGGCGGAGTTGAGGAGTACACCGATCGCTCCGGCGCGCAACACGCCGAGCCAGGCCTCGACCAGCTCCACCCGGTTGCCCAGATGGATCGCGACCCGGTCCCCACGCCCCACCCCGAGCCGCACCAGATGGCCCGCCAGCCGGGCGGTGCGCCGCTCCAACTCCCGGTAGGTGACGGCGCGTCGGTCATCCAGGTAGGCGGTCTTGTCCCCGATCCGGTCCGAGTGCTCCCGCAGAATGCCGGGCAGCGTGCGCGTCAACTCGTCGCCGGAAACGGCCATTTCCACCCCAATGTTCACCAACCCCGAGTGGCAACCGTACGACAGGCGCCCTCCGGAACCGGGATCGGGCAGGATCTTCGGCATGGCCATGTGCGACTACTTCTCCGCCGCGAGCGACGAGGCCGCCGTCGGTGTCCTCGACACACCGGGCGGACCGGATCCGTCGGTCTTCGACGTCCTGTCCCTGAAGGGCATCGACCCGGTGGTCGTCATGGCGCGGCTCGAAGGCCTCCTTACGGACTGCGCCTACGACCAGGCACGCGCCCGTCCGCGCTCCGGGCAACTGCTCTCGGATCCAGAGGCCGAAGCCGCCTTCGGCATCAGCGTCTCCGACACACTCCGGGACGCGTTGGCCTCGGCGACGGATGGCCAACTGGGCCTGGTGGCAGTGCCGTTCGGGGCCGTGGAGGAGGTGGGTCTGCCGCCCGCCGAGGCGCTGGAACTGCTCCGGCTGCTGTCCGGGCTGGCCCGACGGGCCGTGGCGGAGAACCGGAGGCTGTACTGCCGGTGGGCCCTCTGACCCGACTCGCCGGCCCTACTCCAGTACGTCGGGCTCCTCCTCCACCACGAGGTCGGCCAGGAGATTGAAGTTGTGCCGTGCCATGTTGGCGTTGCTGAACTGCCGGTGCGCCAGGGTCACTTCCTCCTCGGTCATGATCCGGGGCGTTCCGGCGGCGTCGGCGAGCAGCTGCATCTGGCAGGCGCGCTCCATGGTGATGAACCACCACGCGGCCTCCTCGACCGACCGGCCGACGGTCAGCAGGCCGTGGTGCCGGAGAATGGCCGCCCTCCTGTCGCCGAGCCGGACGGCGATCCGCTCGCCCTCGGACTTCTCAAGCACCAGACCCTTGTACTCGTCGAACAGGACATGGTCGTCGTAGAAGGCGCAGGACTCCTGCACGATCGGGTTAAGGGTCTTGTCCAGTGAGGCGAAGGCCCGGCCGTGGATGGTGTGGGCGTGTGCCACCGCCACGACGTCCGGGCGGGCGTGGTGGATGGAGGAGTGGATCCAGAAGGCCGCCTTGTTGGTCCTGCGGTCACCCTCGATCACCCGGCCCTCCTCGTCGATGAGCAGCAGGTCGCTGACGCGGATCTTCGAGAAGTGCACCGCGTACGGGTTCACCCAGAACCGGTCGGGGAACTCGGGGTCCCGTGCGGTGATGTGTCCGGCGATGCCCTCGTCGAAGCCGTAGCGGGCGAAGATCCGGAACGCGGCGGCCAACTGCCGCTTGCGGTATGTACGTTCGGCTTCGATGGTGTCGCGGCTCTCCGCGAGGCGAGGAATGTCGAGTTCCTCGGTGTTGTCGAAATCGATGTCGTTGCTGCCGGTGGTGACGGACATCAGCACGTCCTTTCCGGTGCGAGGTCACGAGGAATTTCTTTCAGGCTGCAACCATCCTCGGTCTGATGTCAACCTCAGAGGCAATTTATGTTGCCTCACTGGCATGATTCCCGGCCTGTTCAGTCACCCCTCCGCCAGGCGCCCAGCACCATGAGCGTCTTGGTGCCGATCACCGCACCGGTGCGCCGAAGCCGGTCGATGACATCCCGCAGGTGCTGTACATCGGTCACCCGGACGCGGACCAGGGCGTCGGGGTCGCCCGCGACGGTGAAGACCTCCTGGGCCTCCGGGACGCTGGTGGCGGCCATGGTGATCGCCTCGACCTTGACGTCGCCGGCGAACCGCAGTTCGACGAAGGCCTCGAAGCCGGCGCCGAGCTTTCCGTGGTCGAGGGTGACCGTGTAGCCCGCGATGACTCCGACCCGCTCCAGCCGGTCGACCCGGCGCTTGACCGCGGACGGGGAGAGGCTGACCCGCTCCGCGATTTCCGTCATCGTCCGGCGGCCGTCCTCGACCAGCAGATCGAGAATCGCGCGGTCGACGCTGTCGATGAGTCCCGTGTCGGTCATGTGCTGTCCTCTCGTGGGCGCCTGTTCTTTGCGGGAAATCCTGATGTGAGTCGAGTTTCTTGCATCGTGTGCAAGATACCTGCAACTTAATTGCCTCGCGCTCCGTCCCGCCGCTCCACTGTCCACACCTGCCAACCGGTCGGCGACCGCCGTTCGAGGGCGTGAGAAAGGGACTCAGCGGTGAAAGTTGAGCGCGAACTACCCTCCAGCGAGGCCCAGGAGCTGCTGGAGCTGACCGTCGACATCGCGGACAAGGAACTCGCCCCGCGTGCCGCGGAGTTCGAGGAGGAGGGCCACTTCCCCCGCGAGGTGTTCCACCTCCTGGGCGAGACGGGACTGCTGACCCTGCCCTTCGCCGAGGAGGCCGGGGGCGGCGGCCAGCCCTACGCCGTCTACCTGCAAGTACTCGAAGAACTGGCCGCCCGCTGGGCCGCCGTCGCGGTCGGTGTCAGCGTCCACACCCTGTCCTGCCACGCCGTCGCGGCCTTCGGCTCCGCGAGCCAGAAGCAGACGCTGCTTCCGTGGCAGCTGAGCGGCACCGCACTCGGCGCGTACTGCCTGTCCGAGGAGCACGCGGGCTCCGACCCCAGCGCCATCCGCGCCCGCGCGGCACACGACGGCGGCGCGTGGGTCGCCCGGGGCACCAAGGCCTGGGTCACCCATGGTGGTCAGGCCGATTTCTACACCGCGTTTCTGCGCACCTCCGACGACCCCCGCAACGGCATCTCCTGCTTCCACGTGGACGCCCGGTCGCCCGGCCTGAGCGCGGGCGCCCCGGAGCGCAAGATGGGGCTGCGCAGCTCGACCACCGCGGTCATGAACTTCGACGACGTGCGGATCCCCGAGGACCGGCTGGTCGGCGAGCCCGGCCAGGGACTGAGGATCGCGCTGTCCGCACTCGACGCGGGACGGCTCGGGATCGCCGCCGTCGCGGTCGGCATCGCGCAGGCGGCCCTCAACCACGCGGTCGAATACGCCCGCGAGCGCCGGACGTTCGGCCACCGCATCATCGAGCACCAGGGTGTGGGATTCCTGCTCGCCGACATGGCCGCACGCACCGAGGCGGCCCGCGCCACCTACCTGGTCGCCGCCCGCCGCAAGGACTCCGGTCAGCCGTTCAGCAGGCAGGCCAGCATTGCCAAACTCATCGCGACCGACACGGCCATGGCCGTCACGACCGACGCCGTCCAGGTCCTCGGCGGTGCCGGATACGTCCGTGAGCACCCGGTGGAGCGCTATATGCGCGAAGCGAAGATCACCCAGATCTTCGAGGGCACCAACCAGATCCAGCGCATGGTCATCAGCCGGCATCTCGACGGCTCCTGAACACCCCACGTTTCCAAAGAACTTGAGCGAACGAACTTGAGAGAGGCGGGCACCGTGGCACCACACGACGCTGTTGCCGTCATCGCGGGCGGCGGCTCCGGACTGGGGCGGGCGACCGCGCACCGGCTGCATCGACAGGGCCGTACGGTCGTGCTGTTGGACCTCCCCGGCGGCCAAGGCCAGGACGCGGCAGCCGCGTTGGGGGAACGCGCCCACTTCGTCCCGGCTGATGTGACCGATCCGGACCAGGTCCGGCAGGCCTTCGCGTACGCGGCCGGGCACGGGCCGGTGCGCGCGGCGGTCAACTGCGCCGGGATCGCGACACCCGGCCGCATCCTGGGCAAGCGGGGAGCACTGCCCGCCGAGGACTTCCGGCGCGTGGTCGAGATCAACCTGCTCGGCACCTTCCACGTACTGTCCGCCGCTGCCGCCGTCATGGCGGGCAACACCCCGGACAACGGCGACCGGGGCGTCATCGTCTGCACCGCGTCGATCGCCGCCTACGACGGACAGATCGGCCAGGCCGCCTATGCGGCGAGCAAGGGCGGAGTGGTCTCCCTGACCCTGGCGGCGGCCCGGGACCTCGCCGACTCGGCCGTCCGCGTCGTCACCGTCGCGCCCGGGCTGTTCGACACCCCGCTGCTGTCGGGACTCCCGGAGAAGGCACGGACGGAACTGGGAGCGGCCGTACCGCATCCGTCCCGGCTCGGCTCACCGGACGAATACGCCTCCCTGGTCGGCCACATCCTCGACAACCCGATGCTGAACGGCGAGGTCATCCGCCTCGACGGCGCCCTGCGCATGCCCCCGCGCTGAATCCCGACCCGACATCGCCCGCGGCCTGCCGCCCGCCGCCCGTCGCCCGGAAAGAGACCACTCATGGCACCCACCGAACCCGCGCCGCCGGAGACACCACCCTTCGACGCGCCCATACAACTCCTCGACCCGTCAGGGAACTTGAGCACGGACGACCGGCTCCCGCTCGACCTGGCGACCGTCGACCTCGCCGCCCTGCACCGCGACATGACGCTCACCCGCAGGCTGGACACGGAGGCCATCGCCCTGCAGCGGCAGGGCGAACTGGGGCTGTGGCCCTCACTGCGCGGCCAGGAGGCCGCACAGGTCGGCGCCGCGCACGCACTGCGCCGCCAGGACATGGTCTGCCCCACCTACCGCGAGCACGGCGTGGCCTGGTGCCGCGGCCTCGACCCGGTCGCACTGCTGGGCCTCTTCCGGGGCACCACACTCGGCGGGTGGGATCCCTACGCCCACCACTTCAACCTGTACACCCTGGTCATCGGGGCGCAGACCCTGCACGCGGTGGGCTACGCCATGGGTCTGCACCGGGACGACAGCACCGGCTCGGGCGACCCCGACCGCGACACGGCCGTCCTCGCGTTCCTCGGCGACGGCGCGCTGAGCGAGGGCGAGACCAATGAGGCGTTCATCTGGGCCGCCGCCCAGAACCTGCCGGTGGTCTTCTTCTGCCAGAACAACCAGTGGGCGATCTCGGCGCCCTACAGCGTGCAGAGCCGCATCCCCGCGGCCCAACGGGCGGCCGGATACGGCTTTCCGGGCATCCGCGTCGACGGCAACGACGTACTGGCCTGCCTCGCCGCCACCCGCCAGGCGCTGGACCAGGCACGCTCGGGCGCCGGCCCGACGTTGATCGAGGCCGTCACCTACCGCGTCAACGCCCACACCACCGCCGACGACGCGACCCGCTACCGGCCCGCCGCCGAGACCGAGGGTTGGGCGGCCCGGGATCCGCTGGAGCGGCTGGAGGCGCATCTGCGGTCCACGGGCGCGGTGACCGACGACCACTTCACCGACCTCGAACAGCGGGAACGCGACCTGGCCGAGCAACTGCGCGCCGGGTGCCGTGAGTTGGCCGAGCCCGACGCGGCCTCCCCCTTCGAGCACACCTACGCGCGGATGCCCGCCGATCTGCGCCAACAGCTGCGCGCGCACCTGGAGTTCGTCTCCACCGGGGCGCAGGACGGAGAGCGGCAGTGAGCGTTTCCATGGTGAAAGCCCTCAACGACGGCCTCCGCCAAGCCCTGACCGACGATCCCAAGGTCCTGCTCATGGGCGAGGACATCGGCCGTCTCGGCGGTGTGTTCCGGGTGACGGACGGCCTGCGGAAGGAGTTCGGCGACCTGCGCGTCGTCGACACGCCACTGGGCGAGGCCGGCATCGTCGGAGCGGCGATCGGACTCGCGATGCGCGGCTACCGGCCTGTCTGCGAGCTCCAGTTCGACGGCTTCGTCTACCCGGCCGCGAACCAGATCATCACCCAGCTCGCCAAACTCCGACACCGCTCGGCGGGCCGTATCTCCCTGCCCGTCGTGATCCGCATCCCCTACGGCGGCGGCATCGGCTCGATCGAGCACCACTCGGAGTCGCCGGAGACGTACTTCGCCCACACGGCCGGGCTGAAGGTCGTCACCTGTTCCACCCCGCACGACGCGTTCCACATGATCCAACAGGCCGTGGCCGAGGAAGACCCCGTGGTCTTCCTCGAACCCAAGCGGCACTACTGGACCAAGGGAGAGATCGACCCCGCCCCGCCCCGGCCCTTGGAGCAGGCGGTGATCCGCCGCGAGGGCACGGACGTGACACTCATCGCCTACGGCCCGACCGTGCCCGTCGCCCTGGAGGCGGCCGAGGCCGCGGCGGAGGAGGGGCGCAGTGTGGAGGTCGTGGACCTGCGCAGTCTCTCGCCCTGGGACATCACGACCGTCCGCGCGTCCGTGCGCCGCACCAGCCGAGCCGTCGTGGTCCACGAGGCCGCCTTCTCCCACGGCTTCGGCGCCGAGGTCGCCGCACGGCTGCAGGACGAGGAGTTCCACTTCCTCGAAGCACCCGTCGTCCGGGTGACCGGCTACGACACCCCCTACCCGCCCAGCCGCCTTGAGTCGGACTGGCTTCCCGGTGTCGACCGGATCCTCAACGCCATTGACCGCAGCCTGAGTTACTAGGAAGGGGCGCACCGTGACGAGCCCGCAGCAGTTCCTGCTCCCCGACGTCGGCGAGGGCCTGACGGAGGCGGAGATCCTGGCCTGGTCGGTCCGGCCCGGCGACACCGTCGAGGTCAACCAGATCATCGTCGAGGTGGAGACGGCCAAGGCCGCCGTGGAACTCCCCTCGCCCTACGCCGGTGTCGTCAGCGCTCTCCACGCGGAGGTGGGGGAGTCCCTGGCGGTCGGCAAACCACTCATCACCGTCGACACCGGCCCACCGGGAGAGGCGGCGGACGGTCCGTCGGACGGTCGTACGACGCAGCAGCCTGAGCCGGAACAGGCGGCGCTGCTGGTCGGATACGGTCCGCAGGGCGCGGGCGCCGGCCGTCGCAGAAGGCGCTCGGCCGCACCGCAGCACGCGACATCGCTGCCCGATGACCGCGTCGAGGCCGGAGCTGCGACCAGCCTCCCGGACCACGTGGTCGCGCGGCCCGCGGCCAAGCCGCCGGTCCGCAAGCTCGCCAAGGATCTCGGGGTCGACCTCACCACCGTCATTCCCACCGGCCCCGGGGGCACCATCACCCGCGAGGACGTGCGCGAGGCCGCCGCGCGTACGACCCCGGAGACCGCGCCCGTCCCGGTCCCCGACGCGGCGCGACCGGCCGAGACCCGCATACCGATCCGAGGCGTACGCAAGCACACGGCCGCCGCCATGGTCGCCTCCGCCTTCACCGCACCGCATGTCACCGAATTCATCACCGTCGACGTCACCGCCACCATGCGGCTTCGTGAACTCGTGTCCGGGCGGCGGGAGTTCCGCGAGCTGCGGGTCACCCCGCTGCTGTTCTTCGCCCGGGCCCTGGTGATCGCGCTGGCCAAGACCCCCGAGGCGAACTCCAGTTGGGACGAGGCGGCGCAGGAGATCGTCCTGAAGCACTACGTCAACCTCGGCGTCGCGGCGGCGACGGACCGCGGGCTGGTCGTGCCGAACATCAAGGGCGCGGACCGGATGTCGTTGCGCGAACTCGCCCAGGCACTGGCCGACTTGACCGCGACCGCCCGGGCCGGCCGCACCTCCCCGCAGGACATGACGGGCGGCACCGTCACGCTCACCAATGTGGGGGTGTTCGGAGTGGACACCGGTACCCCGATCCTCAACCCGGGAGAGGCCGCGATTCTCGCCGTGGGCGCGGTCCGCCGTATGCCCTGGGTCGTCCGGGACGACAACGGTGACGAACGGATCGAGCCCCGGTGGGTGACCCAACTCGCGCTCTCCTTCGACCATCGGCTGATGGACGGCCGACAGGGCTCCGAACTGCTGGCCGGTATCGCGGAGATCCTGCACGAACCGGGGCTGGCGCTGCTGTGACGGCGGTCGCGTCGACTGGAATGGCGGCCTGTGAGGCAACATTATTTGCCTAGGAGGTTGACTTGGGCTCGCTGGGCCGAGACTCTGTGGGAAAGGCCGAGGGGTCTTGGAGTCTCAGGAGGAGCGGGCCATGGCAACGTTCGTACTCGTACACGGTTCATGGGGCGGCGGCTGGGTGTGGGACCGGTTGCGCCCCCTGCTGGAGAGCGCCGGCCATACGGTTCTCACCCCCACCCTGACCGGTCTCGCCGAGCGCAAGGACCTCTCCTCGCCGGACGTCGGCCTCGGCGTCCATGTCCGGGAGATCGCCCAACTCCTGGAATCCGAAGGGGTGCAGGACGCGATCCTGGTCGGGCACAGCTACGGCGGGATGGTGATCACAGGAGCCGCCGCGCTCGCCGCCGACCGGGTCGGACAGGTGGTCTACGCCGACGCCTTCGCCCCGGTGTCAGGCGAGTCGGCGTTCGCGATGCTGCCGTGGCTGGAGCAGGCGTTCGCCGATGCGCAGGGGCCGGCCGAGTGGGAGGTGGCACCGATCGACCCCGGGGCGCTCGGTGCGGACGAAGAGGGGGCGGCGTGGCTTTCGGGCAGGCTGACGCCGATGCCGGTGCTCACCCACCGGGAACCGCTCGGGCCCGGCAGCGAAGAGGTTCTGGCGGCCAGGCCGGTCACCTATCTCTACTGTGCCGATCAGGGGCTCTTCACAGAGGTGGCCGCCGCGGCGGAGAAACGCGGATTCCGGGTCGTCGCCCTGTCCGGTGTCACCCATATCGGCCTGCTGACCCACCCGGACGGCTTCGCGCAGGAACTGCTGAAGCTCGCGTAGGGCCCGGCCGATGTACCTGGCAGGCTGGCTTGATTGCCTCACAGGCATGTTATCGTGCGGGAATGTCGATCGAGGACACTGATCTGTGGGTTGCCCAACGCCTCAAGGACATGCGGGGCGAGCGGGGCATCACCCTGACGACACTGGCCGAACAGACCGGCATTTCCTCGGCGCATCTCTCGCGACTGGAGAAGGGTGTACGCAAGCCGTCCATCGGCAGCCTGCTCCAGATCGCCCGCGTCTACGGCGTGTCCATCAGCGAACTGGTGCAGGAACCCGACCAGGACGACTTCCATCTGGTGCGCGCCGACGAGGCGATGACACGTGAGGGCCAGGACGGCCGCTACACCGTACTGAGCGGGCCTCGCGAAACGATGTCTGTCATCCGGGTCGAATTGACGGCCGGCAAACACACCAAGACCGCGCGGCATGTCGGCGAGGAATGGCTGCATGTCGTGTCGGGGGCGATCACGCTCGACATCTCGGGCGTATCGCTGCAACTCGATGCCGGAGACTCGGTGCATTTCGACTCGTCGAAGGAGCACCGTCTCACCAGCAACGACGACGCCGACGCCACCGTACTGATCGCGTCGACGGCGGCGACCGTTCCGATGCGACACCCCATTCCGGCGTCGCGTCGCAATTAGCCGGACACCCGCTGCGTACCGCGCGGGAATGACGGAAACATACATTCTGTGGCAAGAGGGAAGGCCTCGCCATGTCTTCGATCATCGCGCTGAATCCCGCTGAACTCCCGCCCCTCACCGGTGTGATCTCCCACGGTCTGGCGGTCCCCGACCTTGGTCTCCTCTACACGTCGGGACAGGTCGCGTGGGACGCCGAAGGGAAACTCGTCGGCCGGGGTGACCTGGCCGCGCAGTTCACCAAGGCCTACGAGAACATCGACGCGGTACTGGCCGCCGGGGGTTCGAGCCGTAGCAAAATCATCAAGGAGACCATTCATCTCGTGGGGTACGACACCGACAACGCCGAGCAGTTGATCGCGCTCATCGCCGGCTGCCGCGGGGCGGGACAGACGCCGCCCGCGAGCACCTGTGTGGGTGTGGAGACGCTCTTCGCGGAGGGCTATCTGGTCGAGATCGAGGTGGTCGCCACCCTTTGACCGACCGATGCGGGCCGCCCGGGTGGTCGGGGCCGCATGCGACGTCCGGCAGAGAGAGGGCATCGCCAAGCTCTCGGCGAGGGCGGTGGCCGCCGAACTCGGCGTCAGGATGAACACGGTCATGTGGCACATCCGGACCAAGGACCGACTGCTCGGCCTGATGGCGGAGTTCATCATGGGCGAGGTCGACCGGGAGAACCTGCACGGAGACTGGCGCGAGCAAGTGGCCGAGCTGCTCGGGCGGTTGCGGGGAGCCATGCTCGCCCACCGGGACGGCGCTCTGCTCGTCGCCGGAACCTTTCCCGTCGAGCCGAACACGCCGGCCTTTTCCGAGCGCCTGGTGACCGTCCTCTTCGAGGGGTGCCCCACCCGTAAGTCGGCCGTGTTCCACGACCGGCTGCGGGAATCCGTCGACGAGCAGCATTTCCCCGGCCTCCATTCGGTACTGGAGGACTACGTCTCGATCGACTACGGCGAGCGCTTCGCCCTCGGTATCGAGCAGATCCTGCAATCGGCGCCGACGACCAGACCCAGGCCCGGTTCCGGGAGTTGAGCGAGGGCCTGTCCGCCGGACGTCGGTCCGGCGGACAGGCCCTCGGGTCGTGACTATCCCCGGCGGCCCGCCGGATCGTGGGCGACCGAGTCCTGGTCCTCATCGGCGGAGGCACCTGAACCGGTGCCCGCAGCAGGCGCGGTTTCCCGGGCGCGGTCGGCATGGCCCGGCCACCAGGCCGCGTGACCGATCAGAGCGGTGAGGCTGGGCGTGAAGAACATCGCCATCACGAACGCGGCGACGGCGATGCCGAAGGAGACGGCGAAACCCATCTCCGTGAGCAGCGCGTTGCCGGCCAGCATCATCGTCGCGAAGGTCGCCGCGAGGATGAAACCGGCCGCCGCCACGGTCGGCCCCGCGTGCCGCAGCGCCATACCCGCCGCCTCGCGCGGATCACGGCCCTCGCGGGCCTCCTCGCGCAGCCGGGCGATCATCAGGATGTTGTAGTCCGTGCCGATGGCGACCACGAAGAGATACATGATCACCGGGAGCATGAACATCAGACCCGGGTGCCCCTGCGCGTCCTGGAAGATCCAGACGGTGGCGCCGAGCGTGGCGCCGAAGCCGAGACCCACCGACGCCATGAGGTACAGGGGCGCGACCACACTCCGCAGGACCAGACCCAGGATCAGCATGATCAGCAGGGCGGCGACGGGGAAGACGGTCCGGTAGTCGTGATTGACCGCCGCGTTGATGTCCTTGTAGATCGAGGACATGCCGCCGACCACGGCCTCCGTACCGTCGGGAGCGGAGGAGTGCGCGACCTCGCGCACCCGGCCCACGGTGTCGATCGCCTTCTCCGTCGAAGCCTCGTACTTCAGCGTCACGGTGAAGTCAGCCGTGGTCCCGCCCTTGTTGACCTGGCTCATCCGGGCGCTCGCGACACCGTCCACGGCCCCGAGCTTCTCGGCGTAGGAGGCGAAGGTGCTCCGGTCGAGCGCCCGGCCGTCGGAGCTGGAGAGATAGACGTCGGTGGGTGCGGCGGCACCCGCCGAGTACGCCTCCTGCATCTCGTCCTGGACGACCATCGACTCCTTGGTCTTGGGCATGGAACCCGAGGCCAGGTCGAAGGTGGCCTTGTAGCCGAGGGTGCCGAGCGACAGGGCGACGAGAACGAGGCCCGAGAGCGCGGCGGTCAGCGCGGGACGGCTGCGCACACCGCGGCCGAGGGCGGCGAACCGGGCGTTCTCCGGCTCCCGCTGCCACGACTTGGAGGGCCAGAAGACCTTCGGCCCGATCAGCGACACCACGGCCGGGATCAGGGTCAGGCCCGCGACCAGGGTGACGCTGACCGCGATCGCCAGCGCCGGACCCATCTGCTTGAGGAAGCCCAGCGTGGACAGCACCAGCGCGAGGAACGCGATGATGACCGCGCCGGCCGCCGACGCGATGGCCTCGCCGACCCGGGCGACCGCGTTGATCATGGCCTGCTTCGGTTCGTCACCTGCCCGCAGCCGTTCTCGGTAACGGAACATCAGGAACAGGAAGTAGTCCGTGCCCACACCGAACAGCACGACGATCAGGATCGACGAGACGGAACTGTTGGCCTGCAGGCCGAACAGCTTGGTGGCGTACGCGATCAGCCCGTTGGCGATGGCCGCCACCACACCGATCAGCAGCAGGGGCAGGAAAGCGAGGATCGGCGCCCGGAAGATGATCAGAAGCGTCACCAGAATGATGACGAAGGTCCCGATGCCGATCAGCGCCTCGCCGCGCTTGGAGGAGTCCTGCTGGTCGAGGGCCTGAGCGGCGGAACCGCCGAGCTTCACCTCCAGGTCCGTGCCCTTGACCAGTTGTTTGACGTCGTCGCGCAGCACCTTGGCGGCGTCCGCCTGGACGGGCTGGCCGGCGTTCTTGCTGTCCATCTGGACCAGGGACATGGTGTAGCGGCCGTCCTTCGACGGCTGGCCGGTGACCACCTTCTGCACCTGGTCGATGTGCTTGTCGCCCAGTTCGGTGGTGATCCGGGCGACGTCCTTCTTGTCGGCGGCGGTCAGTGTGCCGCCGTCGGTGCGCTGGTACAGCGCGATGGCGGACGGGGTGAAGGCGCTGGGGAACGCCTTCACCTGCAGATCCGCCGCTTTGATGGATTCGTAGCTCTTGGGCAGGAAGCTGCTCTCGTCACTGTTGGAGGGCAGGCCCGGAGCGGTGGCGACAATCGCCACCGCCGCGATCAGCCACGCGACGATCGTCCAGACGGGATGTCGGACGACCGTATTGCCAATACGTTGGAACATGCGGGAGGTCCTCCTGGGCAGGAAGATCACCGCAGCCCGGGGAGCGGACCCCGGCATCGGCGACCCCGACCGGCCCTCACCCGTTGGCCGGTCGAATGGTTGTCTGTCTTTTGTCATATCGGTCAGGCGTGAAGATTCATAACACAGGCATGGTTGCCGACGCGGGTGAGTTTTCGGGGCGGAGCGGGGGTGCGGGGCCGACGCTGTGGCGTCCTAGGCTCCGAACGCGAGCTTCGAGACGTCGTCCCACTTCCGCCACTCGTCCAGTCGTGCCCCGTACTCCTTGGTGATCAGTTCCAGGGGGCCTTCGCCGAAGAAGATCCGCAGTGGCGGCTGCTCCGCGTCGACCACGGTGAGGATCGCCGCGCGCGTCGCGCTCGGATCGCCGCGCCGCGCCGCGATCCGCGTCATGGCGGCACGGAAGTCGTCGTAGGCCGGCAGGTGTTGGGCCTGTACGGCGGAGGGCCCGGCCCATTCGGTGGCGTATCCGGCCGGTTCGACCAGGGTGACCTTGATGCCGAAGTCCCTGACCTCGGCGGCGAGGCTCACGGTGAAGCCCTCCAGGGCGAACTTGGACGCGTGGTAGAGGCCCAGTCCGGGCAGCGAGACGACCCCGCCGATGGACGACACCTGGATGATGTGGCCCGATCCGCGGGCGCGCAGGTGCGGCAGCACCGCCTGGGTGACCCAGAGCGCGCCGAACACATTGACGTCGATCTGTTCGCGGGCCTGCTGCTCGGTCACCTCCTCGGTCATGCCGAACAGGCCGTAACCCGCGTTGTTGATGACGACGTCAAGGCCACCGAACGTGTGCACCGCCCGCTGCACGGCCTCGAACGCCGCCGTGCGGTCGACGACGTCGAGCCGCAGCGGCAGCACCGCGTCGCCGTACTTCGCGACCATGTCGTCGAACGCGGACTCCGAGCGACTGGTCACGGCGACCCGGTCGCCTCGTTCGAGTGCGGCTTCCGCCCATTCCAGGCCGAACCCCTTCGAGGCTCCGGTGATGAACCATGTCTTCGGCATGATCTCCCTCGCTCACTCTCTTGTTCGCTGACCAACAAAACAAGTGAACTTGGTCGGCGACCAAGATGTCAACCCATGGCAACGCGCCCCTTGTGCGGTGACCAAGGGGTGCGTTACTGTTCTTGTGCGTCGACCAAGATGATCGTCGGCCCTGTCCTGCGGCAGGGGTCTGAATTGTTTTCGGGCACGAAAGGGCAACTCTGCGGCCATGAATGCGACTGAGCGCTATCGGGATCTTTTCGACGGTATGTACACGTGGGTCTCGGACCTGTGTGACGTCGAGAAGGGCGGTGCTCTCGACGAGATTCACCGCTACTGGGCGGACGACGCGCGGATCGTCACCTTCGGCAGAGTGAAGGCGGACGGTATCGAGGCGCTGCGGAAGCACTTCGGGGTCTTTCCCGAGCTGTACGAGAAGGTGCGGGTTCGCGTGCCGTACTACACGTACCTGGAATCGGGAAACAGGGTCGTCGTCGAGCACGACATCCTGATCCGTCCGCGAAATGCAGATCATGCCGTCATCGACGGGGAGGCCGGCCGGGAGGAGTTCCGGGTGACGTCGATCTTCACCGTCCTCGACGGCAGGATCACGGAAATGCGCGAGGTCGCCGCCGTCAAGGCCGGAGGTGACTGACCGCCAGCCGGAGGGCTATGCAGTTTTGCGGCGCAACCACATGTTGCGGCAGGAAACGCCGTATCTGTTCAGGTCCGTCCGGTCATGGAAGAACTGCCCCTGATCGCCGGCCAGCCAGTCGCGCACCGCCGACACGACCCCACCGGTCTCACCCGGGGGCTTTATGTGTACGCACAGTTCCGGCGAATCTATGAGACCGTCCTCGACCACGAAGAAGCCGTCGTCGGGGACGAACCGGGAGTAGTGGCGCAGTGCCGCGTGGGTGGTCTCGTAGGCGTGCCGGGTGTCCTCCACCACAAGACAGCGCGCGCCCTGCGGAATGTGCTCGGCGACTCCGAAACTGGTGTCCTGGTCGAGGATGTCTCCTTCGAGCAGGGTGATGTGCTCGGCGTAACGGCTGTCGGCCGCGGCCAGGACGTCGTGCGTGTTCTTCTGCGAGAGGTCCACGGAGATCACGCGGATGTCTTTGGGGATCAGGCCGTAGGCGGCCATTGTCCGCAGCCGATCCCGGAACCACAGGGCCGAACCTCCTGAATGCGTGCCGAGTTCCACGACCACCTGCGCCCGGGAGAGCCACAGCAGGTGCTCGAACATCCGCAGGTCCTCGGGGAACTTCATCAGTCGGACACCTGCGTACGAATCATGCACATGCTGGCCCACGCGATCCTGCCAGTAGGTCAGCAGACTCCCCTGGGCAGGGGCCTCCACGCCGGGCGGAAGTGATTCGGGGTCGTCGACGTGGGGTGGAAGTACGACTGACTTCTGGTCCGGCATCGCCTTTTCCTGTCTGTGGTTTCGGGAGAAGGGCGAGCAGGAATGCGGTTCGACTGCCGCCCAGTAAGCGGAGAATCTATCACCACTTAGTGTCGACGGAGGGGGCTCCCCGTGAGAGGCTGAACGGCATGGGGGCAGCGGCGGACGACCGGGCGGTCAGGGAATTCCTGGCGGGGATCCACGTGGGGGACATCTGCGGCGGGACCGTCGTAGAAGTCAGGCGGGGGATGTTGGCGGTTGCCCTGGACGGGTACTCCGCGCGCCCGCTGGGGATCGTCTGGCAGGGGGACATCACCTGGCGCTGGAATACGGCGGGGACCGTGGAGATCGGCCGGCGGATCACGGCTGAAGTGGTGGCCGTCGATCTGGACGAGGGCCGGGTGCGGCTGGCGATGACCGCTACCGAGAACCCGGAACTATGGGCGTTCCTGACCTCACGTCGACCCGGTGAGGTGCTCTCCGGGACAGTCGCCGCGATCGAGCGGTTCGGCGTGTTCGTGTCACTGGACGAAGGCCCCGACCATCCGGTCTTCCCCGGCGTCGGGTTCATCACGATCCCCGAACTGTCGTGGCGTCACATCGACGCGGTGTCCGACGTCGTCCGGGTCGGACAGCACGTGTCGTGCGAGTTCCTCCAGTTCGACGACTGGCACGGAGAGGCACGGCTGTCCTTGAAGGGAACGCAGCCGGACCCCTTCGCGGCGTTCGTCGAAGAGGTCACGGTGGGTCAAACGCTGCAGGGGCAGGTCACCAAGGTGATCCCGTTCGGCGTCTTCGTCAGGGTCGCCGACGGCATCGAGGGACTGGTCCATCTACGAGAGCTCACAGAGCTGCCTGTGGAGACGGCGGAGGGCATCCTTCAAGTGGGCGACGAACTCATGGTCGTCATCACCGAAGTCGACCTGGAACGACGCAGGTTGGCGCTCTCCCCGGCGCACCGGCCGTGAACTCCCGCACCCGGCCGCGCTGTTCGACATGAGTCAGGTTCCTCGATCCGCCCCCGCGTCGCCCTCGCGCGGAGACGGATCAGGCAGCGGCTTCAGGACTTGACCGGCCGTCCCCGGCCCCACGCCCAGGCGAGCCGGTCCGCGCCGGACTGGTTGGTGGTCTCCAGCCAGGGGCGGGCGGCGTCGCCGATGAGCTTCTGGATCGAGTACGTGTCGTCGGTGCGCAGACCGGGCCAGTACACGGAACCCATGCCGAGCTTGCGGAAGGTGTCGGTGTCGGCCTGGATGAAGTTGACCGAATTGTCGTCGGGAGCAGGCACGTTGTAGTTCAGGCCCGTGGTCATCGGGGCGCCGAACTCGTCGGCCACGGTGCGGTTCGCGCAGTCGCCGAGGCGTACCTTGAGGTCGCTCACCCACTGGTCGTAGGTGGCGTAGTCCTTCCAGAAGCCGTAGTGGTGCAGGGAGAGGTAGGTCCCCTTCAGGCGCGGGTCGGCGCAGACCGTGGTGACGTGGTCGTTGTAGCCGGCGCCGCTCACGAACACCCGGTTGCGGGGCACCTTGGAGTAGGTGTCCAGCCACTTGGCGGCGAGGTCGGCCCACTCGGTGTCGGTGTAGCCGTGGGGTTCGTTCATCGGCTCGAAGTAGACGCGCTGGTTGTGCTGGTAGGCCTTCACCACGGTGTCCCACATGGGCCAGTACGTGGCGGGGTCGTCGATGAAGCCGTCCTTGTTGGCGCCCGTCCCCTCCCAGTACGACACGATGACCTTGAAGCCCTGCGCCGTCGCCGCGTCGATGACACCGCGGTACGACTTCCAGTAACTGCCGTTCACCGTGTACGGGTTGATGGGCAGCCGTACCGTGTTGGCGCCGAGGTTGGCGCGGAACGCCGCGATGACACGGGTCGCCTTCGTGTACGTCTGGGCGTAGGTGTCGGTGAGCGACAGGCCGGACAGGACGACCGGGTCGTCGGCGTAATTGTCGCGCGGGTCGGCCCAGTTGACGCCCTTGAACTGGGACGTGTTCGTGCTCGGCGCGGCGGAGGCGGGGCTGCCGGCCAGCGTGGTGCCGGTGACCGCGGCGATCGCGACGGCCACGAAGGTGGCCCGCAGACGGGTTCTGGCGGGGTTGGTGCGCATCGACTTGCCCTTTCAGGAATGGCGACTCGGCGCAGGGCGGGGCCTGCGCGCGGCTGAGCGGCCGTCGGAACGGATACCGGGCGGACGGCTCGTGCCGGCTCGTCGTCCTGGGACCCGGTGGGCTCGGTGTGGGGGAGTGGAGAGGGATGTTTACGCAAACATGGCGGCGCCGGAATCGTGGCATCCGGCACCGCCATCGTCAAGGTTTCCCGCGTGTAACGTCGTCGGCGTCCTGCGACGCGGCTACGGCTTGATGCCCACCCCGGTCCACAGGCTGACCTCGGCGTCCGTGGGCGGCTCCGCCGTGACGGCATCCTCGTCGGCGGCGTCGGGGCGCCAGCGGTGGCCGACCGCGATGCCGGGTTCCAGCAGATCGAGCCCGGTGAAGAAACGGGAGACGTCCTTCTGGGACCGGAACTGCACCGGTGTCCCGGCATTGGTGTAGATCGACGTCACCTTCTCCCAGGTGGTGGGGTCGAAGTCGGGCGTGCAGTGGCTCACGGCCAGGGCGCTGCCCGAGGGGAGAACCGACAGCAGGCGCTCGACGAGCCCGTACGGGTCCTGGGCGTCGGTGACGAAGTGCAGGAGCGCGTTGAGGGAGAGCGCGACCGGCTGGTCGAGGTCCAGTACCTCGGCCAACTCCGGGGCGTTGAGGAGCGTTTCGGGATCGTTGACGTCCGCCTGCACATAGGTGGTGCGGCCCTGCCGGGTGCTGCGCATCAGCCGCTCGGCGTACTTGAGGACCAGCGGGTCGTTGTCGGCGTAGACCACCCGGGCCTCGGGGACCACGGACTGGGCGACCTGGTGCAGGTTCGGTTCGGTGGGGATGCCGGTGCCGATGTCGAGCCACTGCCTGATGCCGTGCTCCCGGGCCAGGACACGGGTGGCCCGGTGCATGAACGCACGGTTCTCGCGGGCGCAGACGAAGATGGCCGGGTAGGCCGCCGCGACCGTCTCGGCCGCCTGCTTGTCGACCTCGAAGTGGTCCTTGCCGCCCAGGTAGTAGTCGTACATGCGGGCGGAGTGCGGCCTGCTGGTGTCGATGTCCCGCGCGGCGTGGGGGTTGGTCATGCTGTCCCTCTCAAGTGGTGTGCATCGGCGTCTCGGGCAGGTCGCAGCCGGGCCGGCTCCAGTTCCTCACGCCCGTGGTTCTGGTTCAGCCGACCATCAGATGGTCGGCCAGGCCGCGCTTGACCCCGGCGACGAACGCCGCCATCTCCTGCGGCGTGTAGATCAGCGCGGGTCCGGCGGGGTCGGTCGACTGACGCAACGCGACGCGGCCGTCGGCGAGTTGCTTGGTCTCCACGCACTGACCGCCGTTGGGACCGCTCCAGGGGCATTCCCAGCCCTGCTCGCCGAGGTTCGACGCGGGCATCCCGTTGTAGACCGAGTTGTCGGTGGTGGTCATGAGTACTCCTTGCGCATGCGGTTCAAGAGCGCCTTGCTGTCCGCGGACGAGGTCAGCAGCGACATCCTGTTGTGCGCCTCCAGATGGGCCGCGACGTCGGATCGCTGGTCCAGATACATGGAGGCGGAGAGGATCTCGCTGTAGACGATGTCGGGCAGCTCCGGTTCCTCGAACCGGAAATAGGTGAAGGGTGCGCACGCCCCCACGTGGGCACCCGCCGAGAACGGGACGATGTCGACACTGACGTGGTCCAGTTCCGAGACTTCGAGGAGCCGGTCTATCTGGTCCCGCATGACCGCGGGACCGCCCACCACCCGGTGGAGCACGGCTTCTTCCAGCACCGCCCACAGGGTGGGCGAGTCCGGCCTCTCCAGCAGACTCTGGCGGCGCAGACGTAACTGCACCCGCCGTTCGAGGTCTTCGTCGTTGTCGTTCGGGAAGCCGCCGCTCAGTACGGCACGCGCGTAGTCGTACGTCTGGAGGAGTCCCGTGACGTAGTGGGGTTCATAGGTGCGCAGGGTCTTGGCGCCGGTCTCCAGGCTCACATAGGCGGTGAACCAGCCGGGCAGCACATCACGGAAGTCGTGCCACCAGCCGGGCCGGTTGGCGCGCTCGGCGAGGGTGACGAACTCCTCGATCTCCTGCCGGTCGGCACCGTAGGTCTCCAGCAGCTTCTCGACGTAGAGCGGCTTGAGGCCGACCTCGGCCTTCTCCAGGCGGCGGATGGTCAGGGACGTCACCCGCAGGGCCTTGGCGGCGTCCTCCAGGGACACACCGGCGTCCTGCCGACGGTCCTGCAGCCGGCGGCCGAGGATCATGCGCAGGACCGTGGGTGCACCGGCGCCCGAACGAGCTTCGCTCACGCCCAACCTCCTGAGGGACTGTCACCGGCGTCAGTGTGACAGCGACTTGCTGATGTCGCCAGACAGAAATCGCCGTTCTGTAATTATCAGGGAGCCGGTTGCAGCTTGAACTGACCTATGGGCATAGTTACTTGTGTCAGTGATCTAGGCAGTCCGCCGGAACACCCCAACTCCGGCACGCCCGTTGCCGCTGACTCGCGTCTCCCGCCTGCGCACGCCCCCGATGGAAGGCGAACCACCGTGTCCCCCCACACGACTCCCTCCCCGCAGCTTTTAGACGTCGCCAGCCCCGACCTGGCGCACTGGCTGGAACTTCCGGCGCACCGCTCCGGCGTCCGGGTCGCCCGCCATGTCATGGGCGCGCAACTGACCAAGTGGGGCCTGCCCGAGAGCGTGCGTGACGACGCGGTGCTCCTTGTCTCGGAGTTGGCCACGAACGGTGTGTGTCACACGCCCAGCGCACGGCTGCTGTGCGGGGTCGGGATCGTCGACGACCGCTGTCTGCGCATCGAGGTGCACGACCACGACTACACCGGGGGCGGACTCTCCCGCTGCGAGCCGTGTGTCGACGACGAGAGCGGGCGCGGGCTGTTCATCGTGCAGGCGCTCGCGGACACCTGGGGGGTCGACCGGTCGGCGCTCACCGGCGGCAAGGCCGTGTGGGCCATGCTGCCGACCGGGCGCTGATCCCGGACGATGCGGGGGCGAGGACGCCCGCGGCCTGTTCAGGTGGTCGCGGGCGTCAACTCGGCCAACAACAGCGTGCGGTCGTCGGCCCCGGGCACCGCGCCGGGGGAGCGGAGCAGCCGCTCGCACAGCGAGGGGAACGCGTCCGGGCCGCCGGACGGCGCGGGTTCGGCGGCGGCCGAGTCGAGGGCCGCGGCCAGCCGGGCGATCTCCTGGTCGATGTCGGCGTGCCGGGACTCCACCAGCCCGTCGCTGTAGAGCAGCAGCAGGGACGGCTCGGAAACCGTCAGCACCGTGGCCTCGTAGTTGCCGGTGCCGAGTCCCAGCGGCAGTCCCGCGCCGGCGAGGACGACGGGCGCGGCCGGTCCCCCGGGGCCGCGCAGCAGCGGCGGAGGGTGCCCGGCGCCGACCAGGGTGCAGGTGTGCGCCCGCGCGTCCCACTCGGCGTAGATGCAGGTGGCGAAGGACGCGCCCGGGGTGTCGTAGGCCAACTCGTCGAGGCGGCGCATCAGTTCGGCCGGCTCCATGTCGAGTCGGGCCAACGTGCGTACGGCGGTGCGCAGTTGGATCATGGCGACGGCCGAGTCGGGGCCGTGGCCCATCGCGTCGCCGACGACCAGGCCGACCCGGCCGCCGGGGCGCGGCAGCACGTCGAACCAGTCGCCGCCGATGATGTTGGCCTGGCCGGCGGGGAGATAGCCGTGCGCGATACGGCAGCCGGGGAACTGCCGGGCCGGATCGGGGAGCAGGCTGTTGCGGATGGCCAGCGCGGTGCGGCGCTCGCGTTCGTAGCGCCGCGCGTTGTCCAGCGCGACCCCGGCCCGGGCAGCCAGTGACTCCACGGCCACGGCCTCGCCGGGCAGGAACGGTTCCCGCTCCGGGCCGCGGGTGCAGGCGATGAACCCGATGACGGCGCCCCGGAGTTGGAGCGGCACCACGAGGAAGGACGCCGTCTTCAGCAGGTCGTCTATGCGCTGCGCGTCCCCGCCCGCGGAGGCCAGCAGCCGCTGCGACGTGTGCGAGTCCACCCCGTCGAGCACCTGGGAGTGCCCCGTGGCGAGGGCACGCGCGTACGGCGTCTCGCGCGGGAAGACGATCACCTCACCGACCGGCAGCACACCGTCCCAGGACTCCTGCGCCTCCGAGCCCACCCGCACCGCCAGTCGGCGCGCCTCGATCTGGGCCGGGTCCACGGACGGAGTGGCGTTCTCCTCAAGCACCCACCGCTCCAGCAGGTACACCGACGCCGCGTCGCAGAACCCGGGTGTCAGCGCGTGCACGACATGTGTGCCGGTCAGCCGCAGATCGAGCTCCGAGCCGATCACGTCCGCGGCGGGGGCGAAGGCCTGCCTGCGGCGTGGGGACCCGGCAGGGAGTGCGTCACCGTGGTGACTGCGCGGTTCGTTCCGCAGGGTCGTGCCTTTCCGGGGTGGGGACCGGCCGCGTCGCGTGGGGCATGCGGTCTGCCGTGCGTTCGAGGGCAATCATATGATGACTCGTCAAGGATCTTCGGGCGAAGAGGAGTTGCCGTGCCGAGTGGTGGAGGTCTGCCGCAGGGGATCGATCCCGACAAGGCGAGCGTCGCCCGAATGTACGACGCGATGCTGGGCGGTGAACACAATTTCGCCATAGACCGCGAGGCGGTGGCGGCGTTCACCGCGATCGATCCCCAGGTCCGCACCCTGGCCCGGGCCAACCGCGACTTCCTCGGTCGGGCCGTGCGCTTTCTGGTCGCCTCCGGAGTACGGCAGTTCATCGACCTCGGCTCGGGCATCCCCACCCAGGGAAACGTCCACGAGGTCGCACAGGCGGCGAGCCCCGGCGCCCGCGTGGTCTACGTCGACAACGACCCGGTGGCCGTCGCACACAGCACCTCCCTTCTCGCCGACAACCCGGACGCGGACATCGTCGACGGCGACATCCGGCGGCCCGACGAGATCCTGTCCGCCCCGCAGGTGAGGAAGTTGATCGACTTCGAGCAGCCGGTCGCCGTCCTGATGATCACGATCCTGCACTTCATCACGCCCGCGGAGGACCCGGCCGGCATCGTCGCCGCGTTCCGCGACGCGCTGCCCGACGGCAGCTGGCTGGCGCTGAGCCACGCGACGAACCAGGACCGCCCGGACACCGCCGCGGCCGTCGGCCAGTTGTACCGTTCCAAGGCCACCTCGCCCGTCACCGCCCGCTCCCACGACGAGATCCTCGGCCTGTTCGACGGCTTCGACCTCGTCGAACCCGGTCTGACCTACGTCCCCCTGTGGCGCCCCGACGCCGAGGACGAGATCCCGGAGAACCCTTCGGAGTACTGGGTCTACGCGGGCGTCGGCCGCAAGGGCGCGTGAGCCGTCGGGCCAGGCAGCCCACCGAAAACCAGCTACCCGCCCCGGATTTGACCGAACGAGGGGGAGTGAGACCCGCGAACCGGGGCAGGGGCCTCTTGACGGAAGTTCGTTCGAGCGAATGGGGTGGGCGTTATGGGAGCCGTGACGGCAGCGAAGGCAGCGGCCACGGCAGGGCGGCGGGTTGCGACCGAGGAGTCGCTCCCGTTGATCGCGGAGCCGTCGAAGGTGAGCCCGAAGGACGCGCGTGAGCTGTCGCGCCAGTTCTTCGACCGGCTGACCTCGCTGGAGGAGGGCACCCCCGAGTTCCAGTACGTGCGCAACACCCTGATCGAGATGAACCTCTCCCTCGTGCGCTACGCGGCGGCGCGCTTCCGCAGCCGCAGCAACAACGAGATGGAGGACATCGTCCAGGTCGGCACGATCGGACTCATCAAGGCGATCGACCGCTTCGAACTCACCCGGCAGGTCGAGTTCACCTCGTTCGCCGTCCCCTACATCGTCGGCGAGATCAAGCGCTTCTTCCGCGACACCAGTTGGGCCGTCCATGTGCCGCGCCGACTGCAGGAGGCCCGCGTCGAGCTCGCCAAGGCGACCGAGGAACTCCGCTCCCGCCTCGGCCGTACCCCCACCACCCGTGAACTGTCCGAGCTGATGTGCCTGACCGAGGAGGAGGTCATCGAGGCCCGCAAGGCGTCCAACGGCTACACCTCCTCCTCGCTCGACGCCGCGCTCAGCTCCGACGCCGGCGCCGAGGGCGAGACCGTCCTCGCCGACGTCATCGGCGAGGACGACCCGGGTCTCGAACTGGTCGACGACCTCAGCTCCTTGGCCCCCCTGATCGCCCGACTCGACGGGCGGGAACGGAAGATCATCCACATGCGCTACGTCGAGGAGCGCACCCAGGCCGAGATCGGCGAGGAACTCGGCATCTCCCAGATGCACGTGTCCCGCCTCATCAGCCGTATGCTCCGACGCCTGCGCGCGGGGCTGCTCGATCCCGCGGTCGCCTGACCGGCCATCCTGCCCAACAATCCGGTCTGTTGGGTGAATTCACCCTCCCCCGACGCTCGTTCCGCGGGACTCTCGTACTGTGACCGGTCCGGCACCCAGGGTGCCGGACCGGCCGTTGCAGGCTTGCCGGAAGGGGGAGTTGTGGCGTGGCGGAGTGAGGAGTTCGGGGAGTCCCACGAGGGCATCGTGGGGGCGACACTCGCCGACGGCAGTGAGCCCAAACCCGTGTATCTGGACGTCGGCAGTGGCACCAACGGATTCCAGACGTGCGAGTGGTGGGCGTACAACGGCTGGCTGGGCCGCCCCAAGGCGGCGGCCTGGCGGGCCTCCTGTGCGTGCGGTTGGCGTGGCGAGAGCCATCCCATCGACTGGGACCAGGTGGAGGACCACGACCTGGACGACCTGGACACGTCCGACGCGTACGAGGACTGGTGGGAGCACATCAACGCGGTCGAACGCCGTACGGTCCCGCTTCCGGAGGAACTCTCCGATCTGATCGAGCAGTTGGAGGAACGGCTCGACGCGCTCGCCGAGACGGCACCGGTGGCCGCGCTGAAGGCGGTGGCCATGCTGGAACGCATGGCGAGCCGGGTCGGCAGGGAGGCCGCGTACGGGGTACGGGCCGACGACGTGTCCGGCGAGGCGCTCGGCAAGGCACTGGGACTCAGTGTGAACCGGGCCCGCTCCCGGGTCGACCGTTACCTGCGCTCCTACTGAACGGACGGCGGGCGGGACGCCGTGCCGCCGCGATGCCGTACGGTCGCCGGGCCGTGCCAGACTGGACGTACCGTTAGTCCCGCTCCGCCGTTCCCGCACTTCACCGAGGTTGTCCGTGACCAAGCCCCCGGCCCGAGTCCCCCAGCGAAGCAACGCGCGCTCCAACCGGGAACGCATCCTGGCCACGGCCCGCCGGGAACTCGGCCGGAACCCGGACATCACCCTGGAGGAACTCGCCCGCGCCTCCGGTGTGGTGCGGCGCACCCTGTTCGGGCACTTCCCCGGCCGGGAGGCGCTGTTGGAGGCGCTGGCCGAGGAGGCCGCGGAGGCGTTGAAGGCCGCGCTGCCCGCCGACCCGGAACCGGCGGAGCCGGAGTCGGCCGACCGGGCGTTCGCGCGCTTCGTCCTGTCGATGTGGACCGTGGGCGACCGCTACCGGCTGCTGCTGGCCCTGGCCCGCCATGACCTGGGCGTCGAGCGGGTGGCCGAGGTCCTGGCACCGGCCCGCCGTGCCGCCACCACCATCCTGGACCGCGGACAACGCGACGGCGTCTTCCACACACAGTTGCCACCCGCCGTACTGAGCGTGGGACTTGAGGCCCTGACGATCGCGCTGCTCGAAGAGCTCAACACCGGCGAGCTGGAGGACGACGGCACGCACGCGGCCGTCGCCGCGCTGATCGCGACCGGTGTCCCGGAGAAGCAGGCGCGTGACGTGGTGGACGAGATCGCGGGGGCGAAGCGGACCGCCACGGACGCCTGAGCCCTCAAAGATCGTCCCCGCAGGGCGAGTTGGCTCACGCCGAACCGCTCCGCGCGCTGTCGTCGGACCGGAAGGTGACCGACTCGCCCGGCAATCGGGCGCTGAGCCCGCTCTCCGTCGCGGTGACGGACCGCAGCCGCAGTCCCTCGGGGATGTTCCGCAGCTGTATCGGCCGCTCGAAGACCGAAGTGAGCGCCGCTCTCCCCACCTCGGGCAGCAGACCGCCGGTGACCCGGAAGTCCTTGAAGGCGATGCGGTTGCCGGGCAGCACCGAGACGGTCGCCGCCACGATGACGTCGGCACCGGGAGCGAGCGGCACCGTCGCGCGGACCTGGTCGGGGCGTGCGCCCTGGGAGATCTGCAGTCCGAGGGTGTCGGACAGGTCCTGGTAGGACAGCAGAGCGGTCGCCTCGGCCGAGCGGGCCAGTGCCTCCTTGTCGTCGTCCGACTTCCTCAACCCGGCGAGATGGACCGAGAGTTGGTTCACCGGAAGCGGGCCGGTGGTGTCGCTCGCCGCTATGTCGTGCGCGGTGATGTCCACGTGCCGCAGAGTGCCGGCGGCCAGTTGGGTCAGCACGGGGAAGCCCCGGACGTGGACCTCCGGCAATGAGGGCGTGTGCATGCCCTCTTGGAACGCTTTGGCCGTACGGGACTCCACCCGTGCCGTCGCGAAGCGGTCGACGGCGACGGGAATCACGAGCAGTGCGACCAGCGCGCCGACCGCGACGACGACCGGGCGCCGGTTCCCGCGCGGCGGGCGGGTGTCGTCGGGCTCGTACGCCCCGTAGGTGAAGTCGGCGTATTCGTAAGGGTGTTGGTCCATGAGATCTCCTTCAGCCGGACGGTCGCAGGTGGTGAACCGTGGCGGCGGCGCTGTCGCGTCCGACGCCCGCGGCGATGAGGGCGGCGGTGGCGGCGGCCGTGCCGTCGTCGTTCCAGAGGCCGGAGTTGACGCATTCCAGCAGCGCCAGCATCTGTGCCTCCAGGGCTCTGTTGAGCGGTCCCGGCGGGACGGCGGTGTGGAAAACGCCTTGTTGTTGGCCCTGGTCGAGGATCCCGATGACGGTTTCGCGGGCCGGGCGGAGGAGCGCGTCGATCGCGTCGGGGCCGAGGTCGTGGTGGGCGAGTCCCAGGAGCGTGCGGTAGCGGTCGCCGACCGGCCACAGGGCCAGGACGAAGCGGGCCAGCGCGGTCACGGCGTCCGGCGTCGGCGCCCGGGTGGCGGCGCTCACCCGCCGTACCGCCTCCCCGGCGTCCGCGGCGAGGCCCTGGACGAGCGCGGCCCGCCCGGTGAAGTGCCCGTAGATGGTGCGCCGGGCCACGCCCGCTGCCTCGGCGATGTCACCGAGGCTGCAGTCGGGGTCGCGGCCCAGTTCCCGCAGGGCCGCTTCCAGGATGCGGGCGCGGGTGGCGTGCGCCCTGGCGCTGCTGCGGCTGATCACGTCGACACCTCCTGGAGGGGCCGGCTCGTCCCGGCATAGTTGCACAGAGGTGAGCAATAAAATAGCCTGCACGTCAGTGAGCAATTAATGCGTCCCCAGGAGTCCCCGATGCCGCTCTTCGTCACCACCCCCGTCGACCGGATGGCCGGGCCCTACGCACGCCGCTGGTCCGCCCTGATCGTGCTGTGCCTGAGCCTGCTGATCGTGGTCATGGCGAACACCTCGCTGATCGTGGCCGCCCCCGACATGACCACGGACCTCGGTCTGAGCAGCAGCGACCTGCAGTGGGTCATCGACGGCTACACCGTCCCGTACGCCGCGCTGATGCTCGTACTGGGCTCGATCGGCGACAAGTACAGCCGCCGCGGCGCCCTCGTCACCGGCCTGCTGATCTTCGCCGCGGGATCGGTGACGGGCAGCCTCGTCCACGAGACCGGGCTCGTCATCGCCGCCCGCGCGATCATGGGAGTGGGCGCGGCCGTGGTCATGCCGGCCACGCTGTCCCTGCTCGTCGCGATCTTCCCGAAGCACGAGCGGGCGCGGGCCATCACGGCCTGGACCGCCACCTCGGGCCTCGCCATCGCCGTCGGCCCGCTGGTCGCGGGGTGGCTCCTTGAGAACCACGCCTGGGGCTCCACGTTCCTGATCAACGTCCCCATCGCCGTCCTCGCGGTGGTCGGCGCCCTGGTCCTCGTCCCGCCGTCCAAGGCCGACACGACGTTCCGCATCGACTACGTGGGCGGTCTGCTCTCCATCGTCTCGGTCGGCAGCCTCGTCTACGCCGTCATCGAGGGCCCGCACTTCGGCTGGGGCGCGGGACCGGTCACCGCGGCCGTCGTCACCGCCGTAGGACTGCCCGCCTTCGTGGCCTGGGAGCTGCGGCACCCGCGCCCCATGCTCGACGTCCGCAAGTTCGCCCACCGTCCCTTCAGCGGCTCGATGACGGCGGTGCTGTTCTTCTTCTTCGGCACCTTCGGCTCGATCTACTACGCCACGCAGTTCCTGCAGTTCGTCCTCGGCTACAACGCGCTGGAGACCGGCGTACGACTGCTGCCGCTGGCCGGAGCCGTGTTCCTCGGCGCCGCGGTCACCGGACGGCTCACCCCCAAGCTCGGCATGAAGCCGATGGTGGTGACCGGCATGGTGCTCGGCACCGTGGCCGTTCTCCTGCTCACCCAGGTCGACAAGACCTCCACCTACGGCGACTTCCTGCCCACGCTGATGCTGCTCGGCTTCGCGGTCGGACTGAGCGTCTCGCCCGCCACGGACACGATCATGGGCTCCTTCCCGGAGAACGAGCTCGGTGTCGGGGGCGGTGCCAACGACACCGCGCTGGAACTGGGCGGCTCGCTCGGCATCGCCATCCTCGGCTCGCTCCTGGGCACCGTCTACAAGGACAAGCTGACCGACCTGGTCGGCGGCCATCTCCCCGCCGCCGCCCTCGACAACGCCAAGGACTCGGTCGGCGGCGGCCTGGCGGTCGCCCAGGAGATCGCGAGGACCCCGTCCGCCGGACCGCAGCAGGCACAGGCCCTGGTCGACGCCGTGCACGAGGCCTTCGCCCACGGTGTCGCGCAGACCAGCCTGGTCGGCGGGATCATCATGGCCGCCGGCACGCTGATCGTCCTCGCGGTTCTGCCGGGCCGTCGCGCGGCCGGAGAGCCGGAGGCGAAGGTGGCGGAGTCCAGCCGCGACGAGGAGCACGCCGACTCCGTCTGAACTCCGGTGCGTTGCGGGCCCCTTCGTGCAGCAGGGGCCCGCGCGATCGCGTACGCGCGCGACGAACGAACGGGGGCACACTCCGGTCCGCCGGGCCATCGTGCATAAACTGGCACAGTTCCGCCTCGGCGCCCGCTCCCTCGTCCGCTCGGAGAACACCGTCCCCGCATCGAGCGGCGCCGGGATCGCCGACGGTTGAAGCTCACTTCACGAAATCGACGGTCCTGCCTGTGCACGCTCCGGACACCACCGCCATCACCCCCGAACCGGCCGGCACGGCGCCGCGTCGCACCCGGCGCTGGCTGCGCCCGGCGGTGATCACGGTCCTGCTCGCGCTGTTCACCACCGAACTGGTGCTGGGCTGGCCGTCGCTCGCCGCCGCTCTGTCACAGCTGCGCGCACCCCGGCTGAACTGGTTCGCCGTCGCGCTCGTCGCCGAGGTCGCCGCCATGGGCTGCTACGCGCGCATGCAGCGCCGGCTGCTGCGTTCGGCCGGGGTGGAGGTGCCGATCCAACGCCATGTCGCCCTGGCCTACGCCGCGCACTCGCTCAGTGTCACGCTGCCGGGCGGACCGGCCTTCTCCACCCACTTCAACTACCAGCAGATGCGCCGCTTCGGGGCGACACCGGCCGTCGCCTCCTGGTGCATCGCACTGTCCGGCATCCTCTCCGCGGCGGCCCTGGCCGTCGTCACCGCGATCTCCGCGATCGCCTCCGACGGCAGTCTGCAGTGGCACAGCCTGGTCACCCTCGGCCTGGCCGTCCTGCTGCTCACCGTCGGCATCCGGCGCATCACCCGCCACCCGGAGAAGGTCGAACCGGCCACCCGGGCCGCGCTGGCCAAGGTCAACAAGTTGCGGCACCTGCCCGAGACCCAGGGCCTCGACCGGATCCGCGGCTTCGTGGAGCAACTCCGCACCGCCCGGCTGCAACCCCGGCACGCCGTCGCCGCCGCCGTCTTCGCCGTGCTCAACTGGCTGCTCGACGCGGGCTGTCTGTGGCTCTGCTTCCACGCCATAAGCGACACGCAGATCAGCAACGCCCAGCTGCTGCTCGCCTTCTGCGCGGGCATGGCCGCCGGCACCCTCACGATCATCCCGGGCGGACTCGGCATCATCGACAGCGCGCTCGTCCTCGGGCTGGTCACGGGTGGCGTCGCGACCAGCACGGCCATCGCCACGGTCGTGCTCTACCGGATCATCAGCTTCGGGTTCATCATCGGCGTCGGCTGGATAACGTGGCTGGTCATCCGCCGCCACAACCGCCGTGAGCCGGTCGTCCCCGCAGACGCCGATGGTGCCCAGGAGGACAGGGGTCCCCTGGGCACCGGCGCCGGTACGTCGGCGGGTCGCTAGCTGAGCGTGAAGTCGTCAGCCGTGACGTTGGACTGGCCGTACCAGCCGTGGACGAACACGGTGACCGTTCCGCTGCTGCCGGTGGTGAAGGGCACCGACAGCTGGTTCCAGCTCGTGTTGTTGGACCAGGTGCTCGCGGAGGCCCCGCCGCTCACCCCGAGGTAGGCGTACGGTCCCTGCACCCACGCGGTCAGCGTGTAGCTCTTGTTGGGGGACAGGGTGACGGTCTGGTCGCATTCGCCGGTACCGCCGGCACTCGGTGTGACCTGGAGGCTGTGGCTTCCGCTGTGCACCGGACTGGAGACCACCGCGCTGCCGCCCGTGCAGGTCCACGGGCCCAGACTGCCGGTCTCGAAGCCCGCGTTGGTCAGCGAGCCACCGCCGCCGCCAGTGCTGCTGGTGACGGTGAGCGTGTACGTGGCGATGTGGCTGCCGGTCGCGGCGGTGCCGGTGACGGTGATCGGGTAGCTGCCCGCGGCCACGGACGAACCGACCGTCGCCGTCAGCGTCGAACTGCCCCCGGATGTAACGGAGTTGGGGCTGAACGAGACGCTGACACCGGAGGGTGCGCCGGAGGCGGAGAGGCTGACGGACTCGGCGCTGCCGGAGGTGACGGCGGTGGAGACGGCCGAGGTCGCCGTACCGCCCTGGGCGACCGAGGCGGAGCCCGGCGACAGGGACAGCGAGAAGTCGCTGGTGGTGCCTCCGCCGCCGCCCGTGCCCGTGCCCGTGTAGGGCACGAACGCGTCGGTGAACGCGAGGCTGTTCTGGCTGATCTGACTGCACGTGGGCAGGGAGTTGGCGCTGCCACCGCACGCCTGGTCCCGGGTGATCGCCCAGAACGCCAGCCGGCCGACACTGTTCTGCGCGGCGAAGCTCTCCACCGTCTGGGCATCGGCCAGGGTGAAGGTGGAGCCGTCGTCGTTCTTGCCGATCATCGGGGTGATGCCGAGGTTGGCGTAGGTGTAGCCGGAGTCGACGGACTGCATCTGCGCCAGCGTGGCCTTCGCGGCGGAGACGGCGGCCTGCCCCATCTCGGTCCCGGTGCCCGCGTAGTAGTCCATGGCCATGATGTTGAGGACGTCGATCTTGATGCCCGCGGTCTTGGCGGCCTTGACGATGTTGACGCCGTCGCCGGTCAGCCCGCTCGTCAGCACCGGCAGGGTCATGGAGAACTTCAGGTTCGGGTTGGACGCCTTGAGGTCCTTCATCGCCTGCATCTGGCGGGCCACCGCGGCGGTGTCCGCGATGGCGGCGCCCTCGATGTCGAAGTCGAGCTGGGTGACGCCGTAGTCGTTGATGACGGCCTGGTATCCGGCGTCGATGCTGCTCTGCGTCGAGCACGTCCAGGCCAGCGGCTCGCCGCTCGCGCCGCCGGAGGAGATGATGACCGACGCGCCCTCTGACTTCGCCTTGGCGATCAGGGGGTCGGTGAAGGAGTCGTTGCCGATGGGGAGGGTGTCGCCCCAGATCTGGTTGCAGCCGACACCGAGCACGAAGGCCGCTGTGTACGCCTTGAGTTGGTGTCCGGTGATGGCGGTGTCGAGCAGTCCTTCCTGACTGTTCGACATGTCGACGTAGGGGGCCACGGAGTAGACGCTGCTTCCCGCAGCGCTGCTCGCGGGGGCCAGGGCGACGGTGACGCCGGTGACCGAGAGCGCGAGGGTGCACACGGAAGCCGCGAGTCTTGCCAGGTGCATGACAGATCCCCTTTCGGGGGTGCCTATAAGGGGGGAGTGGTGGGGGGTGGCGCGTGAAGGCTTTGGTATATACCAAAGCGCTCGCGCGACTCTCCGTCAAGAGGACTAGACCAACTCAGTACCGTCGGGTCGGTCCGCCCCAACTCCCCACGGGTGTCGGCGTCATGAGGCGCCGACACCCGCGTCCTCGCGGCCGGTCCGGGCTCAGCCCGGGTTCGCCGCGCGGGCGACCAGGTCCAGCGCGATGTCCGTGATCATGTCCTCCTGGCCGCCGACCATCGCCCGCCGCCCCGCCTCGACGAGGATGCTGCGCGTGTCGAGCCCGTAGCGGGCGGCGGCCGTCTCGGCGTGGCGCAGGAAGCTGGAGTACACACCCGCGTACCCGAGGCTGAGGGTCTCACGGTCGACCCGTACCTCGCGGTCCTGCAGCGGTCGTACGAGATCGTCGGCCGCGTCCATCAGCGGGAACAGGTCGCAGCCGTGCTTCCAGCCCATCAGGTCGGCGACCGCCACGAACGCCTCCAGCGGGCAGTTGCCCGCGCCCGCGCCCTGGCCCGCGAGGGAGGCGTCGACGCGGATCGCGCCGCCCTCGACCGCGACGACCGTGTTGGCCACGCCGAGCGCGAGGTTGTGGTGGGCGTGGATGCCCAACTCGGTCTCCGGGGCGAGGACTTCGCGGTACGCGCGGAAGCGGTCCCGGACGCCGTCCATCGTCAACCGGCCGCCGGAGTCCGTGACATACACGCAGTGGGCGCCGTAGGACTCCATCAGTTTGGCCTGGCGGGCGAGTTCGGTGGGCTCGGCCATGTGGGACATCATCAGGAACCCGGCCACATCCATGCCCAACTCCCGCGCTGCCGCGATGTGTTGGGCGGAGATGTCGGCCTCGGTGCAGTGCGTGGCGACCCGTACCGAGCGGATGCCCAGCGCGTGGGCCTGCTTGAGGTCGTGGACGGTTCCGATGCCCGGCAGGAGGAGGGTTGTCGGGATCGCCTGCCGTACGACGTCGGTGACGGCCTCGATCCATTCCCAGTCGGTGTGGGCGCCGACGCCGTAGTTGATGCTGGAGCCCGACAGTCCGTCGCCGTGGGCGATCTCGATGGCGGCCACTCCGGCCGCGTCCAGGGCGGCGGCGATCGCGCGGGCCTGGTCGACGGTGTAGCGGTGGCGCACGGCGTGCATGCCGTCCCGGAGGGTGACGTCCTGGACGTAGAGGGACGGGGTCACTGGACGGTCTCCTTGCGGGTGCGGGCGGCCATGCGTTCCGCGGTGCGCAGGGCGGCCGAGGTCAT
Organism: Streptomyces sp. NPDC050548; assembly: GCF_044457385.1. Taxonomy (NCBI): domain Bacteria; kingdom Bacillati; phylum Actinomycetota; class Actinomycetes; order Kitasatosporales; family Streptomycetaceae; genus Streptomyces; species Streptomyces sp. NPDC050548. The sequence continues at coordinate 305,213 of NZ_JBITGV010000010.1, forward strand.
GATGTCGAGGTTTCCGGCGTAGGCGGGGAGGTAGTGGGCGGCCCCCTCGACCTCCAGGAACACCGACACCTTGAGCAGTTCGCCCGTGCCCGGAGCCAGGGTGCGCAGCGGGTCGTCGGCCGCCACCTTGTCGTACTGCACCTGCTGCTTGAGGCGGTAGCCGGGCACGTACGCCTGGACGCGGCCGACCATCTCCTCGACGGACGCGGTGACCGCCTCGGTCGCGCAGTCGGAGACCAGGCAGTGCACGGTGTCCCGCATGATCAGCGGGGGTTCGGCCGGGTTGAGGACGATGATCGCCTTGCCGCGCGCGGCGCCGCCGACCGCCTCGATGGCCTGGGAAGTGGTCTCGGTGAACTCGTCGATGTTCGCGCGGGTGCCGGGGCCGGCCGAGCGCGAGGCGATGGACGCGACGATCTCGCCGTAGTGGACCGGCGAGACGGCGCCCACGGCGGCGACGATCGGGATCGTGGCCTGGCCGCCACAGGTGACCATGTTGACGTTCGGGGCGTCGAGGTGGGCCTCGCCGTTGACCGGCGGGACGACGTACGGGCCGATGGCGGCCGGGGTGAGGTCGACGAGCGTGCGGCCCAGGGGCCGCAGGACCTCTTCGTGGTGGCGGTGGGCGCCGGCCGAGGTCGCGTCGAAGACGAGGTCCACGTCGGCGAACTCGTCCAACTTGACCAGTCCTTCGACGCCCTCGTGAGTCGTGGCGACCTTGAGGCGGCGGGCGCGGGCCAGGCCGTCGGAGTCCGGGTCGATGCCGGCCAGTGCGGCGATCTCCAGGGTCTCGGAGAGACGCAGGACCTTGATCAGGAGGTCGGTGCCTATGTTGCCGGAGCCGATGATGGCGACCTTGGTCGTCACTTGCCGTTCCCTTCCGTGGCGAAGCGGACCCGTACCGAGCCCAGGTCCGAGATGTGCGCCTCGAAGGTGTCTCCGGGGGTGGCCGGGGTCATCGGGCCGAGGGCGCCGGTCAGCACGAGGTCGCCCGCGCGCAGCGGGTCGCCACGCTCGGCGAGGGCCGAGGCGAGCCAGACCGCCGCGGTGAGGGGGCTGCCGAGGCAGTCGGCGCCGGTGCCCTCGGAGACGGTCTCGCCGTCCCGGCTCATGGCCATCGTGACCGCGCGCAGGTCCACGGTGGTCAGCGGTACGGGTGTGCCGCCGAGGACGTACAGACCGCAGGAGGCGTTGTCGGCGACGGTGTCGACCAGGGAGATGTCCCAGTTCCGCACCCGGCTGTCGACGATCTCCAGTGCGGGCAGCGCGAAGTCGACCGCGCGCAGCACGTCGACGATCGTGCACTCGCGTTCCGGCAGGTCCCGGCCGAGGACCAGTGCGACCTCAGCCTCCACCTTCGGCTGGAGCAGTCGGCCCACCGGCACCTCGCCGCCGTCCGGAACCGCCATGTCGGCGAACAGTGCGCCGAAGTCCGGCTGGTCCACGCCGAGTTGGCGCTGTACGGCAGGGGAGGTCAGGCCGATCTTGCGGCCGACGACACGGCGTCCTGCGGCCAGACCGCGCCGGACGTTCAGCTGCTGCACGGCGTAGGCGGTCTCCAGGTCGCCGCCGTCGAGCAGGTCGCGCACCGGCGGACAGGCGACCCCGGTACGGGTGGCCTCCGCCAGCAGGTCGGCGGCCTTGACCACGGCCGGGGACACGGCGTCCGGACGGGCGCCGTCGGGCACGGTGGGCACGGGTTACCTCCTGGGAGAGCAGTGCGGGTACACCCCTCGGTATAGACAGCATCCCCGCCAAGGGACAATCTTTGTTCCGTGACACGGAACATTGCGGGCGGCAGCATGCTGGAGAAGGCCGCGCTCATCCTCGACTGCTTCAGCCCGAGCGGCGGACCGTACCGCCTGTCGGAACTTTCGGAGCACACCGGACTGCCCAAGCCCACTGTCCACCGATTGGCGGCCGACCTCGTCCGGCTGGGCTGGCTGGAGCGCTCGGGCACCCGCTATCTGCTCGGCGCGAAGCTGTTCGAGCTGGGCTCGCTGGTCCCGCACCGGCGCGATCTGCGCGAGACGGCCCTGCCCTTCCTCCAGGACCTGTTCGAGGCCACCCGGGAGACCATCCACCTCGGTGTCCGAGAGGGCCTGGAAGTGGTCTACCTGGAACGCATCCACGGCCACGAGGCCCTGCGGCTGCCCTCCCGCATCGGCGGCAGCCTTCCCCTGACCTGCACCGCCGTCGGCAAGGCGCTACTGGCTTTCTCCGGCGCCGAGTTGACGGAGGAGGTGCTGTCCCGACCGCTGCAGAGTCTCACCCCGCACTCGATCACCGACCCGGCCCGGCTGCGCATGACCCTGGAGAAGATCCAGGTCTCCGGCCTCGCCTACGAGGAGCAGGAGGCGGCCTCGGGCGTGAGCTGCATCGCGGCCCCGGTGTTCGCCGGCGAGACCGCGGTCGCCGCGCTCTCGGTCGCCGTACCGCGCACCCGCTTCCGGCCCGCCCAACTCGCCCCGGCGGTACGGACGGCGGCGCTCGGACTGTCCAGGGTGCTGAGGGGCGGAGGTGCCCCGCGGTCTCCACTGTCCTAGCGGCGAACCCGACCGTACACTGACAAGTCACGGTAACGGGGGCGTAGTTGAGCGGGGGGAGAATCATGTCCGGGGACCAGTACGGCGGTTATCAGGGATATCAGGAAAATTCGGGGTATCAGGGGTTCGCCGTTCCACCCATGCCCTCGTCTCCGCCACCCGCGCCGCCGGACCGACTCAGATCCGTCGCGGTCGGCCTGCTCAACCTCAGTGGCCTGGGCCTCGGTTACGCGCTGACGCGCCGCTGGCTGCTGATGGCCGTGTGCTGGGTCGCGACCGCAGTCCTGCTGCTGGTGACCCTGCCCGCCGACCCGGACGGTGTCTCCGGCGTCCTCGTCACCCTGTACGTCGTGTTCCTCGTGTTCGCCGCCGTCCACGGCGCGTTGGTCGGTCTGCGCACCCGGCTGGCCTGGCCCGCGGCCGCACCGCTCGCGATCCTGCTGGGCCTGGTGCTGCTCGCCGTACCCGCCGGGGGAGTCGTGCTGTACGACAACGCGCGCGACGAGGCGACTCAGCAGATGCTCCTCGACCGGCTGGAGAAGGCCGACCAACTCGTGGCGGACAGCGGGAGGTTGTCGTTCTCCGCGGCCGAACCCCACTACCGTCAGGCCCTGGCGGTGTACGACGACCTCACCACCGCGCACTCCGGTTCGCGGGCGGCCGGCAAGGTGCCCGACCGGCTGAAGACGTTCTACACGACGGTCGGCGGGGCGTACATGCAGAAGAACTACTGTGACGCGATACCCCAGTTGAAGTATCTGCGGACCGTCCCCGGCACCATCGGCAAGAAGCAGCTGGGCACCCTGACCAGCTGGCCGGACGACCGGCTGGCCACCTCCCTCTACGAATGCGCCTCCGCCTCGCTGGCCGGTCAGAGCGCCGACTGGCCGACGAACTTCGGGGATCTGCTGGCCACATTCCCGCAGTCGTCCCAGGCGGGCCAGGTCGAACCGGCCGTCAAGTCGGCCGTCACCAAGGCCGCGCAGGGTGTGGGCGGCAGCCAACCGTGCGCAGCCGTCGAGCAGTTGAAGAGTCTCTCCGCCCAGATCGGGACCCTGGAGGGCGGACAGGCGGGCGTGGCCGACGAGTTGAGCGCCGACGCCACGCGGGCCGGCGGCCAGGCCAGTGCCGGGGCCTACCAGTGCGGTGTCTCGCAGTACAAGAGCGGCGACTTCGACTCGGCGCTCTCCACGATGAACGACTTCGTGAAGAACAACACGCACGACAAGAACCGGGCCCGCGCCAAGAAGATCGCGATCGCCGCCGAGGTGGCCCAGACGGTTCCCGCCGCGGGCAAGAAGCTGCCGACGACGGCGTCCGGCGGCAGCATCTCCGTCACGGTCAAGAACGACAGCCCGGACGACATCACCGTCCTGTACACCGGGCCGGTCACCGGCAGCTTCACGCTCAAGGCCTGCGGCAGCTGCACGACGTACTCCCTGAGCACCACCCTGTTGTCCGGCTTCAAGCCGTGCAGCGGAGGCAAGAACTATCCGCAGAAGACGATCAGTCTGCCGACCGGCACCACGTACTTCGTGCACCGGCCGGACAGTTCGACCGCGAGCCCGGCCTCGGACACGGCCAAGCTCAGGTCGGGCTACATCTACACGGAGTGCGCCTACGCCACGGGGGCCTTCGGCACCGGCTGACGCGCGAGGGTCCGCTCACAGCAGCGCCGGTGCGTGGAAGGTGCCGAGGCCGGTGGTCAGGTCGCGGTCCATCCAGTACCGGCGCGGCTCGGCGAGCATGACGGAGACGCTCACACCGAGCAGACCGGGGATCCTGGCCAGTTCGCCGTCGACGAAGAGCGCCAGGGCGGAGCGGTCGGTCACCAGGCCGGTGGCCAGGACCGACATGTCGCTGGCGACATGCGCGGCGAGCCGCGTCTGTGGGAGCTGGTCGATGCGGTGCATGACCTCGGGGGTCGCCCCCGGCGCCACCCGCAGCCGCAGGATGAACGGGGTCTGGAAGCCGAGCCACTCCGACACGATCTCCAGGCGCGGCTTGACCCACCCCTCGTCCAGGACCCGGCGGACGACGCGGTGCGCGGTGGAGGTGGCCAGACCGGTGGCCCGCGAGACGCTCGCCGCGGACGCGCGGCTGTCCCGGAGCAACTCGGCTACGACACCGCGCTCGGCCTCGCTCAGCGGCTTCGCCGGGGGTGTCGCGGTCGCGGTGCCCTCGTGTCGGGCGCCGGCGAGCTTCAGCAGCTCGGCGCGTTCGGCGTCCGTGAGGAACTGCGGGTCCCAGGTCCGGCCCCGGCGCAGCGTGCTGAGCGCGGGCAGCGCGTTGACGCGGCGGACACCGGGCACGGAGAACATCCGGTCGATCGCCTCGCTGGTAGCCGCCTCCGACGGGGCGTGCACGACCGCGTAGAGCGGGTAGTCGCCCGAGATCTGCGCCAGCAGCTGGAGATGGGGCAGGCCGCGGAGCCGGTGCAGGACGGCCAGTGGGCTCTCGCCGGTGATGTCCAGGAAGACGTGGACGGGCATCGCCGTGGAGTGGATGCCCCAGTCGGCCTGCCCGATCACGCGCACCATGCGGGCCTCGTGCAGACGGTCGTAGCGGCGTTTGAGCGTGCTCGCGTCGGCGGCCAGGATCTCGCCGATGTCGTCCCAGGTGGCCCGGGGCGCCAGGTGCAGCGCGCCGATGAGGCGCCGGTCGAGCTCGTCGAGGAGAGGACGGGTCATAGGGCCTCACTCTAGATGCCGTTTAATCCCACCGTTACATCCAAGTTATGGAGAATCTCTCACTGGGGTGCCATTGTTCGCAGGAACATCCCCCCATCGTGTGAAGAGGTACCGATGAGTGCCACCTCGGCCGAGCCTCAGCCGCAGTCCACCGAGCCCCGGTCGAGGGCCTTGCGCACCGCGTTCCGGGGCCTGACGGCGATAGAGAAGATCGGGAACCGACTCCCCAACCCCTTCTGGCTGTTCTGGATCCTGGCGGGCGTCGTCGCCGTCCTCAGCGCCGTCCTCGCGACGACCGGCCTCAGCGCGGTGCACCCCGGCACGCACGAGACCATCAAGGTGCAGAACCTGCTCAGCAAGGACGGCCTCACCATGGCCGTCGAGGGAGCCGTCGACAACTACGCGGCCTTCCCGCCGCTGGCCACCATCCTCACCGTGATGTTCGGCATCGCTGTCGCCGAGAAGAGCGGACTCTTCTCCGCCCTGCTGCGCCGCATGGTCGCCCGCGTGCCGGGCCGGTACCTCACCTTCGCCCTGTCGATGACGGCCATGGTCAGCCATGTCGCGGGCGACGCCGCCTACGTCACCCTCATCCCGCTCGGCGCCCTGGTCTTCCGCGCGGCCGGCCGCAGCCCGGTCCTCGGCTGTGTCGTCGCCTACGTCTCGATCGCCGCCGGATACGACGCCTCCCCGTCGCTCACCACCACCGACGTCCTGCTGTCCGGGATCTCCACGGCCGCCGCGCACACCATCGACGCGCACTACGTCGTCACGCCGGTCGCCAACTACTTCTTCGGCCTCGGCTCCTCGATTTTGGTGGCCGTCGTGATCACCCTCGTCGTCGACAAGGTCCTCGCCCGCCGCTCCGACCTCGAACCCGACGAGCCGGTCGCCGCGCCCGACACCGGGGAACTCGCCGCGATCGAGATCACCGAGCGGCAGCAACGCGCCCTGCGCGCCACCGGGTTGGTAGCCGTGGGCTTCCTCGTGTTCCTCGCGGCGGCCATGATCCCCGACTCCTCACCCCTGCGCGGCGAGGGCGGCGGCATCGTCGACTCCCCGCTCATCGGCGGGATGGCGCTCGTCCTGGGCGTGTTCTTCGCCGTGCTCGGCACCGTCTACGGCCGGATGGCCGGCACGTTCACCGCCGCCCGCGACAGCATCGGCGCGATGGTGGACGGCACGCGTTCGATGGCGCCGATCCTCGTCCTGTTCTTCGCGATCGCCCAGTTCCTCGCCTACTTCAAGTGGACGAACATCGGCAACATCCTTGCCATCAAGGGCGCCGAGGCATTGCGCGACCTGAACCTCCAGGGCTGGACGGTGCTCGTCGGCATCGCCGTGCTGATCACCTTCATGAACCTCGTCATCACCAGCGGCTCCGCACTGTGGGCGCTGGCCGCGCCGGTCCTCGTGCCCATGCTGATGCTCATCGGCATCGAGCCCGAGACCACCCAGGCCGTCTACCGCGTCGCCGACTCGGTCACCAACTGCGTGACCCCGATGAGCCCCTACTTCGTGATGGCCCTGGGCTTCATCCAGCAGTACCGCAAGTCCGCCGGCATCGGCACCCTGGCCTCCTTCACGATCCCCATCGCCGCCGTCCTCTGGGTCGCCTGGGTCGCGTTCTTCGTGGCCTGGTACCTGCTGGGCATCCCGCTCGGCATCGGCTGACCGAACCCTCACCGTCGTACAAGAAGGCAGATCATGACCGCGTCACCCGCAACCGTCCCCCTCACCACCCGCGCCCAGGACGCCTCGTCGCGAATCATCGACGACATCCTGACCCTCGTCCGCCACGAGACCGGCAGCTACGACCTTCCCCGCCTCGCGGCCGGCCTCGACCTGCTGCGCGAGCTGGCCGTCGAGCGGCTCGGCCCGCCCGACCGGGAACAGCGACACCCAGGCGGCGAGTACGGCGACACCCTCATCCTGACCTACACGGGTTCCGGCGCCGGCCATGTGGCGCTCGTCGGTCACTACGACACCGTGTGGCCGACCGGAACCCTCGCCGGATGGGAGCAGCCCGAGCCGTCCGAGGACGGGCGGTCACGACTGAGCGGGCCGGGCATCTTCGACATGAAGACCGGTCTGGCACAAGGCATTTGGGCCCTGAAGGTGGCAAGGGAGAGTGGTGCGCCCCTGCCCACCGTCACCTTCCTCTTCAACGGCGACGAGGAGATCGGTTCCCTGTCCTCGCGGGCGGTGATCGAGGAGGTCGCGCGGGCGGCGGACGCCACACTGGTCCTGGAGCCGAGTGCCCACGGCGCGGTGAAGACCGCCCGCAAGGGCACCGGGATCTTCCAGGTCACGGCCACCGGCGTCGAGTCCCACGCGGGGCTCGCACCGCAGGACGGGGCGAGCGCGATCACCGCACTGTCCGAGTTCGTGGTCGCCGCCGCTGCCGTGGCCGCCCCGGAACGCGGCACCACCGTCAACACCGGTCTCATCAGGGGCGGTTCGGCCATCAACGTCGTCGCCGGGCAGGCAACGGCGGGCGTCGACATCCGGGTGAGCAGCGCGGCCGAACAGGACCGGGTCGACGCCGAGTTCGACGCCATCACGGTCAGCGACCCGCGCGTCCGTATCGAGATCGACCACGCCTGGAACCGGCCGCCCATGACCCTCAACGCCGCCTCCGGCCCGCTCCTCGACCTCGCCCGCGAGGTCGCCCGGGAGCAGGGCCGCGACCCCCTGCGCGACACCGCGGTCGGCGGTGCCAGCGACGCCAACTTCGTCGCCGCGCTGGGTCTGCCGGTGCTGTGCGGCATGGGAGCGGTCGGCGACGGGGCGCATGCGCAGGGAGAGTTCATCTATCCGGACACGGTGCCTGGGCAGACGGCGCTGGTGGCGGGGTTGTTGGGGCGACTGGCCGAACCGCTGAAGGGCTGACCACGACCGGCCGGGGCACCCAGGGCGGGGCGCGTCGGGCGAGCGAGCCCTGACCGGGGACAATCGGTGGCATGACGGACGACAGAGACGACTCCGCGAACCGCCTGGCCAGGATCGAGCGGCTGCTGGAGGACGGCAGTCGCGATGTGGTGCCCGCGTGGCGGCGGGTGACACACGGGGAGACGCGGTGGGTCGTGTCGGCCGTGATCCTGGTGGCGGTCGCCGTCCAGTTGATGCTGCCGCACCGGCTCGCCTTCCAGCCGTACTGGCTGCTTCCGGCCCTGGAACTCGCCCTGATGGTCGGTCTGTTCGCCGCCAATCCCGGGCGGATCGAGCCCGGCACGAGGTGGCTGCGCTGGCCGAGTCTGGTGCTGACGGGGGTCATCAGCCTGGCCAACAGTTGGTCGGCGGCCCGCTTGGTGGTGGGCCTGGTCAGAGGCACCGAAGGCCTGGCCGCCGGACCGCTGCTGCTGACCGGCGGGGGCATCTGGCTGACGAATGTCATCGTGTTCGCGCTCTGGTACTGGGAGTGGGACCGGGGCGGGCCCATGGCGCGGGTCATGGGCGACCACCAGTACGCCGACTTCCTCTTCGTCCAGATGCAGAGCCCGGAGACCGCGCCACCGGACTGGGAACCGGCGTTCCTGGACTACCTGTACCTGTCCTTCACCAACTCCACGGCCTTCAGCCCGACCGACGTGATGCCGCTCTCGCGCTGGGCGAAGATGCTGATGATGGGCCAGTCCTCGGTCTCCGTGTCGATCGTCGTCCTGGTGGTGGCGCGGGCGGTCAACATCCTTCGCTAGCAACGGACAGCGACGCCGAGCAGGCTCTTCCCAAGGCCAACTCGGCGTCGCAGCCCATGTCCTACTGATCCCGCCGGATCAGCAGGCGCCCTCGTCCTGCCAGGGGCCCCACTCGGAGGCTCCGGGCACCTCGTTCTGGGTCCACCACTTGGCGACCCAGTTGTGGTTGCCGTACGACACCTCGTTGCCCTTCGTGTAGACGGCCGTGGAACTCCACGCCGTCTTGCACGTGCCGGGGGTGGGCGTGGGAGTCGGCGTCGGTGTCGTGGTCGGCGGGGTCACGCCCGCGAACTGGACCGAGTACTTCGCGAAGTCCCACGCGTTCTGCGCCACGCTGGAGCAAGTGCCGGACGTCGTACCGCCGTTGTCGACCGGGCTGCACTGGCGGTCGCGGTTGAGGGACCAGAACGTGAAGCGGTCCATGTTGTGGCTGGTGGCGTAGTTCAGGACCGTCTGGAAGTCGGCCTGGGTGAAGTACTCGCCGGTGTCGCTGCGGCCGTTCATGCCCGAGAAGCCCTCGTGGGCGTACGCGGTCGCCGAGTCCCAGCCGAACGTCGACTGGAGGATGGAGTTGAAGTTGGTGAGCGCGCTGGTCTGCGAGGCCGCGCCGTTGAAGCCGCCGTCGAACGGCATGATGGAGAAGTTGTTCGGCGTGAACCCCTGCGACTTCGCCTCCAGCAGCATCTGCTTGCCGAACCAGCCGGTGCCGTCCGCCGTACCGGCCGTGGTCACGGAGACGTACAGGCCCGCGTTGTTCTGCTGGAGGATCTTGGCCGCGCCGATCTCGTTGTGGATGGCCGCGGTGTTCTCGTACTCCGGCTCCTCCAGGTCGAAGTCGATCGCGTGCAGGCCGTACTTGGTGATGACCTGCTGGTAGGCCGCGGCCGTCGAGGCCGGGTCGGAGCAGGCCTGGCCGAGCTTCGTGCCGCCGTAGCCGCCGATGGAGACGGAGACGTCGCCGCCCTTGGCGCGGATCGTGTTGATGACCGACTGGACGGCGGTGTCCGAGGAGACCGGTGAGGTGCCTCCCCAGGTGGGGGTGCAGCCACCGCCGTTGGGGGCGAGGACGAAGGCGAGCTGGAAGGCCTTCAGGCCGGTGGCGTCCATGATGGTGCCGGCGTCGGGCGGGTTGTTGTCCGTCGGCATCAGGTAGGGGGCCGCGGCGTACCAGCGGTTGCTCAGCGCGGTGGCCGCGTTGGTCGCGCCCTGGGCGTTGGTCGCGATGAGAGCGGTCGTGCCCGCGGCGGCGAGCGTCACGGCGGCTGCCGCGCCGAGACATGCGCGAAGACGTGTCACGTTGTGCCTCCGGTGGGAGTGGGGGAGGCGCCCAGCTTCTGGCGATGTCGCGGCCACGTCAATGGATTGGACTGAACCAATTCGCACTTTGGACTAGACCATACGGTTTCTTTACCGTCGGCCCGTTGAAGCGCCCCGCGCGACACGTTTGCGACTAGTGTCCCGGCTCACATGGCGTTACAGGGGTGACGCCGACACCATGGTGCACGTCACCGGCAGGCTGAAGGGATCCGGAATGTTCCGCAAGGTGCTGGTCGCCAACCGTGGAGAGATCGCGATCAGGGCGTTCCGCGCCGGCTATGAGCTGGGCGCGCGAACGGTCGCGGTCTTCCCCCACGAGGACCGCAATTCGCTGCACCGGCTCAAGGCCGACGAGGCCTACGAGATCGGTCAGCCCGGACATCCGGTCCGCGCCTATCTCTCGGTCGACGAGATCGTCCGCGCGGCACAGCGCGCGGGAGCGGACGCCGTGTACCCGGGCTACGGGTTCCTCTCCGAGAACCCCGAACTCGCCCGCGCCTGCGAGGAGGCGGGCATCACCTTCGTCGGCCCCAGCGCCCACATCCTGGAGCTGACCGGCAACAAGGCCACCGCCGTCGCCGCCGCCCGCGCGGCCGGCGTACCCGTGCTCGGCTCCTCGGCGCCCTCCACCGACGTCGACGAACTGGTGCGCGCCGCCGAGGAGATCGGCTTCCCGGTCTTCGTGAAGGCCGTCGCCGGTGGCGGCGGGCGCGGTATGCGCCGCGTCGAGGACCCGGCCGCCCTGCGCGAGTCCATCGAGGCCGCCGCCCGCGAGGCCATGTCCGCGTTCGGCGACGCCACGGTGTTCCTGGAGAAGGCCGTCGTCGACCCCCGTCACATCGAGGTGCAGATCCTCGCCGACGGCGAGGGCAACGTCATCCACCTCTTCGAGCGCGACTGTTCGCTGCAACGCCGCCACCAGAAGGTCGTCGAGCTGGCCCCCGCGCCCAACCTCGACCCCGAACTGCGCGACCGCATCTGCGCCGACGCCGTCCGTTTCGCCCGCGAGATCGGCTACCGGAATGCGGGCACCGTCGAGTTCCTCCTCGATCCGCAGGGCAACCACGTCTTCATCGAGATGAACCCGCGCATCCAGGTCGAGCACACGGTGACCGAGGAGGTCACCGATGTCGACCTCGTCCAGGCGCAGTTGCGCATCGCCTCAGGCGAGACCCTCGCCGACCTCGGCCTCTCGCAGGAGACGGTCACTCTGCACGGTGCCGCCCTCCAGTGCCGTATCACCACCGAGGACCCGGCCAACGGCTTCCGCCCGGACACCGGCCGGATCAGCGCCTACCGCTCGCCCGGCGGCTCCGGAATCCGTCTCGACGGCGGAACCACCCACGCCGGTACGGAGATCAGCGCGCACTTCGACTCCATGCTGGTCAAACTCACCTGCCGGGGACGGGACTTCACCACCGCCGTCAACCGCGCCCGGCGCGCGGTCGCCGAGTTCCGCATCCGCGGTGTGGCCACCAACATCCCCTTCCTGCAAGCGGTGCTGGACGACCCCGACTTCCAGGCCGGGCGTATCACCACGTCGTTCATCGAGCAGCGCCCGCAGCTCCTGACGGCCCGTCAATCCGCCGACCGCGGCACCAAGTTGCTCACCTACCTCGCCGACGTCACGGTCAACAAGCCGCACGGCGAACGCCCCGACCTGATCGACCCCACCACCAAGCTGCCGCCGGTCCCGACCGGCGAACCCCCGGCCGGTTCACGGCAGTTGCTCGCCGAACTCGGCCCCGAGGGCTTCGCCCGCCACCTCCGCGAATCGCCCACGATCGGCGTCACCGACACCACCTTCCGCGACGCCCACCAGTCGCTCCTCGCCACCCGGGTCCGCACCAAGGACCTCCTCGCGGTCGCCCCGGTCGTCGCCCACACCGTGCCCCAACTGCTCTCCCTGGAATGCTGGGGCGGTGCCACCTACGACGTCGCGCTCCGCTTCCTCGCCGAGGACCCCTGGGACCGGCTGGCCGCCCTGCGCGAGGCCGTCCCCAACATCTGCCTCCAGATGCTGCTGCGCGGCCGCAACACCGTGGGCTATACGCCGTATCCGACCCAGGTCACCGACGCCTTCGTCCAGGAGGCCGCCGCCACCGGCATCGACATCTTCCGCATCTTCGACGCGCTGAACGACGTGGGCCAGATGCGCCCGGCCATCGACGCCGTACGCGCCACGGGAACGTCGATCGCCGAGGTCGCCCTCTGCTACACCTCGGACCTGTCCGACCCCAACGAGCGCTTGTACACGCTCGATTACTACCTCCGTCTCGCGGAACAGATCGTCGAGGCGGGCGCCCACGTCCTCGCGGTGAAGGACATGGCGGGCCTGCTGCGCGCACCCGCCGCCGCGACGCTCGTCTCCGCGCTGCGCCGCGAGTTCGGCCTCCCGGTGCACCTGCACACCCACGACACGGCCGGCGGCCAGCTCGCCACCTACCTCGCCGCGATCCAGGCCGGCGCGGACGCCGTCGACGGCGCGGTGGCCTCCATGGCGGGCACCACCTCGCAGCCCTCGCTGTCGGCGATCGTCGCCGCCACCGACTACTCCGACCGCCCGACCGGCCTCGACCTCCAGGCCATCGGCGACCTGGAGCCGTACTGGGAGAGCGTCCGTAAGATCTACGCCCCCTTCGAGGCGGGCCTCGCCTCGCCCACCGGCCGCGTCTACCACCACGAGATCCCCGGCGGCCAGCTCTCCAATCTGCGCACCCAGGCCATCGCCCTCGGCCTCGGCGACCGCTTCGAGGACATCGAGGCGATGTACGCCGCCGCCGACCGCATCCTCGGCCACCTGGTGAAGGTCACCCCGTCGTCGAAGGTCGTCGGCGACCTCGCCCTGCACCTGGTCGGTGCCGGAGTGACCCCCGCCGACTTCGAGGCGTCCCCGGAACGCTTCGACATCCCGGACTCCGTGATCGGCTTCCTGCGGGGCGAGTTGGGCACCCCGCCCGGCGGCTGGCCCGAGCCGTTCCGTACCAAGGCACTCCAGGGCCGCGCCGCCCCCAAGCCCGTACAGGACCTGACCCCCGAGGACCGCACGGCCCTCGACAAGGACCGCCGCGCCACCCTCAACCGCCTGCTGTTCCCCGGCCCCACGCGGGAGTTCGAGACGCACCGCCAGACCTACGGCGACACCAGCGTCCTGGACAGCAAGGACTTCTTCTACGGCATCCGCCCCGGCAAGGAGTACACGGTCGACCTGGAACCGGGTGTCCGCCTCCTCATCGAACTGGAGGCCGTCGGCGAGGCCGACGAGCGTGGGCTGCGTACGGTGATGTCCGCCCTGAACGGCCAACTCCGGCCGATCCAGGTGCGTGACGCGGCCGCCGCCTCCGACATCCCCGTCACCGAGAAGGCCGACCGCGCCAACTCCGGCCACGTGGCAGCCCCGTTCGCGGGCGTGGTCACCCTCGCGGTCGAAGAGGGCGACGAGGTGGAGGCCGGTGTCACCGTCGCCACCATCGAGGCCATGAAGATGGAGGCGGCGATCACCGCGCCCAAGTCCGGCCGGGTCTCCCGCCTCGCCATCAACCGCATCCAGCAGGTGGAGGGCGGCGACCTGCTCGTCGAGCTGAGGTAGGCGGACGGCGGCGACAGGTTGCCCCCCCCGGTGACCGGATCGGTCCGGTCCCGGACCCGATGCGGCCTGTCGCCGCCCCACCCGTACGGATCATCCTTGGGACATGAACCGAGCACTGATCGTCATCGATGTCCAGGAATCCTTCCGCGCCCGCCCGCTCTGGGAGACCATCTCCGACCCTAAGATCGCCGAGCAGACGGACCGCCTGGTGCGGCTCGCTCGCCGGGCCGGCGACCTGGTCGTGTGGGTACTGCACTCCGAGCCCGGCAGCGGCGACGTCTTCGACCCGGCCCTCGGCCACGTCCGCCTCATCGAAGGACTGGAGCGCGCGGAGGGCGAACCGCTCCTCCACAAGACCTCGCACAACGCCTTCACCACCACCAACCTGCAGCAGATCCTCACCGAGCAGGGCGTGCGCGAGCTCACCATCTGCGGTATCCGTACCGAACAGTGCGTCGAGACCACCACCCGGGTAGCGAGCGACTTCGGCTACCAGGTCACCTTCGTCACCGACGCGACGGCCACCAACCCCATCGCGCACCGCGACGCCCCCGCCGACCAGACCGTCGCCGAACTCCTGGCCGACCCCCGCACCCTCCCCGCCGACGAGATCATCAGGCGGACCGAGTACGCTCTCGCGGGTCGCTTCGCCACCATCGCGACGGTCGCCGAACTGGAAGCCGCCGCCGCACCTCAGGCATGATGACCGGATCGTGAGCCACGTCGTCTTCTTCCTGGTACCCGGAGTCCATCTGCTGGACCTGGCCGGCCCCGCGCAGGTCTTCTCCACGGCGGCCGACTTCGGGCACCCCTACACGCTCTCCTACGTCGCCGAGCAGCCCCAGATCACCAGCGCCCAGGGGCTGCCGCTGACGGCCGGGCTCGACTGGCCCGAACTCGGCCCCGAGGACCTGATCGTGGTGCCGGGCTGGCGTTCGCTCCGGCTCGCTCAAGGGCCCGCCATCGGGCCCACGACCTTGCAGGCTCTACGGGAGCACCACGCCCGCGGCGGCACGGTGGCCAGCGTCTGCGCCGGAGCCGACGCGCTCGGCCGGGCCGGACTCCTCGACGGCCGCCACTGCACCACCCACCACGACGTGCAGGACGAACTGGCCCTGCGCCACCCCAAGGCGTCGGTGGTCCGGGACGTCCTGTTCACGACCGACGACCGGGTCATCACCTCGGCGGGCATCGCCAGCGGCATCGACCTCGCCCTGCACATCGTCGCCACCCGGCACGGCCCGGCCGTGGCCGCCCAGATCGCCCGGGACATGGTCGTCTACGCCCGCCGCAACGGCCACGAACCGCAGTCCAGCGCGATGCTCCGGCACCGCTCCCACCTGGACGACACCGTGCACCGCGCCCAGGACCTCATCGACACCCGCTTCGACGAGGCGCTGCCCCTGCCCGCCCTCGCCTCGGCCGTCGGCGTCAGCGAACGCACCCTCACCCGCCTCTTCACCCGGGCCACCGGACTCACCCCGCTGCGCTACCAGCAGACCCTCCGCCTCGAACGCGCCGAGCACCTCATCAGCCACGGCACCACGATCGACGCCGCCGCCCGCTCGGTCGGCTTCGAGGACCCGCGCATGCTGCGCCGACTGCGGGCCCGCGGCCAGTAGTCCGGCTGCCCCTCACAGGACCGCCCCCATGCGCCAGGGCACGATCTCCTCGGTCCCGAACCCGAGCGCCTCGGACTTGCTCTCCGCACCGGAGGCCATGTCCACCAGCGCCTCGAACAGGGCGGTGCCGTAAGCGACTTGATCGGTGTGGGTCATGGCGGGCCCGGCGTCGAAGTCGATGTCGCCGCGCATCCGCTCGTACAGCTCACTGGTGGTGCTGATCTTCAGCGAGGGCACGGGACGGGAGCCGAACAGTGAGCCGCGTCCGGTCGTGAAGGCGAGCAGGCCGGCGCCGCCCGCGACCATCCCGGTGGCCGAGACCGGGTCGTAGCCGGGGGTGTCCATGAAGGTGAGGCCCGGCGCGGTGACCGGCTCCGCGTAGCCGACGACATCGTTCAGCGGACTCGTGCCGGACTTGAGCACGGCGCCCAGGGACTTCTCCCAGATGGTCGTGATCCCACCGGCCCGGTTTCCCCGCGACGGATTGTTGTCGAGGGTCGCGCCGCCCGCGGCCGTGTACTCCTGCCACCAGTCGATGAGTTGGTCGATACGCGCCGCAGACTCCGGGGTCGTCGCCCGGTCCCGGAGGAGATGGTGGGCGCCGTAGATCTCGGGAGTCTCGCCGAGTACGACCCGTCCGCCGGCCGCGACGAGCAGATCGGCCGCGACGCCGAGCGTGGGGTTCGCGGTGAGGCCGGAGTAGGCGTCGCTGCCGCCGCATTGGAGGCCAAGGGTCAGTTCCGCGAGCGGGATCGGTGTGCGGTGGGTCCGCGTGATGCGTGGGACCAGGTCCGCGATGCGGTCGAGGGCCGCGTTCACCGTGGCCGCCGTACCGCCGAGTTGCTGGATGGTGAGTGTCTCGGTGCTCAAGTCGCCGTCGGGGAGGAGGTTTTCGGGCTGGTTCACCTCGCAGCCGAGACTGATCAGCAGGGCCGCGGCGACGTTGGCATGGCCGAGGTATCCACGCAGCGTGCGGCGCAGGACGGCGTCCCCGGGGGTGCCCTCCGCCATTCCGCAGCCGAGGTCGTGGGGGAGTGCGATGACGCCGTCGAGGCCGGGTGTCCCCTTGTGGACGGCGTCGGCCCGCAGGGCGATCATCCGGGCCACCGTGGCCGAGCAGTTGACGGTCGGGACCACGACGACGTAGTTCCGGGTGGCGGCGCGCCCGTCGGCCCTGCGGTAGCCGAGGAAGTGGTCGCGGGTGGGGGAGACGCCGGCCGGCCGCGGGCGCGTCGGCGACGGGCCGGCGGTCGGCTCCTCCCATCGGCCCACGCCCAGGTTGTGCACGTGGACGTGCCCGCCCGCCGGGATGTCGGCCAGGGCCACGCCGATGACCTCGCCGTACTTGCGGACCGGGGTGCCCTTCGCGATGTCGTGCAGCGCGACCTTGTGTCCGGCGGGGAGGTCCTCCACGGCCGGTGCCGTGCCGTTGGAGAGTTCGAGGGGCGTGCCCTGCGCCACCGCCGCGAGAAGCAGGCCGATGTCGTCCACACCGGGACGAGGCACCAGCGGCCTGATGGTCGCCGCCGGTCCCTCCGCGGTACGACGTTCACTGTTCACGTGATCGACCGTAGGGCCCCAACACCGCCCAGGGGAAAGACGGTTATCGATGGTCGGTCATCCGGAATACGAATGCCCGGCGCCATGGCGGCAGTTGGGTCAGGCCCGGAAGAGGCGGACCGGAACCCCGGCCGTCCCGGTCTCGACGACGAAGACGGAACCGGACAGCGGGGACCTGGCCAACTCCTCGGCGGACAGGCCGTTTCGCGCGGAGGTGATGTACAGGCGGCCGTCCGCACCGAAGGCGCAACTCGTCGGCTGGAGCACGGGCACCGGTACGAGCCCGACGACGCGCCCTGCCGGGTCGTAGCGGCGCACTTCGCGTCCGCCGTGCATGGCCACCCAGAAGCAGCCCTCCACGTCGACGGCGAGACCGTCGGGGACGCCGACTCCCTCGGTCTTGGTCAGCACCTCCAGGCGGCCGAGTTCGCCCGGCTCGGCGTGGAAGTCCGAGCGGTAGAGGAGGTTGGCGTAGCTGTCGGCGAGGTACATGACGGTGTCCTCGGCGTTCCAGCCCAGCCCGTTGGGCAGCACCAGCCCGTCCGCGACGACGACGCTCGGGCCGACGCCGTCCCAGCGGTGCAGCCGGCCCTGGCCGGGCGCGAACTCCATGTCGTTGCTGCCGGCCCAGAACCTGCCGCGGGAGTCGACCTTGCCGTCGTTCATGCGCAGGTTCGGTTCGGGCAGTACGGGATCGACCAGCGTCAGCCCGTCGCAGGTGACGTAGCCGAACCCGTCCGCCACCGCCACGGCGAAACCGTCGTGCGCCGCGCGGGGCGCGACCGCGCCGACCATCGTGCCGACCTCGTGGACGGTCTGGCGACCGGTGGACAGCTCGTCCTCGAACACCTTGCGGCCGTAGATGTCGACCCAGAGGAGATGCCCGGTGCGGGGGTCGAAGACCGGTCCCTCACCGACGTCCGACGTCTCGCTGCGCACCGCGACTTCGAGCTGTGTGTACGTTCGGACATTGGACATCGCGACTCCGTTCGTTTTCCCTCAACCTGGCCCTGGTCGCCCGTGATCGTCAACGCCCGAATAGCAGATGCCGGGTATTCGTTCCGCGAATGGAAGCGAGTCATGTCACACCGGTGGAATGGCCGTCGTGCCTTCCGGTCTTGGTGCCTTCAGCACCTCCCGGATGAAAGCCTGTGCGGCCGCGCCCAGCGGACGTTCCGAATGCCACCAGACTCCCACGTCCCGATAGCGGTTGAGTTGGCGAATGGGGCGCATTTCCATTCCTTCGCGCAGAATCATCACCGCACCCAGATAGTTGATGATGCCGAGTCCGTGTCCGGCGCGCACCATGGCGCCGAGCGTGGTCGGCTGATGCGACACGATTCCGTTCGGCGAGACCAGGTTCTGGATGCTCAACTCGACCTCGGCCTCGTAACCGACCACCGTGTTGGCGAGCGGATCGCCGATCGTGATGACGCGCTGGTTCGCGAAGTCGGCGAGTTCGACCTCGCTCTTCTTGAGGAGAGGATGGCCCGTCGGCGCGAGCATCACGTAGGGCTCCCGCCACAACGGACGCATGGTGAAGGCGTGATCGTGCGGCTCGGGGCGGACCGTGCGCACGGCCACCGAGACCCGGCGCTCGGACAGCGCCGCCTCGATGAAGTCCACGTCCCCGTCCAGGACCGCCACCCGGATCCCCGGATATTTCTCCTGCAACGACGTGATGACTCCCGGCAGGAACTCCGAACTCGCACTGGCGAAACTCGCGACGGTGACGCTTCCGGTGATGTTGCCCAGGTCGGTCTGGCGCGCGGTGACCAATTCGTCCGCCGCCGCGAGAACCGCCCGCGCCCGGGCCAGTAGCGCACGCCCGTCATCGGTGAGCGTGAGCGGCCGGATACGGCGTTCGATGAGCAGACAGCCGAGTTCGCGTTCCAGATTCGCGATGTGCGCCGAAACGCGCGGTTGCGACAAATGCAACTTCTCCGCCGCCCTGGTGAAGCCGCCGGTATCCACGACCTCAACCCAGGTACGCAACCAGGCCAGTTCGAGCGTCATCGACCGAACCTCCTCTTCTTACGGTCATCTGCGCGGCGGATCACCGGTATTCGTATTTCACTGTTGACGAGTTTCGGCGACCATGGCCGACTGGGACAATGACCGATCAGACTTCTTTCGGCACCGCCCGCGGACTGCTGTCCGCGCACGGAGCGGACCTTCTTCGCGGCGACGACGGTGCCGTGATCACCTCCGTGGAGACCTACGCACTCGCCGTGCCTCTGAAGCGGCCCATCGCCGACTCCACGGCCGCCATGGCGCACTGGACGGTGCCCGTGGTCGAGATCCGTACCGCCGACGGCCGGGTCGGGACCGGGATCTCCGGTGTGCACTGTGCTCCCGAACTCCTCTCCGACGTGATCCTCTCCTACTATGCCGACGCCCTGCTCGACACGTCCTCGGAGGACATCCTCGGCACCTGGAAGCGCCTGTACTGGCTGCCCACGCACTGGATCGGCCGGGCCGGTGTCGTCCACATGGCGCTGGCCATGGTCGACATCGCCCTGTGGGACCTTGCCGCGCAGCGGGCCGGGATGCCCCTGTGGCGGCTGCTGGGCGGCACCCAGGAGAGCGTCGAGGCGTACAACACGGACGGTGGTTGGCTCAACCTCAGCGACTCCGACCTGGTCCGTGACCTCACCTCGCTGGTCGACCACGGCTGGTCCCGGGTGAAGATCAAGGTGGGCCGCTCCGACTGGCGGGAGGACGCCCGGCGCGTCCGCGCGGTCCGCAAGGCGCTCGGCGACGACGTGACCCTGATGTGCGACGCCAACCAGCGCTGGGACCTGTCGACGGCCAACCAGATCATGCCGGTCCTGGAGGAGGCGGCGATGGACTGGGTGGAAGAGCCCTTCCACGCCGACGACCTCCAGGCCCACACTCGTCTCCAGGCATCGACGCGGCTGGACGTGGCGGCCGGCGAGAGCATCTACTCGTACCACCAGTTCGCCTCCTTCATGGCCGCCGACGCCATCCGCGTCGTCCAGGCCGACGTCACCCGGGTCGGCGGCGTCACCGAGTTTCTCCAGGTCGCGGCACATGCGGCGGCCCGGGGCCTGCGACTGGCTCCGCACGCGGGCGACATGATGCAGGTGCACCAGCACCTGGTCGGCACCGTCCTGTCGGAGGTGCCGCCCCTCATCGAGTTCATCCCCTGGACACAGGAGGCCTTCGTCGAGCGCAGCGTCGTACGCGAAGGACTCATGGAGCGCCCCCAGGCCCCGGGCGCCTCCACCGCGATCGAACCGGCCGCCCGGGTCCGCTGGCAGATCCCCGCGGTGGGCTCCGCCAGGACCCTGTGACACCCCGACCGTCCACCGAGGAAAGGAACGAGATGACCGAGCAGACCGACGAGCGCGTGGCCGTCGTCACCGGCGCGGGCCAGGGAATCGGGCGCGCCATCGCCCTGGCGCTCGCGGCCCGAGGCGTACGGGTCGTCGTCACCGACCGCAACACCGAGACCGGAACCGCCGTGGCCAAGGAGGTCGGCGGCGACTTCCTGCCCCTGGACGTCGCCGACCCCAGGGCCGTCGCGGAGGTCGCGGACGAGGTCGTACGGCGCTTCGACCGCGTCGACGTCCTCGTCAACAACGCCGGTATCGCCCACGAGAACGCGGCCCTCGACGTGACCGACGAGATATGGCACCGCGTCCTCGATGTCGATCTGACCGGCACCTTCGTGGCCTGCCGCGAGTTCGGCCGGCACTTCGTGCGCCGACGCTCCGGGTCGATCGTGAACATCTCCTCCATCGCCGCCTTCATCGGCTCCAACCCCGAGTACCACGTGGCCTACGACGTCGCGAAGGCCGGCGTCTCCCAGCTCGCGCGGTCGCTCGCCGTCGAGTGGGCCCAGTACGGGGTCCGGGTCAACGCCGTCGCGCCGGGACGGACCCGCACCCCCATCCTCGACACGGTCGGGATGGACGATCCCCGGCGGATGACGCAGTGGATCGACCAGATCCCGATGGGCCGGCTGCTGGAGGCCGAGGAGATCGCGGCGGCCGTGGCGTTCGTGGCGCTCGACGGAACCGCGATGACCGGACAGACCCTCCTCGTCGACGGCGGCCAGATCGCGCAGTGACGCTGTCATCGGCGCTTGCCCTCAGCCGACGCCGAGGGCAAGCGTCTCTCCCTCGGCGAGTTGTACGTCGAGGAGGTCGGCGCCGTACCGCACCCGGACGTCGGCGGCCCGTGCCGCTCGGATCCGCGCCGCCTCCAACTGCCCTTCTTTCCAACGGATGTCCACGGTGAGACCGCCACGGGCACGGAGCCCGCACACGCTCCCCTCCGGCCATGCGGCGGGCAGCGCGGGCAGCAGTTCTACGTCCTTGCCGTCGGACTGGAGCAGCATCTCGGCGATGCCCGCCGTGCCACCGGCGTTGCCGTCGAAGGAGTAGATGTTCTGCGCCGCGCCCGCCACCCCGCCGGCCGAGAACGACATCAGGTTCGCCTCACCGGCGTCCGCGATCAGGCTGGTGAGGTGCTTCAGGGCCGCGTCGCCGTTGAGCAACCGGGCGAAATAGACAGTGAAGTTGGCCTCGACCCACTCGGTCTGCTCCCAGCCCGGGGCCTGCTGCCTGCGCGCGATGGTGACCTCCGCCGCGCGGGCGAGATCCGGGGTGTCGCGCGGGGTGATCTGGCGCTCCGGGAACAGCGCGCTGAGATGGGAGGTGTGCCGGTGACTCGGCTCGGCCTCCTCGTAGTCGTGCAGCCACTCCTGCAGTTGCCCGTGCCGCCCGATGCGGAACGGAGGCAGTCGGCGTCGCGCGGCGGCGATCCTGGCCCTCAAGTCGGCGTCGACACCGAGCAGTTCGGCACTCTCCGCACAGATCCGCAGCACCGCCTCCATGAATACCCGGTCCGCGGTGGCCCCCATGGACACGGAACACCGGCTGCCGTCGGGCGCGAGGTACCAGTTCTCCGGTGACTCCGACGGCCCGGTGACGAGCAGACCGTGCTCCGGCTCCTCGACCGCGTAGGCGAGCAGGAACTCGGCGGCCCCGCGCAGCACCGGGTACGCGCGCTCCCGGAGGAACGTCTCGTCGCGGCCGTACTCGAAGTGTTCCCACAGCTGGAGGGCCAGCCAGGCCCCGCCGGTCACGTTCATGCCCCAGCCGATGCCGGAACCGGGTGCCGTGTAGCCCCACGCGTTGGTCACCGTGTGCGCGACCCACCCCGGAGCGCCGTACAACTGCTCGGCGGTGGACCGGCCGTGGTCCGCCAGGGTCTCCAGCAGACCGAACAACGGCTCCTGGCACTCGGCCAGGTTCGTCGGCTCGGCGGCCCAGTAGTTCTGCTGGGTGTTCATGTCCAGGTGGAAGTCGTTCGTCCAGGGCGCGCTGCTGGCCAGGCCGTCGTTCCACAGACCCTGCAGGGCGAGCGGCAGAGGGGAGTTGGGGCGGGAGCCGGCCACCGTGAGGTAGCGGCCGTACTGGAAGTAGAGGGCCATCAACGCGTTGTCGGTCCTGCCGGAGGCGAGCTGTTCGCGGCGCGTGTCGGTGGGGAGGGACGCGAGGTCGGGCGGTGCCGATCCGAGATCCAGGGAGACGCGTCGCATCAGCGCCTGATGGTCCGCGATGTGTGCCGCCCGGACAGCCTCGAACCCGGCCTCCAGGCCTGCGGACAGCAGTGATTCGGCGCGCTTTCGCGGGTCCGCTCCGGCCCAGTCGGTGCCGACCACGACGTACACGACGGCGCGATCGGCGCCCTCCAACCGGAGCGTGTCTCCCGTGCGGTGCACGGTGCCGCCCTCGGCTTCGAGGCGGGCGCGGATCTCCAGGGCGACGCCCTGCCGCCCGTCGCTGTGCAGGCTCTCGTACGCATGGCCGTCGAAGGTGACGCAGGTGTCCGTGGCGGTCGTGTCGCCGGGGAGTATGCCGTCCCGGATCGAGAGGGTGAAGGCGAGCGATCCGGGACGGTCCGAGGTGAGGCAAATCGCCATCAGGCCATGGGGGTTGGTGGCGAACACCTCGCGGGTGAAGCGGACGCCGTCTTGTTCGTACGTCACCTCGGCGAGGCCCGTGTCCAGGTCCAGCGTCCGTCTGTAGCGCCGGGCCGATGGGCCCTCGGGGAAGGCGAGTTGCACTTCGGGCAGGGGCATGTTGGTCCCGAACGAGCTTGGTCTGCCCGGGAGATGCTCGGCGGCGAGCCGTTGTGCCTCGGCGTGGTCTCCCGCGAAGAGGAGTTCGCGGATGCGGGGGAGCTGCTGCCGGGCGGTCGGGTTCAGGTCCGTCGCGGAGGGGCCGCCCGACCAGGCCGTCGACTCGGAGAGCTGGATGCGCTCGCGGTCGGTGCCGCCGTAGATCATGCCGCCGAGGCGGCCGTTGCCTAGGGGGAGTGCTTCGAACCAGCGGGTGGCGGGGCGGCCGTAGTGGAGTGTTCCGGGTGGGCGGCGGACAGCGTGGAAGTCCTGGTCGGAGAAGGCTTTCAGCATGGCGTGCGCTTTCGGGACATGGCCAACTCGCGTGCGGCGCTGGCTACTTGACGGGAGCGAAGACGTGCTGGGCGGCAATGGCGGCGCCGCCACGGGCCCATTCCTCGAACGGGAGGGGTCTGACGACGAGGTCGCAGTCGGCCGCCGCGCCGAAGGCACGGGCCGCGAAGGTGGCGCGGATCTGGTCCTCGTACAGGTCGTAAGTGGCCACGCCCTCACCGGAGATGATGATGCGTTCGGGGCCGATGAGGTTGGCGACGGAGGCGATGGCCAGGCCCAGGGCGTGACCGGCCCGGGCGAAGACGGCGCGGACGGCGTCGTTGCCGGCGTGGGCGAGGCGGACCGCGCCGTCCATCGTCAAGTCCGGGTCGCCCGTCGCCTGGCGGGCCTGCTCGGTGATGGCCTGGGTGGAGGCGACGGCTTCCACGCACCCGGTGTTGCCGCAGGTGCACACCCGGTCCGTGCCGCCCACGGGAAGGTGGCCGACCTCGCCCGACACACCGTGGGCACCGGAGACGACCCGGCCGCCGATGGAGATGCCGCAGCCGATACCGGCGCCGACGGTGACCAGGGCGAAGGACGACAGCCCGGCACCCACACCGAACCACTGCTCGGCCACGGTCAGCGCACGGACGTCGTTCTCGATGACCGTCGGCAACTCCGTTGCGGTACGGATCAGTTGGGCGAGGGGTACGCGGCGCCAGTTGAGGAACGGGGAGTACTGGACGGTCCCGGTGTGGCCGTCGACGTCCCCGGAGATCGTGACACCGATGCCGTGCAGGGCACCCGGTGCGTACGGCCGCGCCTTCGCGTTCAGCTGCTCGACGAGCCGGGCGACGGCCAGGACGACCGTGCCGACGTCACGCGAACCGAGTGCGGACCGGGCGGTGGCCAGGGGCCGTGCGGTCAAGTCGGCAAGCACACCGATGAGTTCGTCACCGGTGATCTTTATGCCCACGAAGCGGGCGCGTTCGCCGCGCACCGCCATGAGCGTGGCCGGCCGGCCCTGGGTGCGCTCGGTGGAGCGGCCCAGCTCGGTGATCCAGCCGTCGGTCAGCAGGGGAGTGGCGACCTTGGTGACCGCGCCGGGCGACAGACCGGTGCGGCGCCCCACCTCGGCGCGCGTGAGCGGGCCGTGGGCCAGGAGGGTCTGGAAGAGCAGAGATGCCGCGGGTGGCTGATCGGCGAGCGTCATGCGGCGACCATACATTTCCATTGGAAAAGAAGATAGAAGAAGGATCGCGTGGATCCACGCCCGTCTTTCGCACTCATCTCCTGAATCCGGCTCCATTCTTTCCACGAATGTCGATGATTCGCGCGGCGCAATATGTTGACGCTGGAAGAAAAGCCTGGCTACATTCGCGGCACCTCACGACAGGTGGATGGGACGTCCACCGACGCAGGTGGCGGCCGGTTTCCTCCCCGACCGGCCGTCGTCGTACGGCTACGAGGGCGGACCCGAACGCCCACTCACCAATTCCCCATGCGGCTGACCGTGCAGGGGCACTTCCGGACCTTCCCAGGGCCCCGCCGTGTGCCTTTTCGCGCCGAGATGGAGTAAACACATGCCTCGTCCAGCAGGACCCCCGTCCTTCGCACGGCACAGATTCCGTGCGGGCGGCGCGCTCCTCCGTCATCTGCCCGTCCTGGCCGCCGGCGCTCTCGTGGTGTCCCTCGCGGCACCGTCCGCCGCGTCGACCGCGGACACCGGCACGCTCCGGCAACAGGCGGTCCTGGCCGCCAAGCCCTATATGGGCTGGAGCAGTTGGAGCCTGGAGGCCACCGGCTACCCCGGCTACGGCGGGGTGAGCTATCTGACCGAGGCGCACGTCAAGCAGCAGGCCGACGTGGTCGCCTCGAAGCTCAAGTCCCACGGCTACGAGTACATCAACGTGGACGCCGGCTGGGCGAGCGGCTTCGACCAGTACGCCCGGCCGACCGCGAACCCCACCACCTTCCCGCACGGCATGAAGTCCCTGGGCGACTACCTCCACCACAAGGGCCTCAAGTTCGGGCTGTACCTGGCGGTGGGCCTCGACCCCGTCGCGTACGGCGACGGGAAGACCGCCATCCACAACGCTCCCGGCTGCACCACCTCCGACATCGTCTATCCCGACCTGCGGAAGACCAACGGGTGGAACTCCGCGTACAAGATGGACTTCGCCAACCCCTGCGCACAGAAGTACATCGACTCCCTCGCCGATCAACTGGCGGGCTGGGGCGTGGACTTCCTCAAGGTCGACGGTGTCGGCCCGGGCTCGTGGCAAGGCGACGCCGACCACGACAACACCCCGGACGTGAAGGCCTGGCACACCGCGCTCCAACAGACCGGCCGGCCCGTCCAGTTGACGCTGTCCTGGTCACTGAGCCACACCCAGGCCGAGACCTGGAAGGCCAACTCCAACGGCTGGCGGGTCGACACCGACGTCGAGTGCTACTGCGACACGCTCGTCACGTGGAACAACTCGCTCAAGGTGCGCTGGAACGACGTCGTGCAGTGGACCGACGACGCGGGACCCGGGCACTGGAACAACCTCGATTCCCTGAACGTCGGCGTCGGCGCCATGGACGGCCTCACCGAGGCCGAACGGCAGAGCTACGCCACGCTGTGGGCCATCGAGTCGGCACCGCTGTACTCGGGCGACGACCTCACCAAACTCGACGCGTACGGGCTGAAGTTGCTCACCAACGACGAGGTCATCGCCGTGGACCAGGCCGGGCATCCGGCGCGGCCGGTCAGCCAGACCACGAACCAACAGACCTGGTACGCCCGTAATCCCGACGGCAGTTACACCGTCGCCCTGTTCAACCTGGGTTCCGAAACCGCCGACGTCACCGCGGACTTCGCCGACCTGGGTATCAGCGGCTCGGCCGCGGTCCGTGACCTGTGGCAGCACAAGAACCTCGGCCGGGTCTCCGGGCACCTCACGGCGAACCTGCCCGCGCACGGCTCACGGCTGTTCACCTTCACCCCGACCGGGCGGGGCGTCAACCCCGGTGTCTCGCTGGGCGTCCACGGCACCTCCGTCACGTCCACGAGCGTGTCGCTTTCCTGGGACAAGGTGAACACCGGCGCCTCGCCCGTCACCCGCTACACCGTCTACGCCGACGGCCGCCCGGTGACCACCAACACCGGCACCTCGGCCACCGTGAGCGGCCTGAGCGCGGCCGGTGACCACACCTTCACCGTCGTCGCCCGTGATGCCAAGGGCCGAACATCGGCTCCCAGCAAGGCCGTTGAGATCACCACGCCCGCGGCCGGCGGTCCCATCGCCTACGAGGCCGAGTCGCCCGGCAACATTCTCACCGGCAACGCGGTCGTCGCCGGCTGCGACGCCTGCTCCGGCGGGAAGAAGATCGGCAACCTCGGCGGCGGGGTCGTGTCCTTCACCCACGTCAGCGTGCCGAAGGACGGCACGTATCTGCTGAAGCTGGACTACGCGGACGGCGACTCAAGTCGCGTCATCGACCTGACCGTTGGGGCTACGACTCTCCAGGTTCCGGTGCCCGGCACGAACGACAACGCCTGGGGCACCCCGCAGTCGCTCACCGTCCCGGTGCCGCTGAAGGCCGGGGACAACACGATCAGCTTCGGCAACGCGACCGACTACGCGCCGGACATCGACAAGATCACCGTCTGATCCACCCACCCACACCCATCCACCAGTTCACGCCGATCCACCAGTTCGTATCGCACGAAGGAGGGTGCTGTGGTGGTCACATCACAGGGCAACCACGCGACAACGGTGAAACCGCGGTCCGGTGAACCGGGCGCGGTGGCCACCACCACCTCACCCAGCGAGGGCCCGGACAGGAAGGCGCGGCGCACGGCCGTCACCAGGTCGGCCGCGGCCCGCCGCCGGGACCTCCCGGTCGCCCTGCTGCTCATCCTGCCCGCCGTGCTCGGCTTCGCGACCTTCTACGCCTATCCGACCCTGCGCGGCATCTACCTCAGCTTCACCGAGTTCCATGTCCTCACACCGCCGAAATGGGTCGGACTGGCCAACTTCCGGGAGCTGGCGGGGGACGACGTCTTCTGGCACTCGCTGCTCGTCACCGCCTATTTCGTCCTGCTGTCCGTCGTCTTCGGTACCCTGATCTCGCTGGTGACGGCGGTGGTGCTGGACCGGGTGACCCGGTCGTCGGCGCTGCGCGGGGTGATCCTGCTGCCGTTCCTGATCTCCAACGTCATCGCCGCTCTGGTGTGGCAGTGGATGCTCGACCCGACCCTCGGCATCGTCAACATCGCCCTCAAGCACCTGACCGGCCACTCCATCCTGTTCTTCGGCAGCGGGGGATGGGCGATCCCCTCACTCGCCGCGATCAGCGTCTGGAAGTGGATGGGCTACTACTCCCTGCTGATCTTCGCCGGCCTGCAGACCATCCCGCCGACCATCTACGAGGCAGGCCGGGTCGACGGCGCGAGCGAGATCCAGATGTTCCGCCGGCTGACCGTGCCCCTGCTGCGGCCGATCCTCGTCATGGTGGTCGTCCTGACGGTGATCAACTCCTTCCAGGTGTTCGACATCGTGCAGGTCACCACCGAGGGCGGTCCGGCGAACGCCTCGAACGTGCTGCAGATGTACATCTACCGCAAGGCCTTCCGCCAGTTCGACTTCGGCTATGCCGCCACCATGTCGCTGGCCCTGTTCGCCCTGCTCATCGCGGTCACCTTCACCCAACTCCGGCTCGCCCGAGCCAACGAATCCGACCTGAGCTGAAGGAGGCCGCCCCCATGGCTGTCACCGTCGCACCCGGCCCGGCGGCCGTCCCGCATCGCCGGCTTCCGAAGGACACCCGCAGGTTCTCGCCCGGCAGGGCAGTGGCCTGGACCTACCTCGGAGGCATCGTCCTCGTCACCCTCTTCCCCTTCTACTGGATCCTGCGCACCGCCCTGTCGAACAACTACCAGCTCGCCACCAACCCGTCCTCGCCACTGCCGGTCGGCTTCACCTGGGGTGCCTTCGAACGCGTCCTCGGGATCGCCACCACCGCCGAGGCGCAGGCCCAGGGCGGTTCGGGCGCCACCCTCGACATCGCGATCTACCTGCGCAACTCGCTGATCTACGCATCCGTGCAGACGGCGCTGATCGTGCTGCTCTCGGCAGCCGCCGCCTACGCGTTGTCGCGGCTGCACTGGCGTGGCCGTGACCTGGTGTTCAACATCCTGATCAGCGCCCTGATGGTGCCCACGGTGTTCACCCTGTTGCCGAACTTCGTCCTCGTGAAGGACCTGGGGCTCACCGACACCTTCGCCGGACTCATCCTCCCCGGCGGGCTGTTCCAGGCCTTCGCGCTGTTCTTCCTCCGGCAGTTCATGCTCGGGCTGTCCACTGAGGTCGAGGAAGCCGCCATCATCGACGGCGCGGGCCCCCTGCGGATCTTCTTCCGGGTCATCCTGCCGATGTCGACGGCACCGATCGCGACGGTGTCGCTGCTGATGTTCGTCAACGCCTGGAACGACTACTTCTGGCCGCTGCTCATCGCCAACGACCAGAGCGTCCAGCCCCTCACCCTCGCCCTCGGCGTCTTCAAGCAGTCCTCACCCCAAGCCGCCCCCGACTGGGCCGGGTTGATGGCCGCCGCGCTCATCGCGGCGCTGCCGATGCTGCTGCTCTTCATCGCCTTCGGCAAACGCATCGTCAACTCCATCGGCTTCTCCGGCCTCAAGTGATCAGTGAAAGAAGGAACCATGAGAGTTCGCAAGGCCGTTGTACTGGGAGCCGCGCTCACCCTGACCGCCCTCGTCTCCGCCTGCTCCTCCACCTCAAGCGGCGGCTCCGGCTCCTCCACCCTCAACTGGTGGACCTGGGACGACAAGCAGGCCGCCGCCTACAAGGTCTGCGCCACGGATTTCGAGAAGGCCAACCCCGGCGTCAAGGTGAAGATCACCCAGTACAACGTCGTGGACTACTTCACCAAGCTCACCGCCGGCTTCGTGGCCGGCAAGGCTCCCGACGCCTTCCAGAACAGCGTCCAGTTCTTCCCGGAGTACGCCGACCAGCACCAACTGCTTCCGCTGGACGACTACATCAAGAAGGACAAGTTCGACCTCTCGCGGTTCTCCGTCGGCGTGGACTCGTGGAAGTACACCGACGGAAAGCAGTACGGCCTGCCCCTGGACTGGGCCGCCACCGGCCTCTACTACAACACCGACATGCTCACCAAGGCCGGCTACTCCACCGACGACGTCCAGAAGCTGAACTGGAACCCCGACAACGGCGGCACGATCGGCAAGATGATCGCCCATCTCACCCTCGACACCAAGGGCCGACGCGGTGACCAGCCGGGCTTCGACAAGGCGCACATCAAGACCTACGGCTTCGGCCAGCTGGCCGCCAAGGACTTCCTGGGCCAGTCCACCTGGAGCTCCTTCGTCTCCACGACCGGCTGGCGGCTCGGCAACAAGGCCAACTGGCCGACCGAGTTGAACTACAACGACCCGCGCCTCGTCAAGACCATGGACTGGATCCGCACCCTGGTCGCGAAGGGGTACGCACCCAAGATCGGCACGTTCACCAACACGGTGTCCGACGTCGACCTGCTCTCCTCGGGCAAGGTCGCGATGGAGACGGGCGGTTCGTGGTCGGCGTCCACCTTCGCCAAGATCCCCAACGTCAAGGTCGGCATCGGCCCCACGGTCCTGGGCCCCGACGGCAAGACCCGCGCCGTCTTCAGCAACTCCAACGGCAACACCATCTGGGCCGGCACGAAGAACCCCGACCTGACCTGGAAGTGGGTCTCCTACATGGGCTCCGAGGCCTGCCAGACCAAGGCGTCGGCGACCGGCACCTTCTTCCCGTCCATCCCCGCCTCGATGGACGCCTCCGCCAAGGCGCTCAAGGCGCAGGGCGTCGACCTCACTGTCTTCACCGACATGCTCAAGAACAAGGAGCTGTACCCCTCGCCGGACTTCCGCAACGGCGCGGCCCTCCAGGACGCGATCGAGCCGCTGATCGAGGCCTACTTCGGCGGCCAGAAGAACGACAGCGTCTTCGCCGACATGCAGGCCAAGACGAAGAGCATCCTCACCGAGAAGTGACCGCCGCCCCTCCGGCGCACTGAGGCGGGAGGGGGCTTGTGCGGCGGGAATCCCCACGCAAGTCCCCGCTGCCGTCGAGGAGTTCCTCCGCGGGCCCCGGGACGCTCGCCGTCCGGCGCTTCCCGGTCGACGACGACTGGGCCGGCCGACGAGACCGTCCGGGTGGGCGAGTCCGGCCGCGAACCGTGACCGGACCGGCTCGGCCCCGCCCGCCCCACCCGACATTCCGCGCCGGGCCACGGCGTCCCACCGCCCTCCCTGAAAAGAGACCGCATGCCCACACCCCCCTCGCGCATCGTCAGCCTGCGCGCGGCCGGCACCTGCTTCACCGTGGAACTCACCGAACCCGTGCCCCGGGTCCTGCACTGGGGTGCCGACCTGGGCGACCTCGCCCCCGAGGACCTGACGGCCCTGAGCCTGACCGCCGAACCCGCGATCCTCAACAACGCCCCCGACATCCCGCGCCGCTTCACCGTCTGGCCCACCGAGGCGGACGGCTGGTCCGGCACCCCGGCCCACCACGGCCACCGGGCCGGCACCGCCACCGCACCTCGGCCTGCCCTCACCGGGGCCACCCACCACAAGGCCCCCGACGGCGGCGGCGAACTCCAACTCCGGCTGACCGACGCGGCGTTGGGGTTGGACATCACCGTCACCTACACCCTGGACCCCCACGGAATCCTCACCGCCGACGCCGTCCTCTCCCGCCCGCCCGGCACCGACACGACGCCCTACGACCTCTCCGGCGCCCTGACCCTGCTGCCTCTCCCGCGCCGGGCCACCGAGATCCTGGACTTCACCGGAAAGTGGAGCCGCGAACGCTCCCCGCAACGCCGCCCGCTGCACCACGGCGCCCACGTCCGCGACGTACGACGCGGGAAACCCGGAGTCGACTCGCCGTACCTCCTGTCGGTGGGCGTACCGGGCTTCGGGTTCCGTAGCGGCGAAGTGTGGGCCGTGCACGTGGCGTGGAGCGGTGACCAGCGCTACCTGGTCGAGCAACTCCCGGAGGGGGCAGGCGTACACGCCTCAGCTCTCGGTGGCGGCGAACTCCTCCGGGCGGGCGAGATCCGCCTCGCGCCAGGGGAGTCGTACCGCACGCCCCGCTGCCACTTCGCATGGTCGGCCGATGGCCTCGACGGCATCGCCGACCGCTTCCATCGCCACCTTCGCGCACGACCCCAACACCCGCGTGGCGCCCGCCCCTTGGTGCTCAACAGCTGGGAAGGCGTCTACTTCGACCACGACCTCGGTCGGTTGCGCGCCCTGGCGGAGCGGGCCGCCGCGGTGGGGGTCGAGCGGTTCGTGCTCGACGACGGCTGGTTCAGCGGGCGCCGCGCCGACACCGCGGGGCTCGGCGACTGGCTCGCCGACCCGACCGTCTGGCCCGACGGGCTCAGCCCGCTCGCCGACCATGTGCGGGCGCTGGGCATGGACTTCGGGCTCTGGGTCGAGCCGGAGATGGTGAACCTCGACTCGCGGCTGGCCCGTGCCCACCCCGACTGGATTCTGGGCCCCGCCGCCGGCCTCGGCCCGACCGCCCGCCATCAATACGTCCTGGACCTCGCCCGCCCCGAGGTCTTCGACTATCTGCTGAAGTCACTGGACGCACTCGTCGGTGGCTACGACATCGCCTACTTGAAGTGGGACCACAACAGGGAACTCCTCGAAGCCGTGCGCGCTCCGGCCGACCGGCCCGCCGGTCACGCCCAAGTCGCGGCGCTGTACCGGCTGTTGGACGCGGTGAAGCAGCGTCACCCAGGGCTGGAGATCGAGAGCTGTGCCAGCGGCGGCGGGCGGATCGACTTGGGCGTACTCGCCCGCACCGACCGGGTGTGGCCCTCCGACTGCAACGACCCCGTGGAACGCCAGGCCATCCAGAACTGGACCGCCCAACTCCTCCCGCCCGAACTCGTCGGCACGCATGTCGGCGCCGCCCGCAGCCACACCACCGGACGCGTCACCTCCGACACCTTCCGCATGATCACCGCGCTGTTCGGCCACGCGGGCATCGAGCAGGACCTCGCGCGGTGCTCCGAGGAGGAGTTGGCCAGGCTGACCACCTGGAGCGCGCTTTACCGCGAACTGCGTCCACTGCTGCACACGGGGCGTACGGTCCGCGCCGACCTGGAGGACGAGGCTCGCGTGCTGCACGGGGTGGTGGCCCAGGACGGATCGAGGGCCCTGTACTCCTGGGCGCGCGTGGCGAGTTCACCCGAAGGGCAGTCCGGTCGTACGCCCCTGCCGGGGCTGAGCCCCGACGCCCACTACCGGCTCCGGGTGCGCACCGAGCTCGGGCTGCCCTCCTTCCACCAGGCGGCGGCGCCTCCGTGGCTGACGGCCGCGCAGGGGGACTGGCTCGCCCTGCCCGGCTCGGTGCTGGCCGCCGCGGGGCTGCCGATGCCCACCCTCGACCCCGAGCAGGCACTGCTCGTCGAGGTCCGCCGCGTTGGCTGAAGTCGCCGTGAGTCAGCGCGAGTTGGCGTTCCCGGAGACCGTGACGTCGACGGGAAGGCTGCGTACTCCGTGCATCAGCAGGCCCGGAGACCACTGCAACTCGGCCTCGTCCACGGCCAGTTCCAGACTCTCGACGCGCTCCAGGAGCGCGGTGACCGCGACCGCGGCCTCCATCCGCGCCAGGGGTGCGCCCAGACAGTGGTGGACACCGTGCCCGAAGGCGACATGACCGGCCGGGCGTCCGAGGCGGAAGGTGTCCGGCTCCTCGAACCGGGCGGGATCGCGGTCGGCCGCGGCGAGGGACACCAGCAGCATGTCGCCCCGGCGCACCGGCACTTCACCGATCACCATGTCCTCGGTGGCGAAGCGCTCGGTCGCGGTGAGCACCGGGCCGTCCAGGCGGAGGAACTCCTCGACCGCCGCGGGCACGAGCGCGGGATCGGCGCGCAGCGCCTTGAAGAGGTCCGGCTGTCGGGCCAGACCGAGGAGTACGGCACCGATGAGGTTGGCGGTCGTCTCGTACCCGGCGATCAGGAGAAGGAAGGCCATCCCGACCAACTCCGGGTCGGTGAGGGCGTCTTCGACGGTGTCGTTGGCCAGCGCGCTCAACAGGTCAGGCCCGGGCACGGCCCGCTTGCCCGCGATCAGCACGGCCAGGTACCCGCTCATCCAGACGTAGGCCTCCTCCCGGTCCGATCCGGCGACCGGGGACACGATCTGCTCCGAGGCCCAGCGGAACCTGTCCCAGTCGGCCAGGGGCACGCCGAGCAGTTCACAGATCACCGCGATGGGGACACGGATGGCGAACCCGTCGATCAACTCCGGTGTCCCGGCGGCCAGTACGGCGTCGGCCAGTTCGTCCGAGATCTCGCGCGTGCGAGGCCGTAGCGCCTCGATCTGTTGTGGTGTGAAGGCGCGGGTCACCAGTTTGCGCAGGCGGGTGTGGTCCGGCGGGTCCACGGTGAGCATGTAGTCGATGCCGACCTCGTCCCGCACACCGCTCATCAGCCAGCCCGGCTCCAGGCCGGCGCGTTCGCTGCGCTTGGAGACGCGCGGATCGGTGAGGACTTGGCGGGCCGCCTCGTATCCGGTGATCAGCAACTGCGGTGGCGCACCGGCCGGTTCGCAGCGGTGCGCCGCTGCGGACTCCGTCAACCGCCGCAGCAGCGCGTGCGGATCCGCCTGGAACGCCGCACCTTCCAGCTCCGGTCGCAACGACCCGCTCTCGTCGGGCGAGTTGTTCGTGGTCATCCGGGTTCTCCCGCCTGGTTTCTGTGTTCTCGTCGGCGAGCGTCTCGTCGACCGAAGGACTGGAGGGCGCGTCACGGCACGGGGTGCCGACGGCCGCCGTGTGGCTGCCGCCGGTACCCAAGTGCCGTGCTGTTACGCGTTGTTGAACCGTGCGGTGATCGTGGCCACGCGCTTGCCCTGGTACGCGGCGGCGGCCCGGGCGATGTCGTCGACGGGGAGCGCTCCCTGGCCGTTGACGTGGCTGGTGCCGTAGGGGTTGCCGTCGGCGAACTTCACCGGGTCGGTGTAGCCCGGGGTGACGATGATGCCGCCGAAGTGGTGGACGGAGTTGTAGAGGGCGAGCAGTGTGGACTCCTGGCCGCCGTGCGCGGTGGCGGTGGCGGTGAAGCCGCTGTAGATCTTGTCGGCCAGCTTGCCCTGCGCCCACAGCCCGCCGAGCGTGTCGATGAACTGCTTCAACTGGCTGGCGATATTGCCGAACCGGGTGGGGCTGCCGAAGATCACGGCATCCGCCCACTCGATGTCGGCCGGGGTCGCCACCGGTATGTCCTTGGTGGCCGAAGCATGCGCCGACCAGGCGTCGTTGGCGGCGATGGCCTCCTCGGGAGCAAGCTCGGACACCCGCAGGAATCGTACCTCCGCACCCTCCTTACGGGCGCCGTCGGCCACCGCCTCGGCCAGCTCGTGCACGGTGCCGGTCGACGAGTAGTAGATGACTGCGATCTTGGGAGACATGGAAATTTCCTCTCGCTGTGCTGCGTGCTCGACGGCGGGCGCCGCCGTGGCCTCGGCGGCGGGGGCCGCCGTGCTCGGTTCGGGATGGGCGATGGTGGTCAGGGTGAGCCGCAGCCGGCGGGCGGCCATGCCCTTCGACGCGGTGAGTCCGTGGCGGTAGCGGTCGACGGAGGTCGAGGCCGAGATCCGCAGTGAGCCGTTCTCGACGGTCAGGGAGTCCACCGTCAGCTCGACCGGGGCCTGGTGTCCGCGGACGGTGAGGAGCCCCTTGACGACCCAGGCGCCCTCCTCACCGCGGGCCACCCTGGTCGACTCGAAGCTGATCTCGGGGTAGCGCTCCGCGTGGAGGAAGGCGGGGGAGCGCACATGGTCGTCACGGCGGGTCGTGCCCGTGTGGAAGCTGCGGGCCTCGACGACGGCCCGGGCGGTCGACTGGGTGACGGGCTCCGCGATCGTGACGCGCCCCGACTCCACCTGGAACGTGCCGCTCACCCTGCCCAGGCCGAACAGGTGGCGCGTGGTGAAGGCGACGGACGACCGCGCGGGGTCGATCTCGTACGTCCCGGCTGGGGGCAAGGAGACGCTCATGCCCTGCTGGCCTCTCGCTCGTTGTCGCGCGGGACGGCCCGTGCGACGTTGGTGCTTGCTTGGGCAAGTATCTTCAACCCACGGGAAATGCTTTGTCAAGCAAGTAGTTCCTGTGGTTCAGTGGTCTCACGGGGGGCTGCGGCGGGAAGGTGAAGGACATGGAAACGCCGGAGCAACAGCACCCCACGAGCCCGGTCTCCGCCCCGCTGAACTGTGTCGAGGAACGCCTCTGGCGCTCGCTGCAGAGACTGCTGGTGACGCTGCCCCGGACGCTCGACGAGGATCTGCTGCGCTCCACCGGTCTGTCGCTCACCCAGTACACCGTGCTGATGCACCTGTCCGAGGCGGACGGCACCGGCCTGCGCATGACCGACCTGGCCACCGCCACGGGCCTGTCCGCGAGCCGCATCACCCGGCTCGTGGAGACCCTCCGGGCCGAGGGTCTTGTGGTGAAGCGACCGCACTCGACGGATGCGCGGGGGAGCATGGCCGTACTCACCGAAGCGGGGTGGCGACGGCTGCGCGGCGCCTACCCGGCGCATCTGGCCAGCGCGCGCCGACGCGTCATCGACCGGCTCGACCCGGCCCTGGTCGACCAACTGGCCGAGGAACTGCGGGCGGTGGCCGATCCGCTCCAGGCCCGGTGCCGGGCGAGCCACGATCTCCGTCCCGAGATCGCCGAGCAGGGCACGGGCCGCCGTTGAGGTTCCTTGCTTGAGCACGCTAACCTGCGAGGATGACCGCCGAAGATCCCCTCACCGCGCAGGAAGAGCGCTTCTGGCGCGCGCTGATGCGTGTCATCGTCGCGCTGCCGCGCTCGCTGGACGACGATCTGCTGCGCGCCACGGGTCTGACGCTCACCGAGTACGTCGTCCTGATGAGCCTGTCGGAGGCCGAGAACCAGGAACTCCGCATGGCGGACCTGGCCGCGGCCACCGCGCTCTCGGCGAGCCGCATCACCCGTGTCGTGGACGCGTTGCAGAGCCGCGGCCAGGTCGTGAAGCGGCGCTACGAAGGGGACGCCCGGGGGAACGTGGCGACGCTCACCCCGGACGGTATGCAACGGCTTCAGGCCGCGTATCCGGTCCACCTCGCCAGTGCCCGCAAGCGGGTCATGGACCATCTGGACGGCCGGTCACTGTCGGCCCTGGTGCGGCAGTTCGAGACCGTGGTCGAGAAGTTCGACTGAGGGCCGCGACTCACGCCTGCCGGGTCGCGCCGGTGCGGTGGCGCCGCTCCTCGAACGAGGCGAAGACCGCCGAGACGCCGTAGACGAGGCTGAACAGGCCGAAGACCGTGGCGAGGGAGACCGCGCCGATGTCCGGGTGGACGAACAGCGAGAACGCGAAGACGATCGCCACCGCGCCGGTGAGCAGGAACAAGGTGCGTTCCCCCGCCGTCTCGCCGCGCTGGAAGGCCAGGCCGATCTCCATGGCGCCGGTCGTCAGGGCCCACGCGGCGATCCAGATCGTGAGCGCGAGAGCCGTGATGCCGGGCCAGGCCAGGGCGACCACCCCGCCGGCCAGCGAGAGCAAGGAGAGCAACAGCCAGCCGAGGACGGGGCCCACCCGGTCACTGGCGAAGGCGCGCGCGGCGTCCGTCGCCGCGATCATGAACGCGTAGACGGCGAACAGGACGACAACCGCGCCGATCGTGATGCCGGGCCAGGCGACGGAGACCACACCGAGGACGACGGCCAGCAGACCGCGCGAGAGAAGCACGTTGGGTGAACTGAACATGGTCACCTTCCCCATACGAATGTCGCCCCGGTCTTCGCCCGGGGCCATGGTCCGCCACGAAGGCTAGGGTCGGGCCCTCCGGTCGCGATCTGTCATACGACTGCATCGGCTACTTCCCTGCCCCCCTGCCGCCATGACATGAAGAGGTGCAGCCAACTGACCGATGCGCCCCCCGAGTTGCGGCGAGATCATCGGCACCCCTGGCTGCGGCCTGCCGACGAGGAGCCGACGTGAGCACCGTGATCGACACACCGCCTCCCCGGACCGTTCGACGGGCGGTCGATCTGTGGCGGCTGTCGCTGTCCCTGGCCGTGCTGGTGGCCGCCGCACTGCCGGCCGTCGCGACCCGCGACTTCGTCCGCACCGCACAGCAGGGACTCCTCGACTCGGCGACCGCCCTCCCTCCGTCCCTCCGGGACGCCCTGGTGGGAACGGTCCAGGCCGTCGCCCTCCTCGCCCCGGTCGCGGCCGTGGTGGTGTGGTGCGTACGGCGGCGGGTCGACCCGGTGCTACGGGTCCTGCCCGCGGCGGTGCTCGGCGCACTCGGCGCGTGGTCGCTCACGCACCTGGCGTTGGAGCGGGGGAGACCGGACACGTGGCCGGAGGTGCTGGCCGGCCGGGACGGACTGCTCCGGGCGACCTGGCCACCGGCCGTGTACCTGGCGGCCTGCGCCGCGGCCGTCGTCGCGGCGGGGCCCTGGCTCGGGGCGCGCCCGCGCCGTGCGCTGTGGGCGCTGGCCTCCTCCTGTGCCGTGCTGAGCGTGGCCACCGCCGCGATCGTGCCGCTGGACGCCGTCGCCGCACTCGCCATGGGCGGCGCCGCCGGATCGGCCGTACTCCTGCTGGCCGGTGCTCCCGCCGACCGTCCGACGGCGCAGGCGGTCGCCGACGCCCTTGCCGCGTCCGGGATCTCGGTCACCACGCTCCATGAGCTGCCCGCGAGTGAGCAGCTGCCGGGGGAGGGGACCCGCTACCGGGCCGACACCCCTGCCGGGTCCCGGCTGGCGGTGCGGGTGCTCGCCGCCGAGGACCACAACCGCGACCTGTTCCACCGGCTCGCCCGGCGGACACTGCTGCGCCACTCCGCCGACCCGACCGCCCCGACACCGCTCGTCGCCGCCGAGCACGAACTGCTCATGCTCGTCTTCGCGGCCCGTACCGGCGCCAAGGCCGACGAACCGGTGATGGCCTATCCGGTGACCGGGGGCGGCGCGCTCGTGGCGACCACGGAACCGGACGACGTCCGTACCCTGTCCGCCCTCCGCGACGAGGAGTTGACCGACCCGCTCCTCACCGGCGTGTGGAACTCCGTGGCCCGCCTCCAGGAACACCGCCTGGGACATGGGGAGTTGCGCCCGGAACACGTCCTTGTCACACCCGACGGCGAGAGCCGGCTCACCGCGTTCGCGCGCGGCCGGCTCACCGCTCCGCCCGAGGTACTCGGCAGCGACCTCGCCGAGTTGCTGGCCACGACCGCGATACGGGTCGGGCCGCAGCGCGCCACCGCGTGCGCACTGGCCGGCCTGGGACCGGAACTGCTCGCGACCGCACTGCCGTACCTGCAACCGCTCGCGCTCATGGGCCCCGCGCGGAGTGCGGTCGCCCACTACGACCAGGCCCGCGCGCGGGCGGCCCGGGAGAAGGCCGGACGGCGGACGCTGCGGGCCGGCGGCCGGCCCGGTCTGCTGCGCGATCTCACCGCCGAGGTCTCAACGGCCACTGGCGCCAGGGAAGTTCAGCCCGCTCGGCTGGCACGCTTCACGTGGAAGAGCGTTCTGGGGCTCGCGGGCGCGTTTCTCGTACTCCACCTGGTGCTGCCGCAGTTGGCCAACGCGCCCGCGGCCGTCGACGCGCTGCGGGACGCCAACTGGGGGTGGGTGCTCGCGGTGTTGCCGATCACCTTCCTCTCGCAGGCGTTCTCGACCTTCCTGCAACAGGGGACCATCCCGGAGCGGCTGCCGTTCGGCCCCACTTACCAGGTGCAGTTCGCCAGTTCCTTCCTCAACCGGATCACCCCGAGCAACGTGGGCGGCATGGCGCTCAACCTGCGCTACCTCCAGAAGACGGGGATCGAGACCGGAGCCGCCACCGCCTCCGTGGGCTTGCAGAGCCTGGCCGGGGCGCTCTCCAACACCGTGGTCGCCGCCGTCTTCCTCACCTCGGCGGGACGACGGCACGCCGGAGTGCAACTGGACCTGTCCGCGGGCCGCCCCGTGCTGTGGGCCCTCGCCCTCGCGCTCGCCGCCGGCGGACTGCTCGCCTTCACCCCGCCGGGCCGGCGCTTCCTGGGCGACAAGGTGTGGCCGTTCCTGCGGGCGGCGGGTTCGACCGTCGCGGGGATCGCGACCGAACCCGCCAAGATCGTCGTAGGTACCGTCGGTGCCCTGGGCCTTCCCCTCATCCAGATCGTCGGCCTCGCCATGAGCCTGCACGCACTCGGCGCCGACCTCCCCTTCGTCCAGGTCGGCGCCGCCTACATGGCGGCCCGGCTGATCGCCAACGCGGCTCCCGTGCCTGGCGGCCTCGGGGCGCTGGAGGCCGGACTCATCGCCGGACTGACAGCCCTCGGCGTCCCGGCCGGGGCGGCCACCTCGGCGGTGCTCGTCTACCGGCTGCTCACGTTCTGGCTGAACGTCCCGCTGGGCGCCGTGGCCCTGAACGTCGTGCAGCGGCGCGGCTACGTGTGACGGGCCAGGCCGTCGTACGGTGGACGGGCGGGCGGGTGCCGCAGCCGTACAGTCCCGGGCGCGGTCGGATGACTCAAGCCCCGCCGCCGGGGAGAGCCCTACGATCCCGCTGATGAAGACATGAGGTGTCCTGGACGGCTGGAGGGCACATGAACGAATCCGAACTCCTCGGCCGTGAGCCGCAGTTGAGGGCCCTGCACGAACTGCTGGGCAGGCTGCCCGACGCCGGCGGTGCCATGGTGCTGCAGGGCGGTCCGGGGATCGGCAAGTCCGCGCTGCTGCGGGCCGCGGCGGAACGGGCCCGGGCGGCGGGACGGCGTCTCCTGGAGGTCACCGGGGGCGGCGACGACACGCCCTTCAGCGGTCTGCGCGCGCTGCTGCGCCCGGTCCTCGGCACGGCGGAGTCCCTGCCCGCGGGGCAGAGCGAGATCCTGCGGACGGCGTTCGCCGCCGGTTCAGAGCCGCGACCGGAGACCTCGCGGGTCGCCCTGGCCGCGTTCAACCTGATCACGGCCAGGGCCGCCGAGCAGCCCACCGTGCTGATCGCCGACGACACGACCAGACTCGACGGGCCCACCCGGGACGTCCTGGCCTTCATGGCCCGCAGGGCGAGCGACAACCCGATCGTCGTCCTCGGGGCACTGCGCGGCGGACGGACCCTGCCGGGAGTCCCCGTACTGGACGTGCCGGTGCTGGACGCACCCTCGGCCCGGCGGCTTCTGGCCCGGCACGCGGGCGCGCTGCCGCAGGCCGTCCGGGAGCGGATCCTCGGGGAAGCGCTCGGCAACCCGCTCGCGCTCGTCGAACTCCCCGCGGCCTGGCGCCCGACGGGACCACAAGGAGCCTGGGCCCACCTGCTGGTGAACGCCACGCTGGTGAGCGCCTTCGCGGCCGGTCTCGGTGAACTGCCGGACCTGACCCGGGACGCCCTGCTGGTCGCGGCCGTGGACCAGGTCGGGGACGTCTCGGAGATCCTGGCCGCCGCATCCGTGCTGGCCGGGCGCGCCGTCGCGGTGGACGCCCTCGACAGCGCGGTCGCCGCCGCACTGATCCGCCTCGACCGGACGACCCTGCGCTTCCTCCATCCCGTGGTCCGGTTCGCGGTGCCGGCCGCGGAGACCCCGGCCCGCCGACAGGCCGCCGACGCGGCTCTGGCACAGGTACTGACCGAGCACCCGGACCGCCGCACCTGGCACCGCGCCCAGTCCGTCAACGGCCCCGACGATGAGATCGCGGACCAACTGGCCGCTGCTCAGGCCTCTTTGCTACGACGGCACGGAGCCCTAGCGGCCGTATGGGCGTTGGAACGGTCGGCGCAGCTGACCACGGACTCGGTCACCCGAGGGCACCGGTTGCTGGGCGCGGCCGAACACGCGCACGGGGCCGGGTGCGTCCGACTGGCCCACTCCCTGATCGACGCGGCGGAACGCCAGGAGCTGACCGGCGCCGACCGGACCAAGGCGGGGTGGCTGCGGGAGATCTCGGACGCGGAACCACAGCCCGGTCCGGCCCCGGCACAACTGCCCGACCTCAGCGAGCTGTCGGCGGGCGAACCCGAGCCGGCGCTCGACCTGTTGCTGCGCGCGGCACTGCACGTCCACCGGACCGGCGACGACCCCGTCCTGCGGGCAGCCGTCGTCCGGACCGCCGAGCGGCTGCCCGCCACGGACGACCCCCGCCACCTCGCGGCCCTGGCACTGACAGAACCCGTACGCCAGGGCAGGACGGTGGCCGACCGGCTCCCCTCCAAGGAGACGATGTGGTGTCTCACCGACTCGGAGGGATTCCGGCTCCACGGCACGGCCGCGCACGAGATCGGCGATCCGGTCGGCGCGGTCGACCTGCTCGGCCGGGCAGCGCCGACTCTCCGCAGACAGGGCCGACTCGGCCTGCTCACGGAAACCCTCCTCACCGAGGCCACCGGCCGACTGCTGCTCGGGGACTGGCCGCGCGCGACCCAACTCACCGAAGAGGCACGGCAGATCGTCGCCGAGACACGGCAGCCGGCCATGATCGCCGCACTCGCCGGCACGGACGCGGTCGCCGCCGCACTGCGCGGACAGGCCGTACGCGCCGAGGAGCTGGCCGACATGGTGGCGGCCTGGCAGCGCGCCGACCTCGCCCCGACCCTCCGGCTGGCCCGAGGCCTGGCACGGCTCGGCGAGGGGCGGTACGCGGAGGTGTACGGGGAACTGAGCCCGCTCCTCGACAAACCGCACGAGAGCCTCCGCTGGCAGGGCTTCGCCGCCGTGCTGCCGTTCGCCGTGGCGGCGGACCGCGTCGGCAGGGCGGCGGAAGCCGTACGCGTCCTCGCGTCGGCGGAGGAGGCGGCACGGGTGACGCCCGCCCCGCTGCTGCACATCCAACTACCGTGCGCCCGCGCCCTGTTGGCCTCCGACTCGACGGCCGAGGAACTGTACCTGGCCGCCCTGGAGCAGGACCTCTCGCGCTGGCCGTTGATCAAGGCCCGCACGGAACACGCGTACGGGCAGTGGCTTCGGCGCCGTCGGCAGGCCGCCCGGTCCCGCACACTGTTGCTCTCCGCGCGGGCCGCCTTCGAACTCGTCGGAGCCTCCGACTGGGCGGGCCAGGGCATGGCGCAGGGAGCGGGCGACCCGCTGCCGTCCGCCGCCGACCTGCTGTCGCCCCAGGAGAGGCAGATCGCGCTGCTGGCGGCGGAGGGCCTCTCCAACCGGGAGATCGCGGAACGGCTGTACCTCTCCCACCGTACGGTCGCCGCGCATCTGTACCGGGCCTTCCCCAAGCTCGGCATCACCTCACGCGGTGAGCTGGCCCCGCTGCTGACGAGCCTGGAGTAGGCGGCTTCAGTCGGCCGGGCGGTCGGCGGCCGGGGTGTGCTGGGGGTCGTTCATCTTCGCCCGGTTCTGCGCCAGCAGCGTCCGTACGTCCTCCTCGACCCGCTGGGCATCCACTCCGAGGGCATGACCCATATGGGCCGCCCACA
This sequence comes from Streptomyces sp. NPDC050548, assembly GCF_044457385.1. Lineage (NCBI taxonomy): Bacteria > Bacillati > Actinomycetota > Actinomycetes > Kitasatosporales > Streptomycetaceae > Streptomyces > Streptomyces sp. NPDC050548. The sequence continues at coordinate 348,147 of NZ_JBITGV010000010.1, forward strand.
CCTCGGAGCGGATATTGGTCTCGAAGTCGAGGTCGGCGCGGACCGTCTCGCGCGTCGCCTGCCGGTTCTGGCTCACCATCACGAAGGTCGACAGGAAGATCGCCTCAAGGCTGACGATCATCGTGAGCAGCCCGAAGGGATAGGGGTCCCAGACCGCGCCACTGCCGAACAGCCCCTCGTTGCACACGATCCAGACCGTGAACCACAGCGCGTGGAGATAGACGAACTGCATGGTCCCGGCGAAAGCGGTGATCGCGTCCGCGATCCGGTCCTGGGTCCCCCGCATCCGCGCGAGGACGGCCTGCTCGTTCGGGAGACGTATGTCCAACCCGTTGATTCCAGACGGCACGGGCACTCCTTGATCCGTCGCTCACGAGAAACGGCCGTCAGCGTAAGTGCCGGACAGGGGCGCTTCCTTGGGTCAATCGACTGTCCGTGCGGCCGCAATACCTCCGTGTACGCCGTCCGTTGCGTCGATTGACCGAAGCGGACCGTGCCGCCGCGACGGCAGAGTGACGGTCGGCTCGGACCGGTACCCCGGCCACACGCACCGCGGTACCGCGCGTCATCGAGCAGCGACACATCCGTCAAGGAAGGGATCACCATGTCGGACCCGACGCCGCAGCAGAACCAGGCACCCGGCACCACCCCGGCCGGCCCCGCGGGGCGCCTCGCCGAACTGTCGCAGAAGGCCCAGGACGCCCAGCGGACCGTGGCGGCGAGCATCGCCGAGGACCGGCAGAAGCTGTCCGCCGCCGTCGCCGACGCGAAGGACAAGGCCGAACAGGGCGCGCAGCGGCTGCAGTCGAGTGGGCAGCGGGCCAAGGAGAACGTCGCCGGGAGCTGGAACCAGGTACAGACCTCCTGGCAGGACCATGTGGACTCGGTCCGCGCGAAACTGGACGAGCGCAAGGCCGAGCGCGATGTGAAGCGGCTCCAGCACGCCGCCGACGACGCCGAGGACTACGCCTCCGACGCCATCGACTTCGCGATCGCGGCCGTGGAAGAGGCGGAGTACGCCACGCTGGACGCGGTGCTGGCGAGGGTGGAGGCGGACGAGGCCGCCGACGCCGTGCAGTAGTCGACTTCCGCCGTGCCTCCGGGCGCGGGCGGCCGAACGGCCGGGGGAGCGGGTCGTGGGACGGCACCCACGGCCGGCTCCCCCGCGCCCGGGTGGTGGTGTGGGCGGCCACTGCCCCCGGCGCCGAACGCTGTGGCCGGGAACATCGACCTCCCCGCCCAGATCAGCGACGATCTCGCTGTGGAGCGACAGTACGTGGATTCTTCCTCGCCGACTCGTTATATTTCTTTCGGCAAGCAACTTGACGGAGGGGAGTCGGTGACCTCACGGCCCGGAGCGGACCTGGTGGGGCGCGCGGCCGAACTGGAGCTGCTGGACTCGCTGCTGGCCGGGCGGGACGGTGCCTGCCACGGGCTGCTGATGCGCGGCGACCCCGGAGTGGGGAAGACCGCGCTGCTGGACGCCGCCGCGGCACGGGCCGTGGACCTCGGGACGCGCGTACTGCGGGCCTCCGGCGTGGAGTTCGAGCGCGAGATGAACTTCTCGGCGCTGCATCAGATGCTCTATCCGCTGCGCCGGCACACCGGGCGGCTCGCCGGACACCACCGTGACGTCATCGACCGGATCTTCGGCCTCGCGCCGGGGCCGGCGCCCGACCCGCTGGCCGCTTCGACGGCCGTACTCGCCCTGCTCGGCGAAGTCGCCGTGGAGGGGCCGTTGTTGGTGATCGCCGACGACGTGCCGTGGCTCGACCTCGCCAGCGCGACCGCACTCGGCTTCGTCGTCCGCAGGATGAGCGACCACCCGATCGCCTTCCTGGCCACCCTGCGCACCGGGGTACGCGGCATCTGCGGCCAACTCGCCCTGCCCGTACGGGAGATCGGACCGCTGACGGATGGGGAGGCGGTGCGGCTACTGGACGCGCGGTGGCCCGGTCTCGGGCCGTCGGTGCGCCGACGGATCCTTGCCGAGGCCGGCGGAAACCCGCTCGCGCTAAGGGAGTTGCCGGCCGCGCTGACCGGCCGGCAGCGCTCGGGCCAGACCCCGCTGCCCACGCGGTTGCCGCTGTCCGGGCGCCTGGAAGCGGCCTTCGCCTCCGCGGTGGAAGCACTGCCCGCACCGACGAGGACCGCGCTGCTGATGGCCGCGCTGGACACGGGGATCGACCCGGCCGTGATCAGGAGGGCCGCGCGGGCGGTGTTGGAGGGTCCGGCGGATATCGAGGTCGACGGCCAAGCCGCGAGCACGGGCGCTGTGCAGGATTCGGAGGGGGGCAGCGGCCGAGGTCGGGGCATGGTCAGGGGTGCCGTGGCGGGTTCGGGGGGCGTCGACGGCCACGGTCCAGGCGCGGTCAGGGGTGTTGTGCAGGGTTCGGAGGGGGTTGGCGGCCCTGGTCCGGGCATGGTCATCGGTGTCGTGCAGGATTCGGAGGGTGCCGACGGCCACGGTCCAGGCGCGGTCAGGGGTGTTGTGCAGGGTTCGGAGGGGGTTGGCGGCCCTGGTCCGGGCATGGTCATCGGTGTCGTGCAGGATCCGGAGGGTGCCGACCGCCACGGTCCAGGCGCGGTCAGGGGTGTTGTGCAGGGTTCGGAGGGTGTCGACGGCCGCAGACCAGGCACCGTCAGGGATGCCGTGCAGGACTCGGAAGGTGTCGACCGCCTCGACCCGGTCATGCTCGGCAAGGCAGCGCCCGCGCCCGTGTGCCCGGTCGGTGCCGATGTCCTCGGGCCGGCGCGGGACGCCGGTGTGCTGCAGGTGGACGTAGGACATCTGTCGTTCCGGCATCCGCTGACCCGGGCGGTGATCGTGCACCTGGCGTCGCCCGGCGAGCGGCGGCGCGCGCACCGCTCGCTCGCCGCCGCCCTGGCCGACGTACCCGAACGCCGGGCATGGCATCTGGCCGAGTCCGCGACCGGACCGGACGAGACGGTGGCCCGGGCGCTGGACGAGGCGGCCCTGTCCGCCTGGCGGCGCGGTGCGGAGTCTGTCGGCTCCGGGGAGGCGGTCCCTTCCGAAGGGCGGCGCGTCGCCGCGTCCGCCGCCGTGTCCGCCCTCATGCGGGCCGGTGAACTCAGCCCGCACCCCGGCGACCGTTCCCGGCGCCTGGTCGAAGCCGCCTACCTGGCCACCTTCACCGGCCAACTCGACGACGTACCAAGGCTGTTGGCCGACGCCGGACAGGCCCCCGACACCCCGGGCGGACTGATCTTCGCCGCCACCGCCCACCTCCTCACCAACGAAGAGGGCGATGTCGACGCCGCCTACCGCCTCATGGTCCGCGCGCTCGACGACGACACGGTCACCGCCGCCAACGACGACTGGAACCAGACCGGCATCCTCTACGCGCTGCTGCTCGTCAGCCTCTACACCCTCCGTCCCGAACCGTGGCACCTCCTCAAGACCGCGCTGACCCGCTGCGAACCGACCACGGCGACACCGATCAGACTCTGCTACGACGCCTACGTCGAACCCACCCACGCCCCCGACGCGCTGCGCAAGGGCCTCGCGGACGCCTTCGCCGCTCTGCCCGCCGACGCGGCACCCTGGGAACTGATCCCTCTGGCCTTCGCGGCGGTCGCCACGGACGCCCTGTCGGACCACCGCTACCTGGTCTTCCGCATGATCGAACGCGAACGTGACGGCGGCGCGATCGCCATGGTCGTCCCCGCGCTGCTGCTGCTCTGCCACGACTCCTACGTGCACGGCCGCTGGGACGAGGCCGAGAACCTGGCACAGCACGGGCTGGACCTCGCGGCGGCGCACGGATACCACTTCTGGGAGCGGCAGATCCGCGTCCTGCTGGCGGCGGGCGCGGCACTGCGCGGCGACGCCGACGTCGCCCGGGCTCGTAGCGAGGAGACCACGACCTGGGCGGCACCCCGTGGCATCGAGGTGACCGAGGCCTACGCGCGCTCGGCCCGCCGCCTCGCCGCCATGGGGGAGGGCGACTACGAGGAGGCCCACGTCCAGGCCGGCCGGATCGAGCCACCCGGCGCGCCGGTCTTCGGGGTCCCGCGCCGGTGGACGCTCCTGGACCTGGTCGAGACGGCCGTCCGCACCGGCCGCGTCGACGAGGCACGCGACCATGTCGCCGCCGCGCGGCGGGCGTCCGTGCACCGCATCTCGCCCCGGACCGCGCTGATCTGCGCCGGTGCCGAGGCGGTGGCAGCGGACGAGACCGAGGCCGGGCCCCTGTTCGAGGCGGCCCTGTCGCTGCCCCACGCGGCCCGGTGGCCGTGGGAACACGCACGCGTCCAGCTCGCCTACGGCCAGTGGCTGCGCCGCACCCGCGACCACCGCGCCCGCCGATATCTGAGCGCCGCCCTCGAAACCTTCGACCGCATCGGTGCCGGGGCCATGGCGCAGCGGGCCCGCAACGAACTGCGCGCCACCGGGGTCGCCACCACCACCGGGCCCGTCGCGCCGACCGCCGCACTGACCGTGCAGGAACGGCAGATCGCCGAGCTGGCGGCCGTGGGCCTGACCAACCGGCAGATCGGCGAGCGGCTGTTCCTGTCCCACCGCACGGTCGGCTCCCATCTGCACCGGCTGTATCCCAAGCTCGGCATCACCTCACGCGCCGCCCTGCGCGCCGCCCTGGAGACGATGTAGGAGGAGGCGGGAACCGGTGAGCACCCGAAACGGTCCGGCGTACGGTGGGATCCGGGACCCCTTGAACGGTGAGCCGGAGAGGACCATGGTCGACAAGGAGATCAACGCCCTGGCCACCGCGTTGCTCGAACGCATCGACGAGCTGACGAAGGAGATGGCGGCGCGGATCCGCGCCGGCTCACGGGCGTACCACTACGACGTGGTGCCCGAGGAGGATCTGGAGGACGCCTGCCGGATCCATGTCGGCAACGCGCTCCAGGCGCTGACCGGGCAGGTGCCCCTGGACACCGGGGCCGCCGCCGACATCGGCCGCAGGCGTGCCGCGCAGAACGTGCCGCTGCCCAGCGTGATGACGGCGTATCGCGTCGGCGTGCGGTACTTCTGGGAGGCGGTGGTCGAGGAGGCCACCACAACCTCCTTGGTGGACAACGACATTCTGGTCTCGGCGGCCTCCGCGATGTGGGAGATCCAGGACGGCATCACCGAGGCCATGGTCTCCGGGTACCACGAGGCGGTGGCCGGGCGGCTTCTCGCGGGCGACCAGGAGCGCTCGGCGCTGGTGGAAGCGCTCCTGGAGGGCAGGAGCATGGACGCCGACGCCGTGTGGTCCGCCGCCGAGGTCCTGGACGTGCCGCACAAGGGCCCCTTCACCGTGGTGGCCGCGGAGGTACCGCGGATCGGCCGGCGGGCGCTGCCGGACATCGCGGCCGTCCTGGCCCGGCGAGGTATTCGGTCCGCCTGGCGACTGCGGCCCGAACTCCAGCTGGGCATCGTGCACTTGCGCACCCCGCGCGACCTGGACGACCTTGTCGAGGTGGTGCGCGAACACGCGGAGCGGCGGGTGGGGGTGAGCCCCTCCTACGGCGATCTCAGCCGCACCGGAGACGCCCTGCGCTTCGCCAAGGTCGCGATGCGCGGCGGCGACGCGGGCAGCACCGCCGTGACCGTCTTCGACGACTCCCCGGTCGCGGTCGCGACCGCGGGCGCACCCGATGTCATGGCCCGGGTCGTCGCCAAGGTCCTCGGCCCCGTCGAGGCCCTGCCCGCCGACGAACGCGCCCTGCTGCTGGACACGTTGGAGGCCTGGTTCGACTCCGGCGGCTCGGCCGAGGAGGCCGCCAAGGTGCTGTACGTCCACCCCAACACCGTCCGCACCCGCCTGCGCCGGATCACCGAACGCACCGGCCGCTCACTGAGCGACCCACGCGGCATCACCGAACTCTCCCTGGCGCTCCGCGCCGTCCGGCAGACTCCGAGGCCCCCGACCTCGGAGTCGACCGGTGCGGAGGACTAGGCGGCCGTACCGCCGGCGTAGTCGCTCTTGAAGGTGGTCTCGATGGTGGTGGCGACGGACTGGGCCACTCCCGTGCCGGTGAGGATGATGCCCAACTCCCGGTTGTTGGAAAGGGAGTTGCTGCTGATGTTCATCGAGCCCGCCTCCACCTCCTGGGTGGAGAGACCGTAGTCGGCGACCATCGCCTTGGCGTGGATGTAGAAGCCGTTCGGGTCGGAGTACCCGACCACCGTGCCGCCGGCCGCCTTGATCGCGGACACCTCGCTGGCGTAGCTCGACGGGGTCTCCAGCACCACCCGCACGGTCACGCCCGCCTTCGCCCTGGCCACGATCGCGTTGACCACCGTGCTGTCGCTGAACTCCAGTTCCTCGACGTCGAGCGTCTTGGTCGCCGCGTTGATCACGGTGAGCAGCCGGCTCCGGGAGTCCGTGGGGGACCAGAGCAGGTGATCGCCGTCGGTCGGGGTGATCGAGGTGCCGGCGTAGTCGGCGTTGAAGACCTTCTCGATCGCGGCGACGTCCCGGGTGTCGTCGGTGAAGACACCGTAGTCGCGGCCGGTCGTGTAGTACTGCGAGGTCAGATTGCCGGTCAGGATCAGGGACTTGGTCGCGTCCACCGTGATCGTCTTCTGGTGGGTGTAGACGAAGCTGGACGGCGACCACACCACGCCGACGCCCGCGTTCGTCAGCGCCGTGTACGCCGAGCTGTTCGCGGACTGGTGCGCGGTGTCGAGGACCACCCGCACGGTGACGCCCTTCTTCTCCAGCGCTATGAGGTCGTTGACGGCGGTGGTGTCCTCCAGCTCGTACATGGTCATGTCGAGCGAGGAGGTGGCCGAGTTGATGAAGTCGTAGATGGTCGGCTGGGTGGTGCCGGACTGCGAGAAGGCGAAGGCGGTGTAGGTCGCGGCGTTGGCGGGGACGGCCGTGACGAAGAGGGTGGCGCCGGCTGCCAGCGCGACACCCGCGCGGCCGAGGAACGTCCTCAACATGCGTGACTCCTAGTCGAGTTGATGCCCACGTGGGGGGTGGTGAGCGTGGGCATGACACCACGCGCGTAGAACGCTGAGGAAGAGAACCTCGGTGAACTCGCGATTACCGACGCCGAGCAGGAGCGGACAAAGGGGACTTCGCGCAGGTGGGGGCCGGTTCATGGAGTCCCCGCGAGTTAGCAAAAACTTCGTAGCCGCACTCGCGGGAAGGCCGACCGTCGGCTCAGTCCGCTGTCGGGATCTGTGGGTCCCGCGGCCGGGTGAACCCCTGGCTCCGCTCGACTTTCGCCACGTGCAGCGTGTAGCTCTCGTACCACTCGGCTCGCCCGCGCTGCTGCGCCGCGCGGTGCTCGGTGTTGCTCCGCCACTCCGTGAGAGCGTCGGCGTCACGGAAGTAGCCGACGGTGATGCCGAGCCCGCCCGGAGTCTGCGCGTGGTCCATCCCGAGGTACCCGGGGATGTCCCTCACCAGGTCTTCCATGCGCGCGTTGGTTTCGCTGTAGCCGCTCTGCTCCTGGGTCCGAACGGTGGTGAAGACGGCCGCGTAGTACGGGGGTTCAAAAGCCTCGACGGGTATGACAGGTGCTTCGGAATGATCGCTCATGTCGCCACTGTAGGGCGGGCCGGATCGGCGGACGAGGGCCGATCACGGCATCCTGGACACCGTTAGAGGATCTCCAGAAGACGTATGCCCGACCATGCTCTTCCCCGTGGTAAAGGATCTTTCGATGAGCCAGCAGAACACGCAGGACGACCGGTTCGACGTCGTCGTACTCGGCGCGGGGCCCGGCGGCTATGTCGCCGCCATCCGGGCCGCGCAACTCGGCAAGCGGGTCGCGGTGGCGGAGGAGAGGTACTGGGGCGGCGTCTGCCTCAACGTGGGCTGCATCCCGACCAAGGCGCTGCTGCGCAACGCTGAACTGGCGCACATCTTCACCCGCGAGGCGAAGACCTTCGGCATCAAGGTCGAGGGGGAGGTCTCCTTCGACTACGGGGAGGCGTTCCGCCGCAGCCGCCGGGTCGCGGACGGCCGGGTCAAGGGCGTCCACTACCTGATGAAGAAGAACAAGATCACGGAGATCGACGGCCGAGGCACCTTCCTCGACGCGCACACGCTCCAGGTGGCCGGATACGACGGCGACACCCGCACCATCGCCTTCGAGCACTGCATCATCGCCACCGGCGCCACCCCGAGGCTGCTGCCCGGCACCAAGCGCAGCGCGCGCGTCGTGACGTACGAGGAGCAGATCCTCGCCGACGACCTCCCGCGGTCCATCGTCATCGCGGGCGCCGGCGCCATCGGCATCGAGTTCGCCTACGTGCTGCACAACTACGGCGTGAAGGTCACGATCGTCGAGTTCCTGGACCGGGTCGCGCCCCTGGAGGACGCCGAGGTCTCCGCCGAACTCGCCAAGCAGTACCGCAAGTTGGGCATCGACGTCCTCACCTCCACCCGCGTCGAGTCGATCGACGAGTCCGGCCCGCAGGTCCGCGTCACGGTCACCGGCAAGGACGGCGCCCAGCAGGTCCTGGAGGCCGACAAGGTCCTCCAGGCGATCGGCTTCGCACCGAACGTCACCGGCTACGGCCTGGAGAACACGGGCGTACGGCTCACCGAGCGCGGCGCGATCGACGTCGACGGCCGGTGCCGTACCTCCGTCCCGCACCTGTACGCCATCGGCGACGTCACCGCGAAGCTGATGCTCGCGCACGCGGCCGAGGCGATGGGTGTGATCGCCGCCGAGACGCTCGCGGACGCGGAGACGATGGAGCTGGACTACGCGATGATCCCGCGCGCCACCTACTGCCAGCCGCAGATCGCCAGCTTCGGCTACACCGAGGCGCAGGCACGGGAGTCGGGCCACGACATCAGGGTGGCGAAGTTCCCGTTCACCGCGAACGGCAAGTCGCACGGCCTCGGCGACACCACCGGCTTCGTGAAGCTGATCAGCGACACCAAGTACGGCGAACTCCTCGGCGGCCACCTCATCGGCCCCGACGTCACCGAACTCCTCCCCGAACTGACCCTGGCCCAGCAGTGGGACCTCACCGTTCACGAGGTCGCCCGCAACGTGCACGCCCACCCGACCCTGGGCGAGGCGGTGAAGGAGGCGGTGCACGGGCTGGCCGGACACATGATCAACATGTGACCGTCCCCTCCACTGTGTGGTGACCGTCCCCGAGAAGGAGTCGGGCGACGGAGCGGACGGCGACGCGTTCGACGCGGAGCTGATCGCCCTCTCGCCCCTGTCCCGGCTGTCCTGGTACAAGGGTCCCGCAGGACGTCGTAGGGCCCGGTCGAGCCCCGCGCGGCTCGGCCGGGCTCCGGCTTTTCGTGGGCCCGGGTCCCGTCAGGGCCGTGCGTCCGGCGCGACGCCCCGCAGGATGAACGCGATCACCTCGTCCAGGCCGTGTTCCGCGACCTCGGGAGCGAGCATGCCCGTCGCGGCCAGGTCGGCGTAGCCGTGGAGCGTCGCGAAGACCGGGATGCCGATGCTGTCGAGAGGGCCCTCGCGCACCTCGCCCTGGCGCTGCCCCTCCAGCATCAACTGCTCGATGAGCTCGGACCAGTGCCCGGTGGCTTCCAGGAGAGCGGCGGACGCCTGCGGGTCGTGCTTGATCGAGTACATCAGGTCCAGCAGCGCGGCATTGTCCAGGCAGAAGCCCACATACGCGCGGACCACCGCCTCCAGCTTCTTGCGGCACGACTCCCCGGCATCGGCCTGTGACGCCAGCATCGCGTCGGTCATCCGCTCGTAGCCGCTCAGCGCCAGCGCGTCCAACAGCGCCTGTTTGTCCTTGAAGTGACGGCTCGGCGCGTTGTGGCTGACACCGAGATCGCGGGCGAGTTCGCGCAGCGACAGGGCGGCGGTGCCCTTCTCCCGGAGCGTTTCCTCGGCGCGGGCCAGCAGGGCGGCGCGCAGGTCTCCGTGGTGATAAGGGCGGGGGCGGGTCTGCATGGAGGGCAGTGTACCGGTGATGTGTGCGAAGCCCACATTGTTGACCGCGTCACCATTGTTGACGTTGACACCATTGTGGGCACCGCCCACAATGGCTGGCCATGACCACTGCACCCAGCGCCGCACCCGGCGCGTGGACCACCACCGACATCCCCGACCAGAGCGGCCGTACGGCCGTCGTCACCGGCGGCAACAGCGGCCGTCTTCGGCGGCTTCATCTTCAACCACGACCCGACCGTCAAGACGATCGGCTTCGCGCTCACCGCCGGCGTCCTCATCGACGCCTTCGTGGTCCGCCTCACGATCGTCCCCGCACTGCTCAGCCTCCTCGGCCGGCACGCGTGGACCCTCCCCAAGTGGCTGGACCGTGCCGTGCCGAACGTGGACATCGAAGGCGACTCGCTCCCACCGCGCACCCCGGCCGGCTGCACGGCCCAGGCCGACCCCGAACCGGCGCGGGCCACCAAGGACTGACCGGGCGCAGAGATACGTCAACGCCGGTGCGGGCAGCCCTTGTTGGGCCACCCGCACCGGCGTTGGTGAATATCGGCCAGGCGGTCGTCGAGGGCGGGCCGCGCCGGCCGCGGCCCAGCGTCATGACCGCCCTCGCCACGACCTTCGCCCTCGTCGGCGTGATCATCGGCGGCCCGATCAGCTCCACTCTGCTCACGCTGGTGCTGATCCCGACGCTCTAGACGACGGTGGAGACCCGCCGCGACCGGCGAAGGACGGGACGGACGACCAAGGCCGAGCCCCGCACACAGCCCGCGCTCCCCGTGCGCTGAGCCACCGGCCCGGGGGGGACCGGCCGTGCCGACAATCTGTTCCGTTCAGTGGACATGTGCGGCCAATCGGTTCCGGCCAGTCCCCATGCTGAGCCCCCATCGAGCCGACTCCGGGCCCACCGGGGCAAACAGCCGCACACCTCACCTACGCCTCCCAAGGAAGCGAGTCGCATGGTGCTCACCACCGCGAGACGGGTTCTGCGCAGCCTGGTCGTGATCGCCCTGGTCACGATGGCCTCCGTGGCGCTGCTGAGCCTGGCACCGGGATCGGCCGCCTCCGTGATCCTGGGCGAGAACGCCACTCCGGCGGCGGTTGCCAGGCTCAACGCCCAGCTCGGCATGGACCAACCCCTCTGGCACCAGTACACCGACTGGCTCGGCCATGCCCTCAGAGGCGATCTCGGCACCTCGCCCGTCACCAATGAATCGGTCCTGCACGCGGTCCTGACCCGGCTGCCCGTGACACTCGAACTCGCCGCCATGGCACTGACGTTGTCCCTGCTGGTCGCCGTACTCCTGGCCGTCGTCTCGGCGGCCCGGGAAGGGTCCTGGGTGGACCGCGCGCTCACGGCCTTCTCCTCCGTCCTGCTCTCGGTGCCCGCCTTCATCGCGGGACCCCTGCTCATCTATTTCCTCTCCCTGAAACTGGGCTGGCTCCCCGTCAGCGGCTGGGCGCGCATCGGCGCCGACGGCCTCGCGGCGAACCTGCGCTGCGCCCTGCTCCCGGCCGTGTCGATCGCCCTCACCGAGGTCGCGACCTTCCACCGCGCGCTGCGCGCGGATCTCGTCTCGACACTCCGCGAGGACTTCATCGCCGCGGCCCGCGCGAAGGGCATGAGCCCGGCCTACGTCATGTTCCGGCACGCGCTGCGACCGTCGTCGTTCTCCCTGATCACCCTGGCCGGCATCAACCTCGGCCGGCTGATCGGCGGGACGGTCGTCGTCGAGATCCTGTTCTCGCTGCCCGGCCTCGGCCAGCTGGTCGTCTCCTCGATCGTCTCCCGGGACCTCGTCTCGGTGCAGGGAATCGTGGTGTTCGTCGTCGTGGTCTACGTCCTCGTCAACACCCTGGTCGACATCGGTTACCACTGGCTGGATCCACGGGTCAGAAAGGTGGCCACGGTATGACGAGCAGCGTCCAGCGCACTATCGCCACGAAGGCATCCGAGGGCGGGACCGGTGACGTCGACGGGACGGAACCCGCCGTACCGGCCGTGCGCCGCAGCCGGTCGATCCTCGTCGCACTCGCCTACACCTGGCTAGCCGTGATCATCCTCGCGGCCGTCTTCGCCGACATCCTCCCACTGGCTCCCTACGACCGCCCCGTCGGCCTGCCCCGGCAGACACCGAGCCTCCACTCGCTCGATCTCCTGCTCGGCACCGACCAGTTGGGCCGCTCGCTGCTGTCCCGCTGCGTCTACGGCGCTCGGGTCTCGCTGCTGGTCGGCGCGGGCGCGGGTCTGATCGGCTCGGCCGTGGGGGCCGTGCTCGGCATGGTGGGCGGGTATCTCCGCGGCCGTACCGACTCGGTGATCAGGCTGATCGCGGACGCCATGCTCGCGTTCCCGCCGCTGATCCTCCTGCTCGCGCTCGCCGCCGTCCTCACCCCCAGCGTGTCGACCATCCTCATCGGGCTGACGCTGCTGGTCGTCCCGACCTTCATCCGGCTGGCCAGGGCGAACACCCTGTCCTGGGCCTCCCGCGAGTTCATCACCGCCGCGCGGAACATGGGCGCGAGCAGACGGCGCATCCTGGCGCGCGAGATCCTCCCCAACCTGCTGCCCGCACTGGGCGCCTATCTGCCGGTCGTGATGGCCGCGTTGATCGTGGCGGAGGGCTCGCTGAGCTTCCTCGGGATGGGCATACCGCCGCCCTCGCCGAGCTGGGGCGGAATGATCTCCGACGGCAAGGACTCCGTCGGCGACTATCCGCACCTCGTCTTCGTGCCCACCGCGTTCATCTTCCTCACCGTGTTCGCCCTCAACCAGGCCGGTGACCATCTGCGGCACCGCTTCGACCGCGGTCTGCGCGACTGACACATCCGGCCCTGCCGTGCCCGCTCCGGGCCGGCCCGCTTCCCAGCACCGTCCACGACAAGGGGTCAACGATGATCCGTACGAGGTACTTCACCACGATTGCCGTAGCCGCAGCGGCACTCCTGCTCGGTGCCTGCGGGGGCGGCGGGAAGAGCGCGGGGGGCTCAACAGGCGCCACGGGCAAGCCGGTTGCCGGCGGCTCCGCCCGAGTCCTCACCCTCAGCGAACTCCGCACCCTCGACCCGGCGCAGATGGGCAACAACTTCGTCAGCGGAGCCGTCGTCGGCAACGCGCTCTACGGCACCCTGCTGACGGACGATCCCCGGTCCGGGAAGATCCGCGGCTCCCTGGCCTCCTCCTTCAGCTCCTCGGACGGCGGCAAGACCTTCGAGCTGAAACTGCGTGCAGGGCTGACCTTCTCCGACGGCACACCGTTCAACTCCGAGGCCGTCAAGTACAACTGGGACCGCATGCGCGTACCGGCCACCGCGTCCCCGTACCAGGCCGACGCCTCGCTGGTGACCTCGACACAGGCCGTCGACGCGACGACGCTCAAGGTCACACTCGGGCAGCCCATGGCGCAGTTCGCCCAGTCGATCGTCACCACGTCCATGAACTGGATCGCCTCACCGGCCGCGCTCGGCGAGGGAGCCAAGGCCTACGACGCACATCCCGTCGGCGCCGGACCGTACACGCTGAAGGAGTGGCGCCGGCAGGACGCCATGGTGCTGGTGAAGAACCCGAAGTATTGGGACAAGCCGAAGCCCTACCTGGACCAACTCACCCTCACTGTCGCCCTCGACGCGACTCAGCGCGTCAACACCGTGATCAGTGGTGGCGCCGACCTGGCCATCGAGCAGAACTGGGAGAACCTGAAGAAGGCGGCCGACGCCGGACTGCCAACCACCACCTCCCCGCTCAGCGGCGGCACCTACCTCGCCCTCAACACCCGGCGCGCGCCCTTCGACGACATCCGGGCCCGCGAGGCGCTGGCCGACGCCATCGACTTCAACGCCCTGAACGTGTCGGTCTACAACGGGACCGGCGAAACCGTCGACACGGTGTTCCGCAAGGCCTCGCCCTTCTACACCGACACCCCCGTCGGCAAGCCCGACGCGGCCGCCGCGCAGAAGTTGTTCGACGGGATCGCGGCCGACGGCAAGCCCGTCTCGTTCACCTTCACCACCACCGCGTCGACCGAGAACAAGGCCCAGGCCGAGTCGATGCAGTCCCAGCTCAGCAAGTTCAAGAACGTCACCATGAAGATCAAGGTCGTGGACTACGCGGAGTTCATCCCTCTCCAGACCTCACACGACTTCGACGCCGTGGTGTCGTCCGCTGCCTTCAACGACCCGGAGCCCAGGCTCTGGACTGCTTTCCAGGGCGACTCGCCGACCAACATGACCGGCATCGACGACGCCCAGCTCAACGCGGCTCTGCTGAAGGGCCGCACGGCGACCACCGTCGCGGACCGCAAGGCCGCCTACGAGACCGTGCAGCAGCGGCTGGTCGCACTGCGCCCGATGCTCTGGATCCTGCGCATCGCCGGCAGCGCGATCTCCGGCAAGAACGTCGGCGGCCTCACCCAGTACGGTTTCGGCTCGCTGCTTCCGGAGGACCTGTGGATCAAGCACTAGCGGACCGGGGCGATCCGATCCTCGAAGTCCGCGAGCTGCGGGTCCACATCGGGACGCCACGCGGTGTCGTACGCGCCGTCGACGACGTCTCCCTCACGATCGGCCACGGACAAGCCCTCGGCGTCGTGGGGGAGTCGGGCTCCGGCAAGTCGGTGACGGCCAAGGCGGTCATGGGCATGCTGCCGAGGGGCGCGGGGTGCAGCGGGCAAATCCTCTTCCGGGGACGGGACTTGCTCACCCTGTCCCAGAGCGAGCGCAGGAAGATCTGGGGCGCCCAGGTCGCCATGGTGCTCCAGGACCCGGGTCGATCGCTCAACCCGGTCGTACGGGTGGAACGGCAACTCACCGAAGGTATGCGCCGACACCTCGGTGTCGGGCGCACGGAGGCGCGGGGCCGAGCCGTCGAACTCCTCGCCGAGGTGGGCGTACCCGACCCGGAACGGCGGCTGCGCAACTACCCGCACGAACTGTCCGGAGGCATGCGCCAGCGCGTGATGATCGGCATCGCGCTGGCCTGCGAACCCGACCTGGTCATCGCCGACGAACCGACGACGGCGTTGGACGTGACCGTCCAACGCCAGGTCCTCGATCTGCTGGGCCGCATCCGACGGGACCGGGGGACCGCCCTCATGCTGATCAGCCACGACCTCGCCGTAGTGGCCGGACGCACCGACCGCACGGCCGTGATGTACGCGGGTCGCCTCGCCGAAGTCGGGGCGACCCGGGCCGTGTTCACCGCGCCACGCCACCGGTACACCCACGCACTGCTGGAGGCGGTCCCCACGATCGACCACGAACGGCACACCCCGCTGCGGCTGATCCCCGGCGCCCTGCCGGATCCCGTCGCACCGCCGACGGGCTGCCGCTTCGGACCGCGCTGCACGGCGGTACGGACCGAGTGCGGGGTGCCGGGACCCGTCATGACGCCCGTGGGCGGTGACCACCGGGTCGCCTGCTGCGCTCCCGTCCCGCCGCCCGCCGACGCACCTTCGCCGGCGGGAGGTCCTGATGGCCGGTAGCGGGAACGCCCATCTCCGGGGCGACGGCGCCCTGTTGACCGTACGGGACCTGGTCGTCGAGTACGCCACCGACGCCGGCGTCGTGCAGGCGGTGTCCGGGGTCAGCTTCGACGTCCTGCCGGGGGAGACCCTCGGCATCGTCGGCGAGTCGGGCTGCGGCAAGTCCACCACGGGCCGGGCCGTACTGCGCCTGGACCGCGCGACCCGCGGCACGATCGAGTTCGACGGCGAGCGCATCGACCGGGCACGCGCCCAGCGGATGCGCGCGCTCCGACGCGACATGCAGATGGTCTTCCAGGACCCGGTGGCCTCGCTGAACCCGCGCCGCAAGGTCAAGGACGTCGTGGCGGAGGGTCTGGTGATCGGCGGCATGCCGGCCGACGAGCGCACCCAGCGGGCCGCCGGCGTACTGGCCCAAGTGGGCCTGGAAGAGGCACGGTTCGCCGAACTGATGCCCCGTCAACTCTCCGGAGGGCAGGCACAGAGGGTGGCGATAGCCCGGGCCCTCGCGCTGAATCCGAAACTGCTGATCTGCGACGAACCAGTGTCCGCCCTCGATGTCTCCGTACAGGCCCAGACGCTCAACCTGATCGAGGACATCAAGACCGCCTACGACCTGACCGTCGTGTTCATCGCCCATGATCTCAGCGTCGTCCGCGCGGTCAGCGACGACGTCATGGTCATGTACCTGGGCAAGGTGTGCGAGTTCGGCGACGCCGACCTGGTCTACGAGCGCCCCGCGCACCCGTACACCAGGGCCCTGCTCGACTCGGTCCCCCTGCTCGACGCCGAGCGCGACTTCGCCGGACCGGCCCTCGACGGCGACATCCCCTCACCCCTGTCGCCCCCGTCGGGCTGCCGGTTCCGGACCCGCTGCCCAAGGGCGACGGACCAGTGCGCGATCAGCGAGCCGCAGGTCCGCGAGGTGCGCGAGGACCAGTACGTGGCATGCCATTTCCCGCTTGAGGACACGTAGGAAGGCGGACCCGCACATGCACGAACTCGGCACCAGCGAACGGCCCGACTGGAATCTCGCGGTGGTGATCGGCGCCGGCGGCCTCGGTACGGCGGTGGCGCGGCGGCTCGGACAGCACCACCGGCTGCTCGTCGTGGACATCGACAAGGACCGGGCGGACGCAGTCGCGCGCACCCTGCGGGAGGAGGGAGGCGACGCCGAGCCGGCGCAGTGCGACATCACACGGCCGGAGTCGGTCCGGGCTCTCGCCGAAGAGGTGGGCCGGCGAAGGGGGTTCGCCGTGCTCGCACACGTCGCCGGACTCTCCCCGTCCGCCGCGGACTTCGAGAGCATCGTCCGGGTCAACCTCACCGGAGCCGCCCTCGTCACTCGCGCACTGCTTCCCCACGCGGAGCCCGGCGCGGCGGCGATCCTCATCTCCTCCCTCGCCGCGCACACCGTGACGCCGAGCGCCGCCGCAGAGGCCGTACTGCGCGACCCGCACGACCCAGCGACGGCGACCCGGCTCAAGGAGGTGCTGGGCCAGGAGGAGCACACCTCCGCGATGGCGTACCACCTCTCCAAGTACGGCCTGTTGTCACTGTGCCGACGTGAGGCGAAGGCGTGGGGAGAGCGCGGCGCGCGGATCGTCAGTCTCTCCCCGGGGCTCATCGCCACACCCATGGGCGCGTTCGAGTTCGAGCACAGTCCGGTCAAACGCGAGCTCTACGTCAGGACTCCGCTCGCCCGTGAGGGCACGATGATCGAGATCGCCGGTGTCGTCGCCTTCCTGGCCTCCGACCAGGCGTCGTTCATCTCCGGCACCGACCTTCTGGTCGACGGCGGCCTGGCCGGGACACTGCGCGGCGACTAGGGCCCGTCCGGAGAAAGTGGTCCGCCCAGCGGGATAGCGGCCTCGGCGTGCGGGCCCGCCACCATAGCTTTTCGCGAGCCGTGACTCCCCGGACCGGAAGGACCCACGATGAAGTCCGCCATCTACAACGGACCGCTCGACATCACCGTCACCGAGCTGGAGACCCCCACCTGCGGTCCACGGGACGTGCTGCTGCGCAATCTGCACGCCGGCATCTGCGGCTCGGACGTGTCGGTCTACCGCCACGGTCCCGGGGCGCACCAGATCCTGAAGGGCGAGCAGTTCGGCCACGAGGTGGTGTCCGAGATCGCCGAGGTGGGCGACGAGGTGACCGGCCTGTCCGTCGGCGACCGCGTCTACCCCTACCCCCTGCTGGCCAAGGGCGACCCCCATCGCGCCGGATGTCTGGGCGGGTTCTCCGAGTACATCCTCGTGCCCAACTGCCGTGTGGGGGAGGAGGTGTTCAAGGTCGGCGACCGGATCCCGACACCCGTCGCCGGACTCATCGAACCTTTCACGGTGGCCCACAACGCCGTGCGACGCTGCCGCCCGCAGCAAGGGGAGAAGGCCGTCGTCTTCGGCGCGGGCACCATCGGGATCGCCGCGGCCGTCGCGCTGAAGAGCTTCGGCGCCGCAGAGGTCATGGTGGTCGACCTCTCCGACTTCCGGCTGGCGAAGGCCGCCGGACTCGGCTTCCTGACCTGCAACTCCGCGCGCGAGGACCTGCGTTCGCGTGCCGGCGAGGAGTTCGGCGAGGTGACCACCCTGATGGGGACCTTCCCCGACGTCGACATCTACATCGAGGCGGCGGGGCCCGACGAACTGTTCGCGACGATCCAGTCCATGGCGAAGGCCGGCGCGCGCATCGGCGCGGTCGCCGTCCACCCGAAGCCGGTCGCCATCGACCTGGTCCGGCTGGCGTACGGCCGGCAGACCATCGTCGGGCCGGGTGGCTACCGGCCCGAGGACGTCGTCGACGTCATGAAGATCATGGAGAGCGAGCAGTTCGACCTCGCCTCGATCATCACCCACACCTTCGAACTCGACCGCATCATCGAGGCGATCGAGACGGCGGGCGACCGCGAGTCGGCCCTCCACGTCGCGATCGCCTACTGAACCGGAAGGACCGGGACGTGAACGGAGACGACCGGAACATGAACGGACGGACGGGGACATGACGAAGACCCTCGGGCTCATCGGAGCCGGACGGATCGGCGGGGCACTGGCCCGCCTCGCGCTCGCCGCCGGATTGGACGTGGTCGTGAGCAACTCGCGCGGCCCGGGGACCCTCACCGACACGGTGGCGGAGTGGGGAGAAGGCGCCAGGGCCGCGACCGTGGAGGACGCGGCGCGGCAGGGCGACATCGTGGTGGCCACCGTCCCCCTCGGCGCGTACGGGCGGCTCCCCGCCGACGCCCTGGCGGGAAAGACGGTGCTGGACACCATGAACTACTACCCCGAACGCGACGGCACCGTACCGGAGTTGGACTCCCGCGCGCTGACCTCCAGCGAGCTCGTGCAGCGCAGTCTGCCGGACGCGCACGTGGTCAAGGCGTGCAACAACATCGACTTCCGGCGCCTGGAGATCCTCGCCCGGCCCACCGGCGCCCCGGACCGCAGCGCGCTGCCCGTGGCCGGTGACAGCGCCGGTGCCAAGGACGAGGCGATCCGGCTGCTGGACCTCTTCGGTTACGACGCCGTCGATCTGGGCCCCCTGTCGGAGAGTTGGCGCAGCGAGCCGAACACGGCGGTCTATGTGCAGCCGTACCTGCCCGAACGCCCGGCGGGACTCACGGATGCCGAGGACGTCATGCGGTGGTTCCTGGACTGCCCCGGCGCTCCGCTCCCCGCCGACCGGCTCGCCGTCCTGCTGCGGGATGCCGTACGGCAGTCTCCCGCCGACGCACGGGAACGCCTTGCCTGACGACATGCGGACGCTCGGCCTGGGCAAGGCCCTGGTCGACCGGGTCGAGGAGCACACCCTGCCGGTCTCCCTCACGTTCCTGACCGGCGACGAGGCGTTCATTGCTCGTCGCGTGGACCCGCTGCCCAGCGGGTTCCTGGACCGGGAGACGATGAACTTTCGGTTCTCCAACCACAGTTGGGTGCTGCGGGTGGACGGCCGCACGGTCCTGGTCGACCCCTGCACCGGCAATGGCCGTACGGGCAGAGGGCCCTACTTCGACGGACTCGACGTGCCCTATCTGGAGCGGCTCGCGGCGGCCGGTGTGTCGCCCGAGTCGGTCGACGTCGTCTTCTCCACCCACCTCCACCACGACCACTGTGGCTGGAACACCTGCTGGGAGGAAGGGAGTTGGGTGCCGACCTTCCCCAACGCGGAGTACATCTTCGCGGAGGAGGAGTACCGGCGATGGGACCCGGCGGGGCCGCCGCACGCCAACTCCTTCAACCCCAACGTGTTCGACGAGTGCGTGCGTCCGGTGACCGAGGCGGGTCTCGCCAGGGTTGTCCCGCTGCCGTACGAGATCTCACCGAGTCTGACCGTCGAACCCGCGCCGGGCCACACGCTCGGGCACTCCGTGCTGGCGCTCAACTCGGCCGGTGTACGGGCGTACTTCACCGGAGATGCCTTCCACCACCCCGTCCAGCTGACCCGGCCCGAACTGCATCTGCCGGGCTGCGACGACCTGGAGACGGCCGTCGCCACCCGACGCGCACTGGTCCAACGGGCCCTGAACGAGGGCGCGTTCCTCTTCCCCGCGCACTTCTCCGCTCCGCATTACGGGCAACTCGCCCTCGACGGCGACGAGGTGCGCTTCGTGCCGGGCGGTGCGGTGAGGGCCACCGCCGGCTGATCATCCGGTCACTTCACCTCGACGGTGACCTTCCACGGCGTGACGACCTGGGGGCAGGCGCGGCCCGGGTCGGGGACGCAGCGTCGTTGGGCGCTGACGGTGGCGACGCCGGTGTGGTCAGCGTGCAGGACCGCCGTTGCGCCCCCGGAGGGTGTCGTGGTGCCGCCGGTGCTCGTGAGAACAGGGGAGTCGTCGGCCGCTGGAACGCTCCAAACATAGGTGAGGCCGCCCTTGCGGTAGCCGGTGAGCCGGACCTCGATGTCGTCACCGGCGTTCGCGGTCACCGTCCGGTCGGCGTCCACGTTCGTGAGTACGACGCGCTGGGCGAGGCGTACATCCGCAACCGCCCGCGCCGTGGCCGAGGCTGTGACGGCGGCGAAGGCCAGCCCCGCGGCTCCCAGGATCGTGGACCACTTCGTCGCTCCCATTGGATTCCTCTTCTCGCGTCTGTCAGGCAGGCGGACCTGCTCTCCGGCAGCTCAACGGGACGGCGCGGGGCAGGTCACGAGCAACCATCCGATTGAGGCCCGAGCCGTCCCCGCGCAGGAGAATCGCGGACTGTGCCGACCACCGGGAACGGTTCCTCCCCGGCCGGAAATCCGTCGCTAGCTTTCCGAGTCCGCAGAGTTGCAGCCTTCGAAGGAGCAGGCATGAGACCGTTCCACACCCGGGCCAGGAGAGGGGCGAGGGCCTTAGGTTCCGGCCTGGTCGCCGCCGTGATCGCGCTCCCCTTCCTCGTCACCAGCGCGCAGGCGAGTCCGGCCCACGCCACCCCCGCCGCGAGCATTCGCGAGGTCGACGTCACCCCCGACACACCGGACCGCGTCAACGGCCAGCCGGTGGTCGCCGTCAACCCCAAGCACCCGGACAACCTCGTGTACGCGTCGACGGACCACATCGTCGACGGCGCCGCGCTGGTCCGGGTGGAGTGCTACGCCGCGTTCTCCACCGACGGCGGCCGGACCTGGACCCGTACGGCCTGGCCGGCCGGCGACAACCCCCAGTGCGGGGACCCGTACCTGGCCGTCGACTCGAAGGGGATCTTCTACCTCGCCTGGAACCAACTGGGCTGCCCCGACGACCCGGACGGACCGATCACCGGTACCTGCGACGGCGTCCCGAACAAGCTCGGCGTCGCCAGGTCGACCGACGGCGGACGCACCTGGTCGCACGCCGTCGACACCCCCGCCGTCCGCGCCGCCACGCCCCGGTTGCGGGTGGACACGGCCACCGACTACGTCTACGCGGTCGGCGCCAGCCCCGTCGGACAGCCCGGGCCCTCGGCCGTCACGGTCAGCAAAGACCACGGTCTGACCTGGACGCCGGTCGCGGAGCTCCCGGACCAGCCGTTCGGCAACCAGATCGCCGTGCACAACGGCGTGCTGGCGAGCGCCACTTCGGAGGTGGTCGTGGGCGGGGTCTCGGTCCAGCCCGTGAACCCCGTGTTCGAGGTGAGCCGTGACGACGGCACCACCTTCACCTCCTTCCCGGTGACCGACAGCGCCGGAAACGCGGTCGCACCGCCCTCGGGCGACCTCGTGCCGGACACCAGACTGCTGGCCTCGGACCCGATCCCCTGGGTCACCGCCGATCCCACCAGGACCGACCGGTTCGCACTGCTGCTGCCCCGGGGCGACAACCTGGAGGTGTACGTCACGAACAATGCGGGCCGCACCTGGACCGGTCCAACCGTGGTCGCGGCGCCGGGCGCGTCCAAGCCCTGGATCGAGTTCGGTCCCAAGGGAACGCTGGGCATCATGTGGCGGCACGTGGCGGGCGGTCTCGTCGACGCCTACTCCACCGTCTCCTTCGACGGCGGCCGGACCTTCCCCCGCACCGTGAAGGTCAACCGGACGAGTGAGCCGTACACCTTCCTCGGCAGCGGTGGCGACGAGTGGTCGCGGATCCTCATCCACGGCAAGTACGCCTACGTCACCTGGGCGGACGCCCGTGAAGGCGGTGCCGTCGACGGCATCGTCGCCCGGGTTCCCCTGTCCCGCTACCACTGAGTCGGCACGACCCGGGCCGCGCCTCGCGACGAGGAGACGCGGCCCGGTGCAGCACCCGTCGAACGAGCAATTCGGGAGGGACAAATGAAGGTCGTCATCGACGAGGACAGGTGCGTCGCGGCCGGACAGTGCGTCGCCGCGGCAGCCGACGTGTTCGACCAACGTGACGAGGACGGCATCGTCGTCCTGCTGACGGAGCACCCGTCGGAGGACGTCGCCGACGACGTACGTACCGCGGCCGCCGTGTGCCCCGCACTCGCGATCCGGATCCAGGAGTGACGCCCGTGACACCTGAGCAGCGACAGCACGACCTCGCAGCGCTGCGCGACCGCTGGTACCGGGAGGGCCACTACTCCTCGCGCACCATGGCCGAGGCGTTGGAGGACGCGGGCCGGCGCTTCCCGGAAACGCGGTTCGTGTTCGCCTCGGAGGTGACCCGCACCACGCTCACCCTGACCGACATGCTCGCGCTCGGCCGCCGCGCGGCGACCGGACTGCGCCGGATGGGAGTGGGGGCCGGTGACGTGGTCGCCGTACAGATCCCCAACCGGCAGGAACTCGTGGTGTCGTACTTCGGCGCCTGGCTGCTCGGCGCGGTCGTCCTGCCCATCACCCACATCTACGACTCCGCCGAGGTCGGCGCCATCCTGCGCGACGCCGGTGCCAAGGTGCTGATCCTGCCCGACGCCTGGCGCTCCATCGACTTCACCGCCCGCCTCGCCCGCCTCGACCCGGGCCCCGCCCTCAAGCACGTCGTGATGATCGGCGAGCGGACCGCGCCGGACACCGTCCCGTGGTCCCAACTCATCGACGGGGAAGGGGAGATACGGTCGCCCGAGGGCATACGGGCCGACGACGTGTGCGCCGTGATCTACACCTCGGGCACGACCGGCGTGCCCAAGGGCGTGCAGCACACCCACAACTCGCTGCTGCGCGAACTGCGCAAGGGCGACCTCATGAACGAGACGGCACCGGGCGACACCCGGCTCATCCCCTGGCCCTCCGGCCATGTCGCCGGCCTGCTGGCCGCGTGCTGCGGGATCACCGGCGGCACGGACACCGTGCACATGGACCGCTGGCACGACGCCCACGCCGTGGAACTCGTCGAGGAGTTCCGCTGCACCATCACCAGCGGCACCCCGCTGCACGTCGAGGCGATCCTCACGGCGGCCGAGCAGCACGGCCGGGACATCTCCAGCCTGCGCTTCGTCCAGGTCGGCGGCGCCAACGTGCCGCCCGCGCTCGTCGCCAGGGCCGACGCCGCCGGCATCGTCGTGGCGCGGGCCTACGGCAGCACCGAGCATCCGCGCTGCGCGACCTCCCCGCTCAACGCCGCTGCGCCGAAGCGGTCGTTGACCGACGGTGTCGTGCGCTTCGGCGACGAGGTGCGGATCGTGGACGAGGAGCTGAGTGAGCTGCCCGTGGGGGAGGAGGGCGAAGTGCTGACCCGCGGCCCGAGTCAGTTCGTCGGCTACCGCGACCCCGCCCACGACGCGTCGGCGTTCGTGCCCGGCGGCTGGTTCCGCACCGGCGACGTCGGACGCCTCGACGCGGACGGGTACTTGACCATCACCGACCGCATCAAGGACATCATCATCCGGGGCGGCGAGAACATCGCCTCCAAGGAGGTCGAGGACATCCTCGCCACGCATCCCCGGGTGCGCCACGCGGCGGTGGTCGCCGAACCCGACCCGCGCTACGGCGAGCGCGTGGCCGCGTTCGTCGTCCTCGACGGCGGCACGCTGGACATCGCGGAGGTACGTGAACTGTTCGCCCGCCACCGGGTCGCGCCGCAAAAGACGCCGGAGCGCGTCGAGGTCGTGGAAGAGCTGCCGTTGGCGCCCTCGGGGAAGGTCCGCAAGTACGAGTTGCGCGAGCGGCTGCGTGCCCGGGCCGTCGCCGAGACATGAGCTGTGCCTGTGGCGCTACGCTGCCGTGTCGTGCAGCAGACACGCCTCGACACCGCTCGGATCAGGGCGGCCCGCCAGGTGATCGACCCGATGTTCCTCGACACCCCGCTGTACCGCTGCGAGGCGCTGGAACCCGGCCTCGGGTGCGCGGTCAGCATCAAGCTGGAAACGGCGAACCCGGTCCGCAGCTTCAAGGCGCGCGGCACCGAGCTTGTCGCGAGCCGGCTCGCCGACAGCCGCGAGCGGGCCGTCGTGTGCGCCAGCGCGGGCAACCTCGGCCAGGCCCTCGCGTGGTCCGGTCGCGGCCGGGGGCTCGACGTCACCGTGGTGGCGTCCCGTTTCGCGACCGCGGCCAAACTCGACCGCATCCGCGCGCTGGGTGCCCATCTGCAACTGGTCGACGGGGACCACGAGTTGGCCCGTGAGCGGGCGGCGGTTGTCACACGGTCCGAGGGCATCCGGCTGGTCGAGGACAGCCTCGACATCGAGACCTGCGAGGGTGCGGCGACCATCGGGCTTGAACTGGCGGACGCGGCGCGGCCGTTCGACGCCGTGCTGATCGCCCTCGGCGGCGGCGCGCTGGCCACCGGAGTGGGGCATGTGCTGAAGTCCCTGGTGCCCGAGGTCGAGGTGATCTGCGTCCAGCCGCTGGGCGCACCGGCGTTGACGCTCTCGTGGCGCGCGCGGCGGGTCGTCACCACCGAGTCGGCGGACACCATCGCCGACGGTGTCGCGGGCCGGTTTCCCATCCCGGCCGTCCTGGACGATCTCCTCCTGGTCGCCGACGACGCCGTCCTGGTCCGGGAGGAGTCGATCGTCGCCGGTATGCGGCTGCTCTTCGAGCACGCAGGCCTCGTCGTCGAACCGTCGGCGGCCCTCGGTATCGCGGCGATCCTCGAAGACCGTGAGCGCTTCGCCGGCCGCCATGTGGTCACCGTCGTGTGCGGCGGCAACGTCGACGCGGACGTCTATCGCGGCTGGATCGGCTCGGCTGCGCCGTAGGGGTGCTCGTGCACGGCGTCCCGGGCACGTTCGTCACGTGCCCGGGATGTCCCGCCGCGATGGCCGCTTTCCCTTCACCACGGCGGTGTCCACCGGTGTGTGGGACCAGAGTGGCCGCTGTGCGGCGCCGGGTGAAGGCCTCCGGGGGCCGCGTCAGACTCTCGTAAGATCCACTCCGCGCAATCCCCTACGGGGCAACGGAGTTGGAGACGGCGGCGTGCTGCGCGAGGACGTTCTCCGCGAGCTTCACATGCGCGGCGTCCACCAGTTGGCCGTCCACGCTGGTGGCGCCCAGGCCCTCGGCCTCTGCGGCGCGATACGCCTCCAGGACCCGCCGGGCACGTCGGATCTCGTCGTCGCTCGCGCGGAAGACCTGGTTCGCGATCTCGATCTGCGAGGGATGGATCGCCCACTTGCCGTCGAATCCGAGGGAGGCCGCCGAGCGGGCGTCCTCCTCGTAGCCGGCCGGGTCGCGGAAGTCGGGATAGGGGGCGTCGATGGCGGCGATGCCAGCGATGCGTGCCGCGGTCAGCACCTGCATCCGCGCGAAGTACCAGAAGTCGCCCGGATACGGCTCGCGGGGGCGGAAGTTGGTGTCCACGCGGGCGCCCTGCGACACCGACAGATCGCCCGCACCGAAGATGACGGCGTCCAGCCGGTCGCTCGCGGTCGCGATCTCCTCGGCGTGCGCGACCCCCGCGACATCCTCGATGAGGACCTCCAACCGGATCCGCTTGAGCAGACCGAGCCGCTCCTCCAGCTGGTTCAGCAGCACGTCGACCCACCACACGTCCCGCGCGGCCGTGACCTTCGGGACGATGATGGTGTCCAGGTTCTCCCGGGCCCCTTCGACCACCTCGATGATGTCGCCGTGGGCCCACTTCGTGTCGATCCCGTTGATCCGCACGGCACGGACGGTGGCGCCCCAGTCGTACTCGTTCAGCGCCCGTACGGCCTTGCCCCGCGAATCCTCGCGCAGCGCGGGTGCCACCGCGTCCTCCAGGTCGAGGAAGACCAGGTCGGACCGTGAGGCGGCGGCCTTGGCGAACATATGGTCGTTGGAGGCGGGCGTGGCCAGCTCAGAGCGGCGCAGGGGAGGAGTGTTCATCGTGTCGTGGCCTCTTCCTCGGTGAACAGGTTCGCCGGGCGGTCCAGGGACAGGTTCTCCCGCAACGTCCTGCCCGTGTACTCGCTGCGGACGAGCCCCAGCCGGCGGAGTTCGGGCACCACCAGCCGCACGAAGTCCTCGAAGGCGCCAGGGAAGTGGGTGGCGGCGAGGACGAAGCCGTCGCACGAGCGCGACTCGAACCACTGCCGCATCTGTTCGGCGATCCCCGGTCCGGTACCGACGAACCGCGGGCCCTGGAGCAGGGTGGCCCGGTGGTTCGCCAGCATGCGCAGGGTCAGTTCGCGGTCGCCGAGGTGCCGTCGTACGCCCTGGACGAGGCCGCGGATCCCGGAAACCGAGTCGATGAGTTCGTCGGTGACCACGTCGTCGAGCGAGTGGCCCGCGAAGTCGTGGTTGGTCACCTCGGACAGCAGGGTCAACGAGGCCATGGGATGCACGAGTTCGTCGAGGAACAGCGCCTCCTTCTCCCGCGCGATCGCCTCCGTCTCACCGGCGATCGTGTAGACCATGGGCAGCAGACGTACGGACCCCGCGTCCCGCCCCGCCTCGGTGATCAGGTCCTTCTGCTCCTGGTAGTGCTCGCGCGCGATCTCCTGGCTCGGATCGGACGTGAAGATCAGATCGGCCCACTTGGCCGCGAACAGCCGGCCCCGTCCCGACTGCCCGGCCTGGATGATCACCGGCCGCCCCTGCGGAGTACGCGGCACCGTCAGCGGCCCACGCACGCTGAAGTACTTACCCTGGTGGGAGAGTTCGTGCACCTTGCCGGGGTCGGCGAAGATCCCGGCCGTACGGTCGCCGACGATCGCGTCGTCCTCCCACGAGTCCCAGAGCTTCGAGACGACCTCGACGAACTCCTCGGCCCGGTCGTAGCGCTTGTCGTGTTCGAGGTGCTCGTCCAGGCCGAAGTTCTGGGCCTCGGCGTCGTTCACCGACGTCACGACGTTCCAGGCGGCCCGTCCGCCGCTGAGATGGTCGAGCGTCGCGAACGTCCGCGCCACATGGAAGGGTTGGTAGTACGTCGTCGAGTACGTCGCACCCAGCCCGATGTGTTCGGTGGCGCCCGCGACGGCACCCAGCACCGTGCTCAGGTCGAGCTTGACCGGGCGCGCACCGTAACGGACCGCGTCGGCGGGCGAGTTGCCGTGGATCGTCGGCATGGCGAGCCGGTCGTCGAAGAACATCAGGTCGAACATGCCCTCCTCCAGCACGCGCGCGATCCGCTGGTAGTAGCGCACGTCCAGGAAGTCCGCCGCGGCGCTGGGATAGCGCCAGGAGCCGGAGTACACGGACACGTTGGACGCCTGGAGGAAGGCGACCAGGGTCATCTGGTCAGCGCGTGACGTGGTCATCGGGGCCTTTCGTGAGCCGGTGGGGCGAGGGAGCGGAGGCGCGGTGCCGCGTCGGGTCAGCGGAACACCTCGTAGGAGGGGTCGGTGTCGTCCCGGCGCCCCGAAGGTGCCTCGGCGGCTTCGACGGCGTGTGTCACCTCGCGGTAGAGGTCACCGACGTAGACCCGGTGGTCGATGGCCCAGACGCCCGCGCGGCACGACCAGCGGTCGACGTACCGGCCCCGGTGGAACAGGTCGGTGACGAGACCGTCGGCCGGGCGGGTGCGCAGCCACACCGACACATACGCCTCGCTGGCCGCCGTTCCCGCCGCCTCGTCGACCTCGACGAGCGCGTTGGACACCAGGTGCGAATGGGCGGCGAGTCGGGCGTGGTAGGGCCAGACGAAGTCGAGGAAGCCGGCGCCGGAACCCCGGTAGGAAGGGCCGTAGTCGGCCGTGCCGTCGGGATGCCAGACGGTGTCGGCGAGCGCGCGGTCCATGCGGTCGAGGCCACGGCAGTACCGGTACAGGACCTCCGTGATCTCCTGCTTCGCGGCGAGCAGGGTGATCGGGGTGGTCGGCGCCGAGTCGGTCCGCATGGTTCGCTCCTCGTCAAGTTACGTAAACCCGGGGCGTGTTGACTGCGCGTCCCGTCAAAGCCGGGAAGCCCCTCGATCAACATAGGAAGCGCCGAGCCGGCAGTCATGTCCCGTGCCCGCTGAGCGGGAACGGGCCCCGGCCGGGTACCGGAGCCCCGTTAGCGTGGCCGCGCGGATCTCGCCCCGAGCACCACAGGACCGCGCTCAACAGGAAGGCAGGGAACGCACCATGAACGCCGGACCACTGGCAGGACTCCGTGTCCTCGATGCCGCCACCCTCGCCGCCGGACCACTGATCGCCACCTGGCTCGGCGAGCACGGCGCCGACGTCATCAAGGTCGAACAGCCCGACGGGGGTGACCCGTTGAGGCAGTGGGGTGCCCAGAAGGACGGCGTCGGCCTGATGTGGAAGAGCGTGGGCCGCAACAAGAAGAGCGTCACCCTGAATCTGCGCCAGGAGACCGGACGGGACCTGCTGCGCCGACTCGCCCGCCAGTCGGACGTCGTGGTGCTGAACCTGCGCCCGTCGACCCTGCGGAAATGGCGCCTCGACTACCCGAGTCTCGCCGCGGAGAGCCCCCGCCTGGTGATGGTGCACGTCACCGGCTACGGAGCGGGCGGACCGAAGTCCGACCGCCCGGGCTTCGGCACCCTTGGCGAGGCGATGAGTGGCTTCGCCCACCTCACTGGCAGCCCGGACGGCCCACCGACCCTCCCCTCCTTCATGCTCGCCGACGGCGTCGCCGGCCTGACCGCCACCTACGCGGTGATGATGGCCCTCTACCACCGCGACGTGCACGGCGCCGACGGCCAACTCGTCGACATCAACCTGATCGACCCGCTGGCACGCCTTCTGGAACAGTCGGTGCTCACCTACGACCAACTCGGCACCGTCCCCAACAGGACCGGAAACCGCTGGGACATCAGCGCCCCGCGCAACGTCTACCTCACCAAGGACTTCCACTGGCTCGCCATGTCCGGCAGCGCCCCCACGATCGCCAAACGCGCCCTCCAGGCGGTCGGACGCCCCGAACTCACCGAGGACCCCAGATTCGCCGAGGCACAGCAACGCCTGCGCCACGCCGCCGAGATCGACGCGATCATGGCCGACTGGATCGGCGCGCACACCCTGGACGACGCGATGGCCGTCTTCGAGGCGGCCGACGTCGCCGCCGCCCCCGTCTACGACGCCGCCCAACTCCTCGCCGACCCGCAGATGGTGGCCAGAGACGTCTACCGGTCGGTCCCCGACCCTCAACTCGGGTCCATGCGCGTCCAGTCACCGGTGCCGCGCTTCTCGGCGACCCAGGGCGGCATCAGCCACCTCGGCCCGGCCCTCGGCGAGCACAACGACGAGATCTACGGCGGACTCCTCGGCCTCGACGCCGACCGGCGCCGGGAACTGTCGGAGCAGGGCGTGATCTGAAGCGATCGGGAACATCGGCAGCGGGAGGCTCCCATGGCCCAACTGGACGTACACGCAAGGAACGTGGATCAGGTCACCGAGTCCTTCATCGACGGTGTGCCGGTCGGGACACCCGAGGTCTACGAGAACATCGACCCCTCGACCGGACGCTCCCTCGGCCAGGTGTCGAGAGGAACACCGGAGGAGATCGACCGGGCGGTCACCTCGGCACGCGCGGCGCAACGAACCTGGCGCACCACGACACCGGAACAACGCGCCGATCTGCTCTGCCGGTTGGCCGACCTGATCGACAACAGCTCGGAGGAACTCGCCCGACTGGAGAGCGAGGACTCCGGCAAACCCCTGTCCCAGGCACGCAACGACGCCCGGGTGTGCGCCCGTTACTTCCGTTTCTACGGCCGCGCGATCGACTCGTACTACGGCCTGAGCCTGCCGCTCCGCCCCGACCTCCTCGTCTACACGCGCCGAGAACCCCACGGCGTCACCGGCCACATCCTCGCGTGGAACTACCCACTTCAACTGCTCGCCCGTGGTGTCGCACCCGCTCTCGCGACCGGCAACTGCGCCGTGGTGAAGCCGGCCGACGAGACCCCGCGCACGGCGATCGCCGTGGCCGGGCTGGCGATCCAAGCGGGCCTGCCTGAAGGGGTGTTCAACGTCGTGACCGGCCTCGGTGCCGAGGCCGGTGCCGCGCTGGCGGCCCATCCCGGCATCGACCATCTGGGCTTCGTCGGCTCCACCCGGGTCGGCGCCCTCGTCGCCGCGGCCGCCGCCGAGCGGGTGTCGCCGGTGACGCTCGAACTCGGCGGCAAATCCGCCCACTTGGTGTTCCCCGACGCCGACATCGAGAAGGCCGCCCGGGTCGCGGCAGCCGCGATCCTGCAGAACGCCGGACAGACCTGCTCGGCGGGATCGCGCGTGCTCGTCCATGAGAGCGTGCACACCGAAGTGGTGGACCGCATCGCGGCACACTTCGCCGAGGTGACGATCGGCCGCGGCCTCGACGACCCCGACCTCGGTCCACTCGTCTCGCGCAAGCAGCAGGACCGCGTACGCGGCTATGTGCAGTCGGCCGACACCGGCGAGATCGTCTTCGGCGGCTCGGTGGCCGAGCCCGAAGGCCTGGCGGACGGCGCCTACTTCACGCCGACCCTGATCGACGGCGTCGACCCGGCGGCACCGATCGCCCAGGAGGAGATCTTCGGACCCGTCCTCACCACGATGCGGTTCTCGACCGAGGAGGAAGCCGTCGCCCTGGCGAACGGGACCGACTACGCGCTGCTCGGCGCCGTGTGGACGAGGGACCTGAGCCGGGCACACCGGGTCGCCGCTGAGGTCGAGGCGGGCCAGGTCTATGTGAACACCTACGGCGCCGGCGGCGGCGTGGAACTCCCTTTCGGCGGATTCCGCAAGTCCGGCTACGGCCGGGAGAAGGGCGTCGAGGCCCTCGACAGCTGCACCGCGACGAAGACGATCGTCGTGCAGCTCTGAGGGCACGGCCGTGCGGGGACCTTCGCCCGAACCTCGATGTCAGTGGGACCGCGTACCTTTCGATTGACCGCCCACAGGGGTGGCGAGGGAGGGGACGGGACATGGAGTGGGGCGGGGACGCCCGGCTGCCGGCCGGGCCGGAGGCCAGCTGGTATCTGGAGACGGCGTTCACACCTGGGGCCCAACTGGGGACGGTCTACGACGATCCGGAAACGCCCGTCGTGGTCACGGGAATCGAGCAGGTGACCACCATCCGTGTCCCCAGTGGCCGACTCGTCGTGGACGCGCCGTGGCACGACGACGAAATCTGGGAGTACGAGCGAGGGCGGCCCACGAGGCCCCCGAGGGAGCTGGCCGCGCGGATTCCGCCGGGCACCTACCGGGTGGAGTTCTCGTGGACGGCGGGGCCGTACGAGTTCATGGGCGAGCGTTTCGACGGCGTCGACTGCGCCGCGACCCGACTGTGTGTCAGCGACGCCCCGGTGGTCGGCTGGGAGATGGGCCTGGGGATCGACGACGACCTCGACGAGCTTGAGCCGGGCAAGCGGGTCGAGTTCGGCTCCGATGCCAATATCGGCTGCTTCGCCGACGCCGGCGCGTGGCCGACGCTGAGCGCGCCGTTCCGCACGTTCACGGACGGCATGCCGGCACCGCGCGACAGCGAGCAGCTGTCAGACCTGTGCGAGCGGATACGCGACTAGGGCGTGTTTTAGAAGTGGGCTTCATCATTCGGGCTGCGCCGTGATGATCGCGATGTGGGGCGAGGGGATCTTTCTGACGATCAGTGGGCTG